>NZ_JARCCZ010000033.1:0-42686 GCF_048957775.1 Pseudarthrobacter sp. CC4 | reverse complement strand
ATCACCGGGCAGTTTTACTGGCCACCAGCGGGCCGATTAACTGGCCGCCCGTGGGCAGAAACAAATGGCCATTGACAAGCGGGGCGTTGAAGACCGAAACCGACGTGATGGAGATCGTCTTCGAGTGGGTCCACCGGTACAACAACGAACGCCTGCATTCCGCCCTGGATCACCAGACGCCAGAGGAATATGAGCAGACATATTATGATCTACAAACCGGCCCGTTACCCGACGACGCCGCCAACAAACAGGCGGAATGATGCCCGGGACGGTTCACCCTGTGGCTTACCTGGCACAGCGCCGGCAGCTACCGCAAGTACACGGCTTGTATGACCGAATGGGCACAAGACCTCAGCATTGAACCCGAGCAGGTAGAACAGCTGATCTTCAGGGGCAACTGACCGCGGTGCGGATTTAGCCCCCGTCCTTACACAGCGTTCGTTTGGGAGGACGTATCGGCGATCTTCTCGTACATGACCCCGAGCACGAGGACCTGGACAAGCTTGTCGAACACGACCCGGTCCGACACCCGGGGCCGGTGGCACCCCAAGGATGGGTGTCGATCACGGGCGGAATCAGGGCCTCGAATTGGGCCCAGAGGGGATTCATGACGGGTGATGGGACGACAGGCACAAGCATCCCGAGGCAACACTGGTTCTAGACAAACACGTGTTTATCAAAGCTTGTGCCTGCGCCGTTAAATCCAGCACGACCTCACCTACCGGCGGAACCTCTTAGGGCTTGACGCCGGAGTTTAGGTGGTTCTCATAGTCTTGACCGGCCGCGCGCATGTCTTCTTCGGTCACAAACCCCCGGTCGGCGAGAAGGATGGGGCGATATGATTTTGCTCCGTTAGTGCAGCGCACGTCGTCGTGCCAATTCTCGTTCATGGTCGGGTCGTAGAAACATGACCACCCCTTGCCGAAGACTTTCTCCCGCGACTCTTGTACCGCCTCTTCGATCTCCTGGTCGGTGGGCTCGTAGTCCTCATCAACATACTGAACGGGACGCTGAGAAGTGCGGGTCTGTCGATCTCCGTTAGACGCCCCAGTCAGGTCGGGCTGGCCGAAGAGCAACCATGCGCCAAAGCCGAGCACCGCTGCGCCGCTGATCCAAGCTAGGACGCCGGTGCCGAAGTCGGCCCACGCCCCGCTACGGTCCTTAGGTTTCGTCGTCATTTCCCCCCTTTGGATTAGCGTAGCGCTCGGCGCGGACTGGTTGGCAAGAGGCGTACACGTCCCGAAGATCCGTTTCGCCTGCATTCCGCCCTGGATCACCAGACGCCAGAGGAATATGAGCAGACATATTATGATCTACAAAACCGGCCCGTTACCCGACGACGCCGCCAACAAACAGGCGGCATGATTCCCGGGACGGTTCACCCATTCACGATGTAACCAACGTTCTGACTCAGTACAGGTAGGCCAGCGCGTTCTTCACCTGAGCGTCCGAGATTGTCCTGTGCGGGGCACATCCTCCCCGGCGGGGCCTAGCTTGCTACCGGTAGTGACTGAGGGCCATGTAGCTCAATCACCGGGTCGTATCCACGACCGTGAACGATAACGTCCGCCCCACCCCGTGCCGCCAGCCAGAACGGCAGCCAACCCCAGAACTTCCCAGGCTGCGCCGCTAAGGACCGATCGTCGTGAACGCAACGGTGGTTCCATCCCCTCCGAGCGAGACAGCGCGAACCCAACGTTTAACCGGTGCTATTACTCGGTGAGCACGATTTGCTGATCCTGACTTAGGCCCTCCCCTTCCGCCCGCTGGGGAGACTATTTTGGCGACCAGGTACTGGTCGTCGTCCATTCCCGGCCGCCAGGCACCATGCCGAAGTCATTATCCTCATATGTCTTCAACTACCGCCATAAACAGACCTACGTCGACTGGCTGCCCACGAAATAAACGGAATTTCGACAAAAAATCTCACCTGGCCGATCTTCAGCCCCAAACGGCGCCAAACGGTTTACTCTAGGCCGGTCATGATCGAACAGTAAAGCGTGGTTCACCGCCAACCAATAGGTGCGTAGCCCCGGCAGAACCTCTCTCAAAACGTCAATGGCCCGGCAACTGGCTCGTTTAATGCCCCCTGCTCACCAAGTGGCGGTTCAAGGCAGCAAGATTCTGAATGTTGCCCTCGACCCCAAGAGGGCCGCCGCGATAACTATGCACATGGTTCCGTGAGTGGACGTGCACCCAATAGCCACTGCAAGCCCCGCGCCGCCAGCCGATCAATGACTCTTGCGCAAACGTAGTCTTTCAAGAGTTTGCTCCGCATCCTCATCAGCGTAGGCGTTCCCCATGCTGGCAAGAAAAGCAACGATTGCCATTGAACCGGTGAGCCCCCAAAACGAACCCGAAAGCATAATCGCTGCGAGAAAGCAGACGACCACCCGGGTTGAGGCACGCTCTTGCGGGGGGACCAGGAGAAACGACCCGTAAATAGCCCAGGTGAGAAGAAGCAGCAGAAAAAGGGCAAGCCCCGGAAGACCAATCTGAAGTGCCACAAAAAGGTAACCATTATCGGCTGCTATGCCTCCGAGTGGATAATCAGCAAGGGGACCTTGTGGGGCGAATTTCGCAGCGACTGGCCCTGATGCTCCGAGTCCGTAACCCAGCGGTCCTTCACCAATAAGTTTGAGAGCCACTGGCAGGGTCGTATCCTGCCGGACATTGAATGAATAATCCGAGGAAAGCCCAAAAAGCGTCTGAAACCTTGCTAACGCAAGGTCGACGCGCTCCGGCGCCAAAGCCGCCAAAGCAACAACACTGAGCATTGAAACGGCGATGACGGCGGTGAATCTTCGCGCAATCGAACCACGCCGGCTAGCGACTCGCACTGAGCCCAAAGTAAAAATCAATACCGCCAGTGCAAAAAGGGCGCCAACCAATGCACTCCGCTGTAACACTACGAGCGTGACCACAGCCGAAGAAAGGCCGAGCATCCAAACTGAGGGGCCCGCTACGCGGAAGCCCCTCGTAACCATAGTCGCACAGGCCCACATGAAAGCACTCCCAGCAAGCATCGATAGCTCCTGGCCTGTGGCCTGCAAGCCCAGGAGTCTAGTCTGCGAATCCACTTGATAACTCGCCCCCGACTCTGCCAGTTCATGCAACTCGATAGCACTCAAACCAAACACGGCCTGCCAGAGTGCAACCAGCATATTGGCAAGTAGGACAGCCAGCACAACACGCCTAATTGTTCCCTTGGCCCGAGAAGTTAGGGCTGTCGTCTGCAAAAGCATAGCTATTGCGAGACCCCAGACCATCGCTCGCAAACCGTATACGGCTTGATCACCCATAGATAGAACCGCAGGAACCGAAGCAACTAAGACCCAGGTCAAGAACATCCACGCCGCATACCAGGCGGGCGATTTACGAAGCGCCAGTCGATTGTTTCCAAAAAGCGATGTGATTACGAGTACCGCGATGCATAGGTCAGGAAGTACATTTAGCAGTGATTCAAGACCCGCTACATACCTAGTCAAACCCGGGGCGGCACCGCAGCTGATCACGAGGGCGATTGCAGCGATGCAGAACACCAGCTGCGAAAGCTTTGCGCCAGTCTTCATAGATGCCGACCCCTCTTATGCTTCATGGCGAGTGCGATTACGCCAAGACAGCCTAATGCCACCCCAGCGGACCAAAGACCTAAACCCAGAGATATCCTTCCCTCAGAAAAGTTGGCTAAAGATGCGAAAGCGGCGCAGATAACGAATAGCTGAATTCCGATGGCTACACCCAAAGAGCGCCGGGCAGTCAAGACATTTATGGCAGAAGCAGCGAGCGCCTGCACCGCAACTCCGAGAGACAAGAGCCCGACCAAAAGAGGAAGGTCACGATATGCCTCACTTAGCAACTCACGCGCTATAAAGGAAATAATTATCACAAGCACGGTCCCAGGCCAAAGCGCCTTTATCGCTGACAGAAGCTGTTTATTGGTCAGCCGAGGTCTGCGTGCTGAACTAGCTTCCTTAAACGAAATAGCCGAGCGCATCTGCGGAAGGCTGGACTGCAACTCGGCCAAACTCAAGGCGATAGAAATCGCCGCAGTGATTGCAGGAGGCAACCAGATTCCGGAAGCAATTACCGGCGTGCGTGATAGCACGAGCGATTGAGCTTGTGAAAAAAAGAAGGAGAGAGATTGGTTATAAACGCGGAGCATTTCACGCACTGTAACGCCGCCATGAGCAAATTTGGAAAAATCAACAACAAAAATACAGCAAATGAATTGCAACGCTATATAGATGGACGCAACGGCGATCGCTGAAAGTGACGAAAAAAGGTAGAGCATGAATGACGCAAAAAGCGTCACTAATGGAACCAATCCGCGAAGCGAAGTGCTGAGGAAGTACTGACCGTTGCCGTACTGGCGCCAACTGAGGTTATTGAAAAGCGAACCTCCAAAAATACCTAGCGCGCTCAAAATGCCGAGAGCATCCGGAAAATCGGGAAAGGGTTTAACGGCGATAAGCAGCACAGCCGCGACCACGGCAAACGCAGCCTGCGGTAGCAAATGGCCTCTGATTATCAGCCGTGCGGAGATCGAATCCCCCCGCGCGCTACACTGCAAAATTTCCGACTGTACGCCAAAGCATGCCAAGTAGCTCCCGACGCTGATAATTGCCAAGAAGATGGCCACAAGGCCTCGTTCCGAAGGTGCAAGGATCAACGCACTAAAAAACGTCAGGGCCGCACTGCCGCCCAAACTGATGAGCTGGGCTAGATAGGGGCTACCCGCTAGTTTTCTTGCTTTGGCCCACATCAGCGACGTCGGATGAAGCGCGCTGGAACTCCGGCATAAACCGCGTTCTGCGGCAAGTTCTTGGTTACGACTGCGGAAGAACCGACCACAACGTTTGAACCTATCGAAACACCCGGCTGTATGACACACCGCGTACCAATCCAACTGAAAGCACCAATAACAACGGCGTTTGTAAACATTCCCTGACTGTGTATTGGCGTGTCTGTTAGGTCTGAATTGTGAGTAGAGGTCAACACGATGGATTCAAATCCTATCAAGGCGCCCCGCTCTATCGTGAGACCACCTCGAGCGTCTAGTACGGTACCGCGTGCAACTGAGGCGCCATCTTCGAGAATCAATCCTTCGGCGCCGACAATTCTCACGCCTTGCGCTACAACTACACCCCTTCCAACTTTCGCGCCCGCCATACGCAGCAAAGTGATCCTCATCTGCCTTGCGAATTTTCCTGGGAAGTGTCGTACAACCCTCTCATCAATCGTCCTCAGAAGACGGGTCTTCAGCCGATTCATAAGTTATTCTCCCTTGAGGTAACAAGAGCTGCGAGGCATTCAGAATTAATTTCAGCATTAAACTTCTGTTCGGCCCATTCCCTTTGACGGGCTGCAATGGCAGTTCGAAGATCAGCGTCTTGGAGACTGACGAGGCGACCTCTCCAGAACGCAACGTTATCCCGTTCCTCTCGCGGCACAACCAGCAGATCCCGATTGTCAGGGTGAATCGCTTCGGCACAGCCTCCTACATCGCAGACTAGCGGAACGACGCCCGTCAAGCTTGCTTCGACTAGCACCATGGGTAATCCCTCCGACTTTGATGTCATCATGATCACGTCGATTTCTGAATAAATTTCGTTCTGCGGGCGGAATCCTAACAACTTAATCCCGTTAAGAGCTCCTTCAACCTGGGGACGAAGCGGACCGTCGCCGAAGATTCTGGCATCCACTTCGTCCTGACCGCCCAAAATTGAGCAAAATAGCACGGGATCCTTCTCGGGAGAAAGTCTCCCGACGAAACCCACTCGCAACTGTTCGGATGGCAATCTAGAAACCGACTCGGACAAATGGCTGTCCTTAAGCGAAGGATAGACTGTGACTATGTCCCGCCCTTTTAGATCGTGAGAAATAATCTCTGAAATATAGTCACTAACCGCAATGATCCGATGCGCGCGTCGAGCCGAGAACAGCCAAAGCCACTTCCAGATATGTCGCTTGATCTTACCGGTCTGACCGTAAACAGGATACGGTTGCCCAAGTACATATATCGTCCAATTTGCTTTTGTTATGGGTCGGACAAAAATGCCGTAGATAATATCTGATTGAGAAATGGAAGTGACGACATTTGCACACTGTCTATCCCGCACCAAGGAACGCAGTTCGGTAAGCGACCAAAAAACGGATCGTAGCCCGAGTTTGATTTGAGGATTAACGGCTGAATCCCACTCATCGTGGCCTCGTAGCAGAACTAACTCCCGAACATGCGGCGATAGAAGCCTCCCATAGTTCTCCCACAATTGGTATGCACCAGCACCCTTTGTGGATGGTGACGACCAAATCAGCAAAGATCGATCTTTACATTTTGAAATGCCGACAGTGCTCATATTGTTTTCCTCTGATCGCCGTCCAACCCAAGTACATTTACGAGAGACGTAACTTTCGCACTTGGACTCACTTCAAAACCTCAGCAAAAACGCGACCGTGGGCATTCGCGACCTCGCTGTCACTCAACAGACCGGACGTCTGAGGTGCCTCAGCCTGAAGTTTGAGCAGAAGATCCCTGTCAGAGGACAAGCGCCGGAGCGCATCTGCTAACGCCCTGGCGTCTCTGGCTTCGACCAGAAGACCGTTGACACCATTGCTGATCCATTCTGCTGGTCCGCCCTCATTGGATGCCACGACCGCCTTACCGGCCGCCAAGTACTGCAGTACATTCTGGCCAAGAGGTTCCGGTCGAGTAGACGCCTGTACGCAGACATCCACCCGAGACAAAACTTGGGATATGTCGTCAACGTGGCCTAGGAAATGAACCCGGTCCTCAAGCCCTCTAGAGACCACCTCTTGCCGAAGGGACAACAGGAACTCCTCACGCCCAAAAAGCGATCCCCCAGCAAAAAGTAGTTCTTCCGAACCGTCAGGAAAAGCACATGCGAATGCTTCTAGAAGCAACGACTGGCCCTTCCACGGATCAATCCGCGCAATCATAGCAATGCGAAGGGGTGATGGCTCCAATGAAGGATCATCCTGCTCAGTTCGGTCGATGCCTATCGGACTATGAATTACTGCGGTCGGTACTTCACGCCGGCCCAGCAATAGCATCGCCGTCTCTAGCGTTGACTTGGAATTCGATATAATGCCGTTGGCACGTCTTAACGCAATCCGAGCAAACGCCTGCTGCCCCAATAGACCAAGACTTTCTCTTGTAATCTGATCGCGCAACTGCAGTACCAACTTCTTGTTCGTTCCTAGACAAGCAAGAGCACCGTAGAGGCCTGATCGCGACGTATTTGCGTGAACGACTTCCGCGCTCCTGAACTCCTTGGAGGTCCGCACAGCTACAGCCTGACCAAGGATCTGTGATACAAAGCGAACGAATCGTGCGAAGGAGCCCTGAGAGGCCGCACCTGGGGTTTGAGCCGGACCGACGTTGCTCCGCGTGACGTGCCTAGGGGCTTTTTCAAACACGCGCTCGTCGGTTGATTCTGATCGAGGAAGGAGAATGCTCGGGCTCCAGTTGGAAGCCGCGGTGACGAGCCGCACAAGAGCCAGTTCTGCGCCCCCAGCCTCATGGCTATGGTCGAGATGCAGGACTTTGATGGACTGAGATTCTGGTGCTTTTTGCTTCATTAGCCCATCCATTCAGAAATGTTCTTACGGAATATGGACTTATCGAAGAGCTGTGCCCGCGCCGACGGAGCATCTCGATTAAGACTGGCTGCCGCAGACACGCTGGCGTGGAGGCTAGACCTACTAAAGTCCTCTAAAAGAATGCCGGATCCTCCGTGGACAACACTCTCACCCGCACCTCCAGCGTGGTTTGCAATAACAGGGGTACCAGAGGCCATAGCCTCAACGGGCATAATTCCAAAGTCTTCTATTGGCGGAAAAATAAAAACCATTGCCCGCTGATACAAGGCACGAAGCAGTGGTCTCGACGGGGACTGAAGGATCTGCACAGGAACCCGTGCGGAATCAGCCTGCTGCCGTAAAGAATTTAATTCTGGTCCATCTCCTGCAAGAACAACCGGCAAATCAGCAGCAATACCTGCATCGATGACCAAGTTCAACCCTTTATATGGCACAAAACGCGAGGCACCCAACAGATATTGATCAGGAAGATTCTCCAGAATTCGCTTTTCGTTATCATCGAGAGCAGCCGTAGCACTTCGGTGATTAGAAAAGTACTGAACGTCCACTGGTGGGTGTATGACCGTCGCGGGCATATTCCAGGTAGCCTGTATTCTGTCGCGAACAAAGCTGCTATTGGCAGCGATTGATGTAGCCTCCGCGGCCCGCGTCCTATCGATCCTTTGAAGCACGCGCGAGGCAGCCTGAATCGCAACTGACTTCCCGCGTGTATCAAGTTCTGGGTTCCAGATGTAGCGCGCAGGAGTATGAGCGTAAACATACTTAGGCACTGCGGTGTCTTGCCCGTGAAGTTGAGCGTGATGGGCAAACAGATGAGAACTGCACAAGATCCATTCGGCGTCAGCTTCCGGAATCCGCCGCCACGTCGGAAGCATGAAGGGAAGTGCCATCGGCTTTGAGCGGCGGAGTGGCGTGGAACTAAGCCATGACTGCCGGACCTCTCGACCCACAAACCGCTCAGGATAATCATCCCAGAGACAGAAGATAGGAGCATCGGGATAGAGCTCGCTGAACTGCTCAACAACGGACTCTGCACCACCGTGCCTTTCAAGCCATTCGTGCACTATAAGTCCGGACAAAAAAACCCCCAAGTATTTGATCGGGCAAACAATCATTTTGTGCGTAGCACAAGCTCATAAGCACTCCGTCAAGCTTGACTGCGCTGACGAGGTCGGCAGGTCAAGCTAACGAGATCCCTAAGGAGCGCCCGCCGAGTGAAATGATAGAGCACCGGTGGCAAGGGCTAACAACCGAACCTCGCGATCCCCATCTGACCATCCGAGGACCACCAGCTGCCCAGAGCCGCAACAAAGTCAAGTAGAGGGCCCGGAGCCAGCTATAGTCGTACTGATCGTCGAGACGCGACTGTTGCCAATCATTCCTTGCTTCGGGCCGCAGGCTCGCCTCCGCGCGGTCGTTCGGTCTCTGAGCGGACTGGTTCGCTCTAGCTATTACACTATGGGGATATTGGATGGGGACAGTGTCCAATTGGCGTGCTAAAACTGCTCGCACGCTAAGTATCGTTGACGCCTTCATCATTGTCTGGGCAGTAGCTGGCGCTTACGTGGTCAGGTTTGGAGTGGAACCTGGTTCCACCGACTCAGACCACGAATCCCTTTATTTATGGCTTTCGGCCGCCTTATCGGTCGTTTGGTGGGGGATGCTGGGCGCATGGAACTCACGGCAAAGTCGTATATTGGGCGCGGGGCCCGACGAGTACAAGAGAGTGGCGGCAGCTTCTCTATGGTTATTCGGACTTGTGGCCATCATTTCCTATGTTTGCCGATTTGATACGGCACGAGGATACGTAGGCGTTGCTTTGCCCGTTGGCCTGATTGGATTGCTTGTCGGGCGCTGGCTGTTACGACAGCACTTAGGAATAGACAGACTCAAAGGCCAAAGCATGTCGCGCTTGCTTCTACTAGGAAGCCAAAGCGCCGTGGCGCATCTTTACGATTCTCTGACCAGCGCGAAGGCAGCCGGTTATCGCCCGGTTGCCGCTTACACTCCTGGCTCGCGTCCGGACGCCGATTTTGAGCCAGAGTCCGGGCTACCAATTCTCGGTCACGAAGCCAAGGTGTCAAATATCATGTCCGCGATCAGGTGTTGCGGTGCGGACGCCGTAGCGGTAACAGCGGGCGTGCAGTTGCATCCTCAAACCTTGCGACATCTGGGATGGGAGCTTGCCGCTAATAATGTCGGTCTCATAATGGCGCCTGCTTTGACTGATATCGCTGGCCCTCGTATTCATACCCAGCAGGTGGCAGGCCTCCCGTTGATTCATGTCACCACACCGACCTTAGAGGGCGGCCAACGAGTGGTGAAGCGTCTATTTGACGTTACCGTGTCGGGCCTCTTGATCGTCTTGTCTGCTCCGGTCATGTTATTTGTCGCCGCACTTATAAAACTGGACGACAAAGGCCCAATTTTCTTCAAACAGGAGCGTGTGGGGATTGAAGGTATTCCTTTTCGCATGTACAAGTTCCGGTCTATGGTTACAGACGCAGAGCAGCGGCTGAAAGACCTTCGGCACCGTACTGACGGCAATGGCGTGCTGTTCAAGATGAAAAATGATCCGCGGGTTACGCGAGTCGGCCAGTTTTTGCGTAAGTTCAGCCTGGATGAACTACCTCAGCTTTTCAACATTTTTTCTGGATCTATGAGCCTTGTAGGCCCGCGGCCCCCTCTGCCATCCGAAGTTGAAGAGTACGAGCACGACGTCCGGCGCAGATTATTGGTTAAGCCCGGCCTAACCGGCCTTTGGCAAGTAAGCGGGCGCTCAGACCTGTCTTGGCAGGACTCCGTACGTCTTGACCTGTACTACGTTGAGAACTGGTCGTTGGCCGGAGACTTACTCATCCTCATAAAGACCTTCCGCGCTGTCTTTCGAAGCGCTGGAGCCTACTGATTCTCTGGCGGCCCAGTGACCGCCTCGGGAAGGGAAATCTAATGCGAATATCGGTTATAGGTTGCGGCTATTTGGGAGCGGTCCACGCCGCCTGCATGGCTAAACTCGGACATGAAGTTGTGGGAATCGATGTAGATGAAAGAAAGATTGCAGATTTATCTGCAGCCCGCGCACCCTTCTTTGAACCCGGATTAGAGGACTTGCTGCGCGAGGTCCAAGCAACTGGGCGGCTTTCCTTCACGACGGACATGGCGGCCGCCGTGGGTAACTCCGTGCACTTCATTTGCGTGGGCACTCCGCAGAAGAAGGGCGAGAATGCTGCTGACATGACCTACGTGGACGCCGCCACAGCCGGCCTTCTCCCCCATCTTTCCCCTGGGGATGTCGTAGTTGGGAAGTCGACTGTTCCAGTGGGAACCGCCGCAAGGTTGGCAGCGATTGTCAAAGATGCTCAACCCGAGGCTCACCTGTTGTGGAACCCAGAATTCCTTCGAGAAGGACACGCTGTTTCTGACACCCTTCAGCCCGATAGGCTGGTCTACGGAGTAACCGGAGGTTCTGAGGACCATGATGCCGTTCAGATCCTAGACCGAGTTTACGCCACCCCCCTAGAGGCGGGCGTTCCTCGGCTGGTTGCTGACCTGCCAACTGCTGAATTAGTCAAGACGGCCGCCAATTCATTTTTGGCCACAAAAATTTCTTTTATCAACGCGATGGCAGAACTCTGTGATGCTGCTGGCGCTGATGTGACGGTGCTAGCGGACGCGATTGGCCTAGACGACAGGATTGGCCGTAAGTTTCTCAATGCAGGGATTGGATTCGGTGGAGGTTGTCTCCCCAAGGATATCCGTGCGTTCATGGCGCGGGCAGGGGAACTTGGCGCCGACCAGGCTTTGACGTTCCTTCGTGAAGTAGATGCAATCAATATGCGTCGGCGGATACGCGTTGTCGAATTAACACGGGAGCTGTGCGGAGGTTCACTTTTAGGCCAGCGTGTTACCGTGCTAGGCGCGGCCTTCAAACCTGAGAGCGACGACGTCCGTGATTCTCCAGCATTGAGTATCGCAGCGCAGCTGCAGCTGCAGGGAGCAGTTGTTACCGTAACGGATCCTCAGGCACTCCAGAATGCTGCTCGCCGCTTCCCGGAATTGCATTACGAAGAATCCACCGACGCTGCTATTCATCGAGCTGATGTCCTTCTGCTGTTGACAGAGTGGCAGGAGTACCGCGATTTAGATCCCTATGAAACTGCAGCCATGGTGGCCTCACCGAAAGTGTTGGACGGCAGAAACGTCTTGGAGCATCATAAATGGCGGGCTGCAGGATGGACGTACCGCGGACTGGGACGACCTTAGATGGAAACCGGCAACCCGCGGGAAAAGGACACTAATAACCAACTCTCGCACCCGACTTTTCGTTCCCCACGAAAGCGGCTGAAAGTCAGCCTCCCCATCATTGTGTTCCTTGTACTCATCGGCAGTGGAACGGTTTGGGTGGGGCTTAAGGCATCGTCGATCAAGACTGAGCTAGAGGCAGCGGCTCGTCTTATACCCCAGCTGAAGCAAGAGATCGTGGCATCGGATGCAGAATCAGCCGCTAATACAGCTAATGAGCTTCGCGATCACACATTGGTTGCCAGGCGTGCCGCCGAAGATCCCCTATGGACCCTGGCGTCTAGTCTGCCGTGGATCGGACCAAATCTTAGTGCAGTTTCCGAGGTAGCCAGATCAGCTGATGATGTAGCAGGACTTGGTCTTATTCCTTTGCTCAACGTGTACGAGTCTCTCGACTGGCAGGCACTAGTTCCCACTGGTAAGGGCAGCACTTTAGAACCCCTAAAGGCTGCTGCTCCAACTATAGAATCAGCTGCGTACACCGTCCGGGCTTCGTCCGAAAGACTGCAGGATATCGATACCACTCAACTCTTGCCGCAAGTAGCGCGTCCCCTGCTTGAGGCAGGTGACGAGCTTAGGGAAGCAACAGGAGCTCTCGACTCGGCCGCGGATGCCGCCAAAGTAGCCCCCAATATGCTGGGGGCCGATGGCCCAAGAACGTATCTGCTGATGATTCAAAACAATGCAGAGGCCAGGGCTTCAGGAGGAATACCCGGGGCTCTAGCTGTTCTGACCCTGGATCGAGGAAAGCTTTCCCTCGATGCTCAAAGTAGCGCTAGTGACTTGGGTGTGGTATCGCCCGCTCTATCAGTAGACGCCGAACAAGAAAGGATCTTTTCGACCCGTCTCGGCAAATACATGCAAGATACGAATCTCACCCCTGACTTCCCCACCGCCGCGAGTACTGCTCAGGCTATGTGGGAGAAAAAGACTGGCCAGCGGGTCGACGGGGTCATCTCCATTGATCCAGTTGCCCTAAGCTACATCCTGGAGTCAACGGGACCTGTCGAGCTCAGCGGTCCTGAACTTACTGCAGTGAGAGTATCTGGACTTCCAACGGAACTGACAGGCGGCAATGTCGTCCCCACGTTACTTTCGGACGTTTACGCCAAAATCAAGCAGCCAAAGCTGCAGGACGCGTACTTCGCGAGCGTGGCTAAGGAAGTCTTTTCCGCCCTTTCCAGCGGAAAAGGCGGGGCCAAAGGACTTATCCTCGGCATAACCCGCGGGACGGAGGAAGGACGAGTAATCGTTTGGTCTTCTAGATCCTCCGAACAGGCCGTCATTTCTAAGTACTCTCTGAGCGGTTCTGTCTCGGGACCTAGCGTGTCCCCCGCTCAGTTTGGGGTCTATTTCAATGACGGCACGGGAGCCAAGATGGACTACTACGTTAAGCACACCGTTCAGCTTGTAAAGGAGTGCCCTGCCGACGGCTACAAACAGACGACTGTTCGAATCACAAGTAGCAACACAGCACCTGCTGACGCAGCCGATTCCCTTTCTGCCTACGTTACTGGAGGAGGTGTGTTCGGCGTCAGCCCAGGGACCGTGCAGACAAATATCGTTGCTTACGGACCCGTGCAGGCAAATGTCGAATCAGCATCTGTCAACGGCAAGAAGGAACAGTTTGCACCCTACCTGCATGCGAACCGCCCGGTCGGTGTTGTCGCTCAGCAACTTGCGCCAGGGGAAAGTAAAACTGTCGACTTCACTTTCGGAAAAATCGTCCAGCATACGGAACCTAAATTGGTTGTCACACCGTCCGTTCAGCCTGTAAAGGACGTCATACTCCCAACGAAAAACGCACCCTGTCCATAGGGGCGGCGGCGGTCGCGTTAACACTAAGTAAACCGACTTGATTGAGCTTGGTGACAACCGGTCGAGGATGGTACCGTCTTTCTTGGGATAGCTATCCGGAGTTCTGCACAGGGTCTCGTGCGGAGGGGAACACTCCCCATATCGGGTATTCAAAAAACTTAAACGTCTCCGGGGGGACACATGAAAAAAACACTCGCAGCACTCGCGCTTGCCGGTTCTATTGCACTTGTAGGGGCGGCTCCTTCGATGGCAGCCACCTACCCCGCCCTTCCGCCGCAGGCCGCCGTTTCTGACGGCGTCGTAGGCCCGGGTGAAGACTTCATCTTCAGCGGCCAAGGCTTCCTTGCGGGTGAAACCCTCACCATCACCGTGACGCCGGGCGAAGCTCCGGCCTCGGACGGCGCAAGCATCGCCGGTGGTGCAGCTGTAGCGGCGAAGATCAATCTTTACTTTGCCCCAAGCACTCTCAGCACCACGGCTGACGCGCAGGGTCGGTTCTCGCTTCCCATTTCCATCACCGAAGCCGGCACCTACTCCATCACGGCAACCGGCAACACCTCCGGTGTAACCGTTGGTCCAGTGACGGTTAAGGTTGCTGCTTCTCTGGCCAACACGGGGGGCGCCCCGCTGGCTAACACGGGCAGCGGCCTGGCCAACACCGGCGCTGACTCCGGTCTGATCCTCTGGACCCTCGTCGGTGCAGGAGCACTGGCTGCCGGCGCAACTTCCGTTGTTGTTGTTCGCCGCCGTGCCAAGGCTGAGGCTGCTGCCTAACCGCAGCACACAATAACCACCGAAGAAGGTGGGTGTACTCCAGAAATGGGGAACACCCACCTTCTTTCTTTAAAATGGCAACCGGCTGAGAAACCCGGCGGCCGGGCTGTGGTATCAATGAGAGCTATGGGGAGACATTGGCGCAGAACACCGAGAGAGTACGACTTCTCCATACCCCTCCCCCGCCTGCAGGTGCTCCGCTACGCCCTTCTTTTACTTCTGGCGGCATCCGCCACCGCGACCACAGCATTAGCCCTTCTACGGACCTCCTGAGGCCCAGTTTGGGGAACCTCCGCGACCAAAGGCTTTGGCAGGTCATCCTCGCAGCCATGCTCATTGCTCTGTCCGTCATTGCGTTTTGGCCAAGCCCCGTCGATCAGCCTGTACAAGGTCAACTGGCTGCTGCGCTGGATTTCCTTCATCGCAACGGAATTCCAGCTTGGTTCAACTACAAATTTGTTGAGGCATCGGCAAATGTAGGACTCTTCGTGCCGCTAGGAATAGTAAGCTCGCTGGCCTTTCCTGAGAAATGCTGGTGGCAGGTTGGAGCATTTGGCCTGCTGATTTCCGGTTGCATGGAGCTCGGTCAGTTGCTATTTCTTCACAACCGCTTTTCAACCCCGCAAGACCTCGTGACAAACACATCGGGAGCAGTCATAGGGGCACTCCTGACCGGGTGGGCGCTCAAAAGACAGAGGTCCGCCACCCTTGGGTAGCGGACCTCTGGAAGTCATTGAAGCGTAAAGCTAGTTCACGAAGCCCTTCATCCAGGTCTTCAGGTCCTCGCCGAACTCTACGCGTTCAGAAGCCAAGGTGATGACTGCTTTGAGGTAGCTCAGCTTGTCGCCGGTGTCGTAGCGGCGGCCCTTGAAAACGACCCCATAGACTCCGGAGCCTTCACCCTCGCCGGCGGCCAAGGTCTGGAGCGCATCGGTCAGCTGGATCTCGCCGCCGCGGCCCGGCTCGGTGTTCTCCAGGACGCCGAACACTGACGGGTGCAGCACATACCGCCCGATCACCGCGAGGTTGGACGGCGCCTCGCCCACGGCAGGCTTCTCAACGAGGCTGTTGACGCGGACGTAATTCTCGCCGTCCACCGCTGTGATGTCCGCGCAGCCGTAGGCGCTGATCTGGGACGGGTCCACCTCGATCAGAGCGATCACTGAACCGCCGGTCTTCTGCTGCACCTCCATCATGGTGCTCAGCAGGTCCTCGTCCTCGTCAATGAGATCATCGCCGAGCAGGACGGCAAAGGGCTCATTGCCCACGTGCTGGCTGGCGCACAGCACCGCGTGGCCCAGGCCTTTGGCCTCACCCTGGCGGACGTAGTGGATAGGTCCCAGCTCGGAAGCGTACTGCACGGACTCCAGACGGTCCTTGTCCCCCTTAAGCTCCAGGGCACGCTCCAAACCCGGCTCGCGATCGAAGTGGTCCTCAAGGGAGCGCTTGTTGCGCCCCGTGATCATCAGCAGGTCGGTGAGGCCGGACCTAACGGCTTCCTCAACGACGTACTGGATGGCCGGCCGGTCAACGACCGGCAGCATTTCCTTCGGCATTGCCTTAGTGGCGGGCAGGAAGCGAGTCCCCAATCCGGCAGCAGGAATGACGGCTTTGGTGATAGCTTTCCCCGTAGTCATAGCTGAACCTTACAAATCAGGGGTAGACAAAGGCAATTTCTCCGCCTAAAGGGCTTACCGAAGTCCGCGGAGATCGCGCACGAGCCGCGGAGCTGAACGGAGGAATCTTGCCCATCTGGCTCGGTGGTGCACGAGCCGACCCCGGAGGGACGTGTCAGCGTAGATGTTCCCGGCCAAGAAGGCCTCGTCCGGAGGGAAAACAGCGCGCCACAGCATCCCTGGCTTCTCCCGCCACGGCGCCTGGACGATTGCCACGAGCCGGGCACTCCCCGGTTCCCTGGCCATCAGCCGGTTGCGCCATTCCACTGAAGGTTCCGGCCATTCTGGCGCGGCGGAGTGCGGCAGAAGGTTCTCAAGAAAAGGGCGCATGGCCGCCAAAGAGCCAGTTGCCGTCGCAACCTCCAGGATGGCTAACGCGTCGGAGTGGTGTGTGGTGATGTCCGACAGGAATTCGAGCTCCTGCCGGCATGCAGGCAGGTGGGGCGACCGTAGGGCGTGCAGTGCCAGGATCAGGATTCCCAGCCCCTTTGACGGGACGCGCACCGACTGTCCGGCAAGCTCGAGAACTTCGGTGCTTGCCCACATCACCTCGAAGCAGGCGGCGGCCGGATGTTCCATTCCCGGAAAGCGGAAGTGGACGTCGATGCAGCACGGCCAGTCAGGGTGGTCCAGCGTAACGGAATGCTTGGGAAACGTCCTGCTGTCCGGATCCACAGGGCGTTCCCGCCAACCGCGTTCCCGCAGGCCGTGCAGCAGCTGCTCCAGACGGGCGGGATCACCGAAAACGTCCACGTCAGCTGACGTTTTGGGCTGGCGCAGGCCCTGAAGCACGCTTGCCGGGCCCTTGATGAAGAAGGCCCGGATGCCCAGGCCGTCCGCCAGCCGCGCTACCAGGGCGTGGCCCAGGAGCACGCCCTCGGAGATGCTGAGCTGCGTGACACTGCCGTCGTCCGCCACGGGCACTGCCTAGTTCCGGACTCTGCGGCCGCTGAGCGCGGCTTCAAGGGCGCTCTTGGATCCGCTGGCTGCCACGGTGACAGGGCATTGGGGTTCAGCCGCAGGCTCTGGGCTGGACGTGGAGGTATACGTTCCGTAGTAGGAGTAAGCGTCGGTTCCCTTGGTGGGCACATAGTTGAGGACCGCGCCCAGGATCCGGCCCCTGACCTTGTCCAGGTTTCCCAGGGACTGTGCCAGCTGCTCCTGGGTGGTCCTGCCCGTCCGCACCACCACGATGGCGCCGTCCGCTGCACGCGAAAGCACCGCGGCATCCGTCACAGGCAGCAGCGGCGGGGCGTCGATCAGGACGACTGCGTCTTCGGCAAGGGCGTTCAGCATGTTCCTCATGGCGCGGGAGCCCAGCAGCTCGCTGGGGTTCGGCGGGATGCGCCCCGAGCCGAGGACTGAGAGGTTCGGGAGGGCACCCCATGGCTGGAGGACGTCCGCCAGCTCGGCGGAACCGGTGAGGACATCGGTGACCCCGGCGCCCGGAACCAGGTTGAAAACGTCCACCAGCGTGGGCCGGCGGAGGTCGCCGTCGACCACTATAACGTTCTCGCCCGCCGCCGCCATGGCGACCGCCAGGTTGGCCGTGACAGTGGACTTTCCTTCCGCCTGCACGGAGCTGGTGACCACGATGATCCGCGGCGGCTGGTCCACATCCAGGAAGCTGAGGTTGGTGCGCAGCTCCCGCAAGGCCTCAGCCATGGCTCCGCCGGCATCATGCACCTGCGCCTCGGTGCCGGCGTCCAGGACCGTGCTCTTCCCGTCCAGCCGGTGGTCCACCGGCAGGGTGCCCACGACGGGGACACCAAAGAGCCGTTCGACGTCGGCAGCCTTGCGGATGCGGCGGTCAAGGTGCCGGCGGACCACCGCATAGGCCACACCTAGGGCCAGGCCGACGAGCGCGCCCAGCGCCAGGTTGAGCTTGGTATTGGGTGAGGTGGGGCTGGCGGGGAGGACCGCCTTGCCCAGCGGGAGCACACGCACAGCCGTCGCCGCGGGGGCCACCTGCGTGCCGTCCGGGGCTGCCGTTTCGATCGCCTCCACTTGGGCGGCGAGGCCGTTGACCCAGGCATCAGCCACGCGCTGCGCTGTGGCCGGGTCCGTGGACTGGGCGGTCACCCGGATCTCCGCAGTATCCAGCGGGACCTTCACGGTGATGTTGCCGAGCAGCGCATCTGCGGTGGTCTTGAGCTCCAGCGAGGCGATGACACGGTCCGCCACCAGCCGCGACTTTGCCACGGACTCGTAGTTCTTGACCTTGGCCTTCGCCAGGCTGTCGCCGGCCAGTGACAGGCTTACGTTGTCCGAGCCCGGCGTGACCACGATGCCGCTGGAATCGGAGGAGTAGATCTTGGGCTGGAGGACGGTCCAGCCCAGCGCCGCCAGGGTGGCCAGCAGGGTGAACGCGACAATGGCCTTCCAGTAGACCCGAAGGACCCGGAGGTAGTCCGTCAGGTCCATGCCGGCGGGCGCGTCCGCGGGAGCGGCCGTGGTGCTCATGTGGTTCCTTCCACTCAAAAATCTACTTGCGGCCCTGTGCCAGGACTGACTTTGCGATGAGCTGCTCGGTGGCCGCGGCGACGGCGTCCCGGTAGCCTTCCGGGGTGCCGTGCACCTTGCCGACTTCTTCGGCCAGCTGGTCCGGACGTATTGGGCTGGCGGACGCTGCCCAGATGGCCGGGCCGATGCCGCTGAGCCGCACAACCTGGTTCTCCATCATCACCAGCAGGTCCCCGCCGATGGCCACGGCGTCCCTTGGCGCGGCGCGGCGGATGTAGCCCTCTGGGATGTGCCTGAAGCGGGCGGCTTCAGCCGCAGGGGCCTCCCACGCGCTGGTGTCCCCTGGCTGCATCCGGAACAGCGGCTCCAGGGCGGCAGGCAGGTCCGCGGCTTCCGTGTAGGTCACCTGCCAGACTCCCCCGACGCGGTCGATCAGGCGGCACAGCGACTGCAGCGGCTCCACCATCTCGGCCTGCGAGGACGAGTCCGGGATCAGGGCGAGCACGGCATCGGCCATCGGGACCCTCTGGAGCTTCGGCGCCGCAGGGCGGCCGCCTGGGACCCGGTTCAACAGCACGATCGACTGGAGGAAGGGCCTGGCAGGGGCCGGCAGGAGTCCGAGCTCGTCCGGTCCCACCTGCTGCTTGGGGGTGCCTGGCCTTTGCTTCACGGACAGCGGCTTGGGGTAGGGCACCACCGAGCCGTCCGGGCGGATGGCTACGGTTTCGTCCGTGACATACCCATAGACCTCTGCCAGCAGGGAAGCCGCGGTGGTCTTGCCCGTTCCGGACTTGGCCACCAGCGCCACAACGGCCCCTGTGGCAGGGTCCGCCACCCCGCAGGCGTGCAGCATCGTAAGTCCGCCCGCGTTGGCCAGGATGGCGGCCACCGTGAGCCGGGACGTGAGGTGCTCGGCCAACTCCTCGAAGGAGGCGGCCTGCAGCTGGAACGTACCGTCGTCGTACTTCTTTGACTGGTAGGTGACGGACGCCGTGAACGGCTGGTCCATGGTGGGCTCTGGCGGCAGCGGCGGGAGGAAGGGCCCGCCGCCGTCAACGCACCGCGCCCACGCCCAGCGCATGGCATCCCGCTGCTGCCACGTCACCGCAGCGCCCCAACAGACCGTGAACTGCGTTCCCAGGACCTCCAGGCACAGCAGATCGCTGCCTCTCGCCAATTCCTCGAGCAGGCGGTGCTGCCACGCCAAACGTGTGTTCTCCAGGGTTCCCGTGGACCTCATGCCGTCACCGGGAATCGCCGCGGACAGCCTCAATGAGGCGCTGGGCTTCGAGGCTGGCGAGGAAGCTTTCCACCTGGGCCTGCATCTGGCCTGCCTGGTCCTCAAAGTTGGCCTCAAGCTCAGCCAGGATGGACTGCTGGGTCCGTTGCCCGTCGATCAGTTCCCAGATCGCTGCCGCCGGGCCTTCCAGGACCACGGGCTGTGTTGCATCCAGGTGGAGCAGGGCAACCCGGCTGGCTGAGTGGGTGCGGACTTGGGCCACGAGGCAGGAGTGATGCCAGATCATGGGAAGGTGATTGCCAGCGTCGAAACTGCTGGTGTCAGGGTGGTCCCGCCGATTGTGACAGTAAGCGTGACCGTGTACGTGTATGCGCCGGCCTTGTTTGGTTTGGTGTACTTGAAGCCGGCTAGGGCCACACGAAGCAAGTGACTGCCTGGCGTGGTGGTCAACGTCCCCGCGAAGGTCGTGGCCTTGTCGGCGCCCTGGCCGATCGAAGACGTGCCGGTGCCAGGCGACACTGAAGTGATTTCGACCTTTGAACTCTGCTCGGATCTATCGGCGAGAATTGTGACGGTGTACGAGACTGACGATCCCGTAAACGCAGTTCCGGTCTGAATATCGAATGTAGTGGGCGCCTGGACTGTCAGTGAGCCGGAGCTCCCCGTGGCGGCCGCTGCGCCAATAAGCCCCCACGTCACGGTTGCGGGAACTGCGGATGCCGCGGCCGCCGGTGCGGCAATGGCGGTTGCGATCACCGGCAGGGACCAGGCTACGCCCGCAACAACCCTGCGCCGGCTGATGCCGTGCTTTTCGCTCTCAGTGACCTTCGCGTGCAGAACCTCGGACAAATGCGCTCCCGTGTCGGTGTGAAGCCGCCGCTCAGCCGTTCAGGCCCGCGAGCGTGCAGTGGCCGGGCTTTCCCGGCTCCGACAACTCTCGCCAACGCAAATAAAGATTTGGTGCAACCAACCTTCAAGGTTTGGTCAAGATCAGGGAAAGTTCTTTTGGAAAACGGTTTCACCTGCGGTGATAGGAGGCTGCGTCGCTCCTATGCCGACGGGTAAGGCCCGGACTCGGCCGCGAACGTGGTTCCGCCTTCATCCGTCACCATCTGGTCCGATTCCCTGAGCGCAGCCGACGCGGAACAGTCATCGCACCGGCCAACAAACTGGTGGGGGCAGGCCGCGAGTTTGACTCCATCCCCGGTAGACATTCTGGTTCGCATGGTTCCCGCCGTTCCTGAATCGTCCCGGTTCACCAGGAGACTCATTCATCCAACCGCCGCGAGGGTGGTGCCGGCGAATGCTGCGGTGGGAGCCGTGGCCACTAAGCCCTCGCCTCGCCGGCACTTCCATTGAACAACCAGGCCGCGCAGGTAACACGAGTAGGCGATACCCGTTTACAACGGGGCAACCGTACTTACCCAAGTGCAGTGAACCGCTCCCTACCTAAGCCCCCACCGGGCTGGGCTCCACAGGCGCCTAACCCCGAAACTGCGGCTCGCGCTTCTCCTGGAACGCCCGGAACCCCTCGGCATAGTCATCGGTTTTGCAGAGCCGTGCCTGCTCAGTGTTTTCCTCCGCCATGGCCTCCCACAGGCCCAGCCGCTGGTCCCGGATGTGGGCCACCAGCTCCTTGCTGGCAACAAAAGCTCCGGTGGCACCCTGCGCCACCTTGGCAACGATCTCCCGGGTGCTGTCCAGCAACGACTCCGCCGGCATGGCCCGGCTGAACAGCCCCTGCGCCACGGCTTCGGCGCCGGAGATCAGGTCCGCCGTGTAGATCAGGTCCAGCGTCCGGTGCATGCCCAGCCGCTCGGTGAAGTACCAGTGCCCGCCGGAATCCAGCGTGGCGCCCAGCTTGGCGAACGGCGAGCCGAACCTGGCGTTCTCCGCCACGTACACCACGTCCGTGGCCAGCAGCAGCCCCAGCCCCACGCCCAAACAGGCACCGTGGGCAGCCGCGAACGTGGGCGCCGGGAAGGACGCCATCTTCTTCAGCAAAGGCTCCACCAGCCCGCCCAGGTACGCGGCGGCGTCGTCGCTCTCCGGCGTCACGTTCTGGATGTCGCGGCCCGCGCAGAAGGCGCGGCCCTCTCCCCTCAGCAGCAGCGCCCGCACCTCACCGCGGGAGGCGGCGGCAGCAGCGTCGTCGTACGCCTGGGACAGCTCCGCCAGCGCCTGCTCGTCCAGCGAGTTCAGCTTGTACGGGGCGTCCAGCACAACCTCGGCAACGCCGTTGGTGATGGAGAGGGAAATCATGGGGCTCCTATGGTTCAGACGGGCAACGGTGGGACCGGGACTCAGACGTCGAAGTCGACGGTGACTTCCTTGCTGGTGGGGTGGCTCTGGCAGGTCAGCACATAGCCCTTGTCCAGCTCATCCTGCTCCAGCGCGTAGTTTTCGTCCATGGTGACGCTGCCGGTGACCACCTTGGCCCGGCACGTGCCGCACACTCCCCCGGCGCACGCGAACGGCACGTCCGGCCGGACCCGCAGCGCGGCGTTGAGGATGGACTCGCGGGCGTGGGTGGGGCTGGCCACCTCGCCCTGCAGGCCGTCCAGCTTGAACGTGATCTTGTACGTCTCCTTGGACTCGTCCACCAGCACGGGACGGCCCGCGTTGCCCTCCGGCTTGTCCGGCTTGCCGGACGTGAACAGCTCGAACCTGACGTTCTCCGGCTTCACGCCGCGCTCGGCCAGGGTGTCCCGGCACAGCTGCACCAGCTCGAACGGCCCGCACAGGAACCACTCGTCCACATCGTCCGCGTGGATGGCGGTGCCCAGCAGCTGCCGGAGCTTCTCCGAATCGATCCGGCCGGACAGCAGCGGGGCGATCCGCTGCTCGCGGGACAGCACATGGTGGATGGCCAGCCGCTGCGGGTACTTGTCCTTCAGGTCCGCGAGCTCCTCCAGGAACATCACGTCCATGGCGGCCTTGTTGGCGTAGATGAGGTCGAACCGGCACTCCGGGTTGGCGGCCAGCAGCGTGCGGGCGATGGCGATCACCGGGGTGATGCCGGAACCGGCGGCGATGGCCACGAAGTTGGCTTCCCCTTGGGAGGCGACGTCCCCCGCCAGCTCCTCCGGGTTGTTCATGGAGTTCATCCGGTTCTGCTCCACGGCCTGGCCGTCGCGGCCGTGCCGGGACACGAACGCGCCCATGGGGCTCATCACGTCCAGGGTGTCCCCGGCCTTCAGCTCGGCGTTGGCCCAGGTGGAGAACAGCCCGCCCAGGTCCTTCTTGATGGCCACCCGGATCTCGCTGGTGCCGTCCTCGAAGCTGCGCGGCTCGGCGCAGATGGAGTAGCTGCGGCGGATTTCCTTGGGCTCTCCGGTCTCGTCCGGCAGCGTGGTGCGCAGCGCCACGTACTGGCCGGGCAGGTAGTCGAACTGGCCGGCGAGCTCCGCAGGCACGTGGAAGGAGACCTCGATGGCATCCTCGGTGAGCCGGCGCACCTCCTTCACGGCGAGCGTGTGGAAGGACGGACGACGGCGGCCGGTGGCCTGCGCCTCTTCGGCGGCGGTCTGGCGGACAACAGGCATGGGGCTTCCTTACAGCACTTTGAAGTAGTCGAACGGTTCCTTGCAGTCCTGGCAGACGTACAGCGCCTTGCAGGAGGTGGAGCCGAAGCGGGTGAGCTCTTTGGTGTTCAGGCTGGCGCACTGCGGGCACTTGACGGCCATCTTCAGGCGGATGGGCCCGGCGTGCCGTGCCGCGTGGCTCATGCCCGTGGGCGGGGCGATGCCGTATTCCCGCAGCTTCTGCTTGCCGGCCTCCGTCATCCAGTCCGTGGTCCAGGCCGGGGCGAGCACCAGGTCCACCTCCACGTCCGCGTAGCCTTCCTTGGCGAACGCGGTCTTCAGGTCGTCGCGGATGGCGTCCATGGCCGGGCAGCCCGAATAGGTGGGCGTGATGGTGACCTTTACGTGGTCAGTCCCGTGTTCCTTCGTCACTGCGACATTCCGCAGGATTCCCAGGTCCTCGATGCTGAGCACCGGGATTTCCGGGTCCACCACGGTGGCCGCGATGCCCCAGGCCTTCTGCCGCGGCGTCCGGGTCCTCGACTCAAAGTCGGAAATGTACATGTCCATGACGGTCACCAGCTTGCTCCGGGGTGTTCGCGGGCCAGCACCTGCATCTCGGCCAGGATGTAGCCGAGGTACTCGGAGTGCCTGCCCTGCCGGCCGCCGCCGGGTGCGGCGGGAACGTCCGGGACCTCCAAACCGGCCTCGGCCAGGACTTCGCCGGTGAGCCGGTCAAAGTCCTCCTTGAGCGAGGAAGGCGCGACGGCGATGCCCGCCTCCGTGAGGCGGCCCGTCAGGTCGTCGTCCCGGAAGAGTTCCTCCACGTAGGGCCACATGATGCGCAGGCCATGGATCATCCGGGTGCGGGATTCCCCGGTGCCGCCGGCCAGGCGCAGGATCCACTGGGCGGCGTGGTCGCGGTGGTAGTCCACTTCCTTCACGGCCTTCGCGGCGATGGCGGCCAGGGTGGCGTCCTTTGATTCGGTCAGCTTGCCGTAGAGGAGGAACTGGTAGTAGCTCACCACGAACTGGCGGGCGATGGTGGCCGCGAAGTCGCCGTTGGGCTGCTCGAACAGCTGGACGCTGCGGAACTCGTGCTCGCGGCGGAAGTAGGCGAGGTCATCCTCGGACTTGGGCGTTCCGTCCTCGTTTGTGAGGGCGCCGCCGGCGTAGCTGAGGAAGGAGCGGGCGTGGCCCAGCTGGTCCAGGGCGATGTTGCCCAGGGCGATGTCCTCCTCCAGCTCGGGTGCGCGGGAAATCCAGTGGCCCAGGCGCTGGGCCAGGATCAGGGCGTCGTCGCCCAGGCGCAGCGCGTACTCGGCAGTGTCTTCGGACGGCTTGGCCAGGCCGGTGCGGACCTCGAGCGCGATGTCCTCCGGGCGGAGCGCGTTGCCGGGGGTGATGCGGGTGGCGGAGGCGTTGCTGTCGCCGGCCACGCCGGTGGAAATGTCGCCGTGGCCGCTCACAGGTGCTTCACCCCTTCGCTCTTGGTGTAGTACGTGGCGTGGCGGTAGTCCTTGCCCTGGGGCGACTCGAAGAACGAGCCCTTGGCGTCCGGATCGCTGGCGGCGATGGCATCCGCGGGGACAACCCAGATGGACACGCCCTCGTTGCGGCGGGTGTAGAGGTCCCGGGCATTGCGCAGGGCCATGGCGGCATCCGGTGCGTGCAGGGAGCCGGCGTGGACGTGGCTCAGGCCGCGGCTGGACCGGACGAAGACCTCCCAGAGGCCCCAGGCGGAGCGGTCGTGGTGCTCCTGCGGAGCGGGGGATGCCTTCGGGGCGTCGCGGTTGATTTCCGTTGCCGAGCTGGCGGGGGCTTCGGGGTTGCCGTGTGGAGCCATGGCGGCCGGGGTCCCCGGCCGAGCTTGCGAGGTTGGGGTGTCGACATGGAGGCTCATGCTGCGTATTCCTTCTGCTTGTTAAGCTGCTTTGCTGCATAGGCGGCCGCTGCCTCGCGGACCCACGCGCCGTCGTCGTGCGCCTGCCTGCGGCGCTCAAGCCGCTGGGAGTTGCAGGGGCCGCGGCCGGCGAGCACTTCGTGGAACTCGTGCCAGTCCAGCGGGCCGTGCTCCCACTTCTTCGTGTCCTCGTTGTAGCGGATCTGGTCATCCGGGAGGGTGAGGCCCAGGACCCTGACCTGCTCCACCATCATGCCCACGAAGCGGCTGCGGAGTTCGTCGTTGCTGAAGCGCTTGATGTTCCAGGCCATGGACTGCTTGGAGTTGGGCGAATCGTCATCCGGCGGGCCGAACATCATCAGGGCCGGGGCGTACCAGCGGTTCACGGCGTCCTGGGCCATCTCCTTCTGCGCGGGGGTGCCGTTGGAGAGTTCCAGCAGGATCTCGAAGCCCTGGCGCTGGTGGAAGGACTCTTCCTTGCAGATGCGCACCATGGCGCGGCCGTAGGGGCCGTAGGAGGCACGGCACAGCGGGACCTGGTTGCAGATGGCGGCGCCGTCCACCAGCCAGCCGATGGCGCCCATGTCCGCCCAGGTCAGCGCCGGGTAGTTGAAGATGCTCGAGTAGCGGGCCTTGCCGGCGATCAGCGCGTCCGTCATCTCGTCCCGGTTCTGGCCCAGGGTCTCGGCGGCGGAGTAGAGGTACAGCCCGTGGCCGGCCTCGTCCTGGACCTTGGCCATGAGGATGGCCTTGCGCTTCAGGCTGGGGGCGCGGGAAATCCAGTTGGCCTCCGGCTGCATGCCGATGATCTCGGAGTGGGCGTGCTGGGAGATCTGGCGCAGCAGGGTCTTGCGGTAGGCCGCAGGCATCCAGTCCCGGGGCTCGATGCGCGAGTCCTCGGCGATGACGCGGTCGAAGTTGGCCTGGCCCGCCGCGTCTGCCGTTTCGCTGGTTCCAGCCGTTCGCTCAGCCGGCACTGACTGCAAGTTCTGCGCTGCCATGGTTGCTCCTATGCAAAGACCTTCGGGGGCGGCCGGAATTATTTACCGACCGTTCGTTCAGGATATGCGGGAGCGCCGGACCCCGTCAAGCGCCGACGCCACCCTTGTGATGGTGCCGGTGGATGCCCGGCCGTTGACGGGGACCGCCCGAATCTCCTGCGAAAGGTGCGCGGCCACGGTCTGTAATGTCTACGAAATGTCCCGCCCGGCCTACACCGCGCACATATACTGGCCACGCCCTACCGGGCCTAATGACAGCCTAAGGTCTCCTCACGTCGGCGTTTGGGCGCCGCCGACTGCTCCCAGCCCGCACACAGTTTTCCTGCATCGCTCGACGCCGGGCCTCCATGAAACCGGTGTTTGCACGGACGTCGGATGCCGACTTCTAAGAACGGATGATCATGAGACGGTTCCTGGTATTGATGAGTGCTGTTGCGCTGGCCTGCCTTGGCATGCCAGCGCTGGTTCCTAGTACTGCCCAGGCTGCGCCGGGGCCCTGCATAGGCGCACCTGCAGCCGACGGGACGAGCTACGCCGAAACGCGGCAGTTCGTGGACACCCAGGCATGGTGGGTGCCGGAAGCGGATCAAGCGAACAACACCACCACCAACTCCGGCCACCTACACCTGGGGGCGTGCATACCTGAGCGCGAAACGATCAGTTCGGGCAACCTCACCATCAAAGTGAGGGTGGTTCTCCACGACAACCCCGGCAAGGCGAACTACGTCTCCATGGTGTTCAAAACCTCAGACAATGAAACAACCGTCCAAAAATGCTACCTGCGGGCCACTGCAGCAAACTTCAGCTGCCCGGGGCCTGCAAGCAACGGCAAAGGCGATTTTGTGTGCTCCGGCACCTGTGAGCGGTGGCTAACGTTCTCGCAGCCGATCTCTTCGTTCAACCATTCCGGCTTGCAGGAAGTCCGCTTCCGCGCGTTTGTCCCGGAGCCGGACGGCAAGCAAATGGTCGCCAGCTTCAACTGGCAGGTGGGCATCCAAAACGGAAAGTCCACGTCGAACGTCTCGAGGTACGCCTTCCTGCGCGGCAAGGGCTGGTACACGCACGCCGAGTACTGCGAGGCCTCGGTCCGCAGCCTCCCCCTTCCCGACGGCCCGGTTTCAGGCATCTGGACGCCAGTAGTGGGGCTCACCACCCATCCTGACGGCTCGCTCCCGGCCACCCGCTCATTCATCGCGATCGACCCGGACTTCCATGCTTCTCCGGCACGCCCCGGAACCGTGCTGCGGGACGCCGCCGGCCCCTACGGGCCCGAACCTTTTGGGGCCGCTCCCCTGTCCATTGACACCCGGACCCTGGCCAACGGCGTGCACAAGCTGCACCTGCGCACATCGTGCCGCGACAACACGCTGGGTTCAACCAACTCCGGCGTGACGGTGATTCCCTTCACGGTGGCCAACTGACGGCACCCGTGTCCGCCCAGTTCAGGGACGGGTAGCTGAAGGTGCTGGAGTAGCGGGCCTTGCCGGGCGAGTAGGCAAGGCCCGCTGCCTGCGGAAGCAACGCTCTCTCACTTGATGCGGCCTTTCGCCCAACGCTCCTGCACCCCGCCGTAACACTTAACCGAATTAGCGCATGGAAAGTTTGCATAATTCACCGGGACGGGTAATCTTCCTAATTAGGTAAGGCTAACCTTGGCGTACGCGGCAAGGCCCGCTGCCCTTGCCTACCCTCCCCATGCGGGGCTTATTAGCGTCCGCACTTGTTACGGCACCCCAACCAAAGGACTTACGTTGCTTCGTCATGCCCTGGCCGCAGTGGTCACCCCCCTTGCCCTCCTCGCCCTGACCGGTTGCGGCACCCAAGCCGCCGCCAACACCCAAGCCGCAAAGGAAGATGCGTTCACGGTTCCCGCCGGCGTTCAGGAGCAGTACCAGGTACTGGCCGATGAGCTTGCCGAAAAGGGCAAGACCGTCGAGTCCGGGGAATGGACCGTCAATCTGATCACCGAGGCGGCCGAGCCGTGGTTTGACGAGCATGGTACGCATTTCCGTGCGCCGGAAGCCGGCGAGACCCACCACATCGAGATCATCCCTGTTGAGGCCTCGACCGGCAGGATCGTCCCCGACGTGCCGATCACGCTGGAGGTGGTAGACGCCCAGGACAAGGTGGTCCAGTCGATGGAACTGAATTTCTACTACTCCACCTTCTATCACTACGCCAACAACTTCACCGTGCCGGAAGCAGGGACCTATACAGTGCGCGCCACCCTCGGCGTCCCCGCGTTCAACCGCCACGGCGAAGAGTCCGACACGCCGCCCCTGGTTGAGGGCACCACCGTGGAGTTCAAAGACGTCGAGCTGAGCTAGGTTCCACATGTCACTTTCCACCCTTTCGCGGCGCTATGGCGGGCGGCGAAGCCGGGTTCCGCGATGACAGGCGTGGCGCTCCGGCCGGGCACGCCGGAGGCGGGCGCGCCGGAAACAGGACCGGCGCGCCCGCCGGCACCGTTGTCACGCCGCCACAGGCAGCGACTGGTTTTCCTCGGGGTGCTGTGCACGGCCGGATGGCTGGCTTCGGTGCTCGTGGGGCATTATGTGGACTGCGGGCCGGAACTCCACCGGATCGGCCTTGCCGTTCACATCCTCGCCCTGGTGCTGTCGTTCGGCACCATCCTGGTGGTCGACTGGCTGGGACTGCTGTGGCTGCTCGGCAAGATGGAAATGCACGAGTCGGGGAAGCTGGAGGCCGCCGCAAAGCCGCTCATTTGGGGCGGCCTCGCCCTGCTGCTGGTCTCCGGCGCCCTGATCAGCCCTGACCTGACCAACACGGTCACAGTGGTCAAACTCGTGGCCGTCCTAGTGCTGATGCTGAACGGCCTCAGCATCGCACCGGCCATGCACCGGCTGCTTGCGCTCCCGCCGAGCACACGCTTCAGCGAGCTGACAAAGAGGCTGCGGCTTCGGCTCCTGATCGCACTGACCGTTTCCCAGACCTGCTGGTGGACTGCAGTGCTCATCGGCCTCATCAACAGCACGCTGCGTCGCTGGACCGGCGCCTGACCTGCTCTATCAATCCGGCCAATCCGGTACTTCCCCGCACCGGTGCGCACCGCCGTCGTGCGTTCCTGCCCGGTTACCTTCCTGGCACGGGGTGCGGCGCGCCGAGGACGACGGCGCGTCGCACCTCTGGACCGCCCTCGCCCGACAGCAACTGGGCAGGAACGTCCGCTGGGCCGCAAGCTCTCGCCTCCCTGGAATACTCAGTCCCAACAGGGCGGCCGCTGATACGGGCCGGCCCGGGCCGGAAGGGCTGGCCCCGTCAGCGCCCAGCCTCAAGTTCCTTGCCAGCGGCTTCCGCAAACTGTGTGGTGTGGTTTGTCATGTCCTCGTCAATCCCACCGAAATACGAGGCCGCTTCGTCGGTGCTATCGCCCAGATATTTCCATGCTTCGTCCAACTCCCGTGCGATGGATTGCTTGGCTTCTTGGACGGGCGCCGTGGCGATGACTTGCACCTTCCAGCACGCGGCAACTGCATTGTCATAGTCCGATTTGGCTTCTTCGAGGACCGCTTTGGCCTCTGGCGTGTCCTGGGCATTGAGCTGCGCCAGGCTGTTGTATCGCGTAGCCGACAACTGGAAGGCTTGCGCATCACCCAGGAGGCCCGAATACACAGCCACCCGTTCTGCAAGAAAGAAAGCATGACGGCTTCTCTCGGCTTCCGCTGACGTGGACATCGCCGCCGCGAGGAAGGTGAAGATACCGCCAACGAGCGCACCTAACAGAGCGCCCGCTGCTCCCCAGAAACCACTGCTGTTGAGCAAGTGGTTCAGCGGTGAGGGCGTCTTGTCACCGCCAGAGGCGGCTGCCCCGTCCGAAACCACAGATTCCATCCGCTGACCCTTCCCTGGGAAACTGACGCACCCCGTTGACATGGCAAGGTGCATGAGATGAGACACGGGCCGGACCAATCACCGTCGCTGCGAGCCGCTTAAAGTCGCCGAGGGTGCCTGACCAGGCGTACCGGAAGATGTTGGTGTATCAGTCATCGAAGTCGAAGGTGTTGACGTAGCAGTAGTTGAAGTCTCAGGCGGTGACGGTGTGCCTGTGGAGATGGTGACAGGTGTAGGTGAAATGGCCTGAACGGGTGCGTCAGCACTCGAGCTTGCGGCAAGTGGGACTGAAATCCGCTTCGTGGTCGCATTCGGCACATTCTGCTTCGTAACGGCCACGTCCAATGTGGTCTGCCTGGCACCCTCAGCCAACCACTCACCGCGCACCGTGCAAGTCTGGCCTGGCTTGAGAATTGTCCTGCACCCATTGATTTCTATCTTGAAAGCGGTCTTGTTCAGTCCAACATCAGGCACGATATCCGAGCCGGTGTCATTCACGACCTCAAAAGACTCGATGGTGCCAGCTTCGACGCTGCTGCCGTCACCGCCAGGTAGAAACAGCCAGTTCTCATCGCCAATTTTCACGCGATTTACCACCGAAACGGGTGCAGCTGAACTGACGCCGTTGCCGCCGGATGGAGGATTCCCCGCACAGGCGCCCAGTGCAATAGGGAGAATAGCCGTCAACATTGCCATAGACGTGGTCCTACGTCCCATTTAATTAACCTTCTCCCGGCTCGAATTCAACACGGTATTCTGGACTTTCTTCCAGAACAATTGCGGCACCGGCCGTGCGTGACCACCCTTCGGATAGCAGGAAGTATTTCCCGGAACTCAGCGTCACGAACCTGAGCCCGGTGTACTTGAACCCGTACTTCGACCCGGGAACCAAAATGCGCTCTTCCTTGACGGAGCTTCCCATCGCGAGGGACTGGACACTGTAGACCGTCACTGAGGGACGCTTAGCCAAATCCCGCGCATATTCCTTGGACCTGCCCGTACCCAGCGCTCCGGCGTATGACGAACAGGCCCAGAACAAAGCCACAACCACCAGCAGGACAACGGACACATAGCCAAGCTTCTCCCACATCGGCAAGCGCCTCAGCCTTTGATCGCCCAGCGCTGTTCGCCGAAGAACCCAGAAAGCGTATGCGCTGCCAGCGGTTCCGCCACCCAGGGCAGCGGGTTCAAAAAGGAAGGAGGTGCCAAAGGGTAGTTCATCGAACATCGACCACACTGCAAGTGAGGTGACAAATGCTCCCACCAGTAGTACTAATCCAGCGCATATTTGAACATATCCAAAACCAATCGCCCGCCGAATGACATTGACTGTAAGAGCATGAACTCCTACACACAGAACCGAGATAAGCAGGATTACTATCGCGGGAACGATCAATGCGTCCGCACTTCTAAGCAAATAATCCACGGTTGAATACTCGAGGACACTCTGGTCAATGCCAAAATATGCGGTGCGAGTAGCAGTCATGGTCCAGCCGAACCAGAATGACAGAGCGGTGGCAACGGTGGTGAGGGGTGCAATAATGGCGAACCATTGCAGGACGGAATGACTCAGGTCCGCACCGTTTGTGGTTGGTGCCGTCCGCGATGTAGAACGAAGCCGGCCTGATTCAGGTGTGCGTATGCGAAGCCCCCGGCCGAGCCTAAGGCTTTGCTTGCTGCCAGGGATCTTGCCCGGACTCACTGGTCGTCTCCAAAATCTTCTTCTCGCTGAGCACGTCTTCAGTTGCTCATACACGTCGTTACTACGGCGTTACCGAAGAAGGGACGCCGGGTCATTGGACCGAGTTGGTGTCACCCCACGCTAGGGCCGCACCTGTGCTTCCGTACGCTCCCGTAGGAACTTCCGTTGCCCGGTGCACGGAGGCTAGCCTGAGCCATGGTCACTGTGGGACCGGCAGGCCAGGGCATGGAGCTGCGGGCGGGGCTCGCCACTGAGCTGCGCGCCTTGCCCGGCCTGCTGAAAGCATTGGGCATGCTGGAAATGACCCATTTGGAAGTGCAGCAGGCCACCGAGAACTGCCTGGCCGAGAACCCGATGCTGGAGCGGATGGACGGCCATCCGTGCCCCGGCTGCGGCCGCCATGTCCAGTCCGGCTCCTGTTACCGCTGCCGGGACAAGGGAGCCACCCTGCACTACCAGGACGGGCCCGAGCCGGGCATTGACCCGTTCAGCACCCTTGAAGCAGATGCCGGGCTGGAAGTGCGGCCGGACTCCCGCGGTGCCCTCGAATACGTGATGGGACACCTGACGCAGCGGGGCACCCTGGACGCGGAGCCGGACGAGATCGCGGAGTTGCACGGGCTGGAGACCGTTCAGGTCCAGGAAGCCCTCCGGGCCCTCCGCGCCGTGGGGCCGCCCGGCATCGGGGCAGCGAGCGTCACCGCCCTGCTGGCCGCCCAGGCCGAGGCGCTGGTGGAGGCGGGCGAGGCGCCGGCCTGGCTCCCCCGACTGGTCGGCGACCACCTTGGCGACCTTGCCGCGGGAAGCACTGCCGACGTCGGACGCGCCCTGCAGATCCCGGAAGAGCAGGTCCGGAAGGGACTCGCCATCATCAAGGAACGGCTGAGGCCGTTCGCCGCCGCGGAGACCGGCCGGACAGACGCCGCCCCCACCGCCGACGTGTTCCTCTACCGCGGGCCCGACGGGTCCCTGGAGGTGGAGGTGCCCGCGAGCGCCTGGTTCGGTCTCAGGCTGGTGGAGCTATCCGACGGCGTGAAAAGGGCTCCCGAGGCGAAGCAGTGGCTGGCGGAGCACGAACTTGCGGCGCAGCGGCACATCTACCAGGTTGACCGCCGGGCCAGCGTCCTGCTCCGCATCACCGAATGCGCCGTGGCCCGGCAAAAGGATTTCCTGGACCACGGCGACGGGCACCACCGGCCGCTCACCCGCACCGCAGTGGCGGAGGAAATCGGCGTGCACCCCTCCACCGTCAGCCGGGCTGTCCGCGGGAAGCGGCTGCGGCTGCCCTCCGGCGCGGTTGCCGATCTTTCCTGCCTGTTCGGCAAGGGCCTGGCCCCCAGGGCTGCCCTGCAGGGGCTCCTCGACGCCGGCCCGGAGCGCATGTCCGATGAAATGCTCCGCGAAATGCTGAGCCAGCAGGGCTTCAGCATCGCCCGGCGGACCGTCACCAAGTACCGCCACTCCCTCCAGTAACCGGAGCCCGCCGCGAACCTGCGTTCGCGGGAGCGAACCCGGCTTCGGCTCCGCGGTGCCGCGGATGCGCCGACTGCCAGCGATCCGCCCCTCCCCGAAGCACCCGTCCGTGTTGGCACGAATTGTGCAGTAGGAGGGGTATGCGGTGTTCCGCGAGGGTGTCCCCCAAGGCACCTGCAAGCATCCGGGAAGGAAATACTCATGCACGACATCGACAGGGCCCTGTTCGAAGGCCAGGACGAAGGCACCTGGGGCGAGGTGATGGATGAAGAATCCGGCTTCTCCTTCGAAGGCGAACAATCCCCGTTCCAGGCGGAAGAGTCCAGTGAGGACAGCGCCGGCGAATTCTGGGGCGAGACCGACAGCCAGGAGATGGATGAACTGTCCCTGGCCGCTGAACTGCTGGCCGTCAGCGACGAAGGCGAGCTGGACCAGTTCCTTGGCAGCCTGGCCAGGCGGGCCGTTTCCGCTGCCCGCGACTTCGCCGGATCCGACGCCGGCAGGGCCGTGGGCAACATCCTGAAGTCAGCGGCGCGGAAAGCACTTCCCCAGCTCGGCCAGGCCGTGGGCAACTACATCGTCCCCGGCGCCGGCGGACAGGCCGGACGGCAGGTGGGCAAGTGGCTCGGCAGCAGGTTCGAAACAGGGCTCCAGCTTGAGGGCCTCTCGCCGGAGGACCGCGACCTGGAGACCGCCCGGGCGTTTGTCCGCTTCGCCACCTCCACGGCCCAGCGCGCAGCGTCCATGCCCAAGAGCGTCCCCGGCCCCCTCGCCGCGCAGAAGGCCGCAACCGCCGCGGCCCGCCAGCACCTTCCGGGGCTGCTGAAGCGCCCCGGCCAGGCCGGCTCCCCTGCGAAACCTGCGAACAGCGGCCGCTGGGTCCGCCGGGGCAACAACATCGTGATTATCGGCGCCAGATAACCCCACCCACAGAACAACCGAGCCAAAGGACATTGACATGAGCACCAACTACTACGCAGGCGAGACTGAATCGGCTTTCCCCTGGGCGCAGGAGGAAGAGGACGAAGGCAGCTTCAGCGGCTATGAAGGCGAACAGGACAACGAGGAAAACCTGGAGTCCGAGCTGGCCATGGAGCTGCTCAGCATCAGTTCGGAGGAGGAGCTGGACCAGTTCCTGGGAAAGCTCGCCCGGAGCGTGGTGCGGAACGCCTCCAAGTTCGTCAAATCACCCATCGGCAAGGCCCTGGGCGGTGCCCTGAAATCGGTGGCCAAGAAGGCGCTGCCCATCGTGGGAGGCGCGATCGGCTCCTTCGTTGCTCCCGGCGTCGGCACTGCCATTGGAAGCAAGCTCGGCTCCCTGGCCGGCGGGCTGCTCGAGGCCGAGGAGGCCGAGTCGATGGATGAAGCGGAGGCCGAGGAGGAAGCGGCCCGCCGCTACGTCCGGTTTGCCCGGGCCTCCTACCGCAACGCCGCCCGCACCCCTGTGTCCGTGCCGCCGGCCGCCGCTGCCCGCGCCGCCGCCACCAGCGCGGCCCGGCGGTACGCACCGTCCCTGCTGCGTTCCCGCCGCGCCGCGCGGCGCAGTTACCGCGGCGGAACCCGGATCTACGGCGACCAGTATGCAGGTGCCGTGTGGGGCGCCCCGGACGAAGGCTGGGACAGCCAGTCGAACGGCGGCTCGAACGGCAACTCAAACGGCGGCGCCGATGAAGGCCGGTGGATCCGCCGTGACGGACGCGTCATCCTCCTCGGCGTGTGACGGCGCAGGCGACGGGCAGAAGGGAGGCGAGCCGGATGGACACAAAGACCCTCAGCACCAGCCTGATCGAGAGCGAAGCAACCGGCCTGCTGACCCGCTTGGACCAGGTGAAGCCGTTCGTCATGCACGAAACGATGGTCCTCGCCGCTGCCCTGCCCCGGGACGCCCAGCTGCTGATCGAACGGTTCCTCCACTCCGGGCGCAACGACCTCCGCCGGCAGCTGGCATCCTTCCTGGACTGGCTGCACGACGAGGGACAGTTCGCCACGGCCGCCGAGCAGCAGCACCGGTTCGTCCTCATCCGCCTGCAGTTCAACGTGGTCCTGGCCCAGTTCGATCTCTTCACCGAAGTGGTGACCCAGCGCAGCGAACACTCCACCGGCGTGTGGCTCTCCGGGCTGGACATCCTCGCGCAGGATGCGCTGCGGGTTGAAACGTCCGACGACGGCGACACCAGGCTGGTGGTCTACCTCGCCAGGGGTGCGGGTGCTGCGATCCGCCGGGCCAAAACCCGGCTCCCCGGGGGCAAGCCAAATCCCGTGGGCATCATCCGGCTTCCCCGGGAGCGGATGATCGGCAGCGGGATCGCCTCGTCACTGGTCCATGAAGTGGGGCACCAGGGCGCGGCGCAGCTGGAACTGGTCCCCTCCCTGCGCGCCGAGATCGAGCGGCACACCACCGGGAACCCGGGCGGCGCATGGGAGGCGTTCTCCCAGTGGGTCAGCGAGATGGTGGCGGACCTGTGGTCCGTGGCCACGGTGGGCATCACCTCGACCATCGGGCTGCTGGCCGTGGTGAGCCTCCCGCGCTATTTCGTTTTCCGCCCCAGCGGCACCGACCCGCACCCCATGCCGTACCTGCGGGTGCTGATTTCCGCCGCCATGGGAAACGCCCTCTACCCGCACCCCCAGTGGCAGGAACTCACCAGGGTCTGGAAGGCGATGTATCCGCTTGCCGGCCTGCCGGCCGAACACGCCGCCTGGATCCGGAACTGCGAAGCCCGGATCGGGGACCTCGTTGAGCTGCTGCTGACGCACCCCGTGCCGCTGGCAGACGGCCGCGAACTCGGCTCCATCTTCCCCCTCGGCGAGCGCCAGCCCGGGCAATTGCTCCGCCTCCACCAGGCATGGGGCGACGACTTCGGCGTCATGGCACGGCAGCGGCCGGCCCTGGTGTTCGCCGTCCTGGGCCAGGCCAAGGCGGCCGGACGCATCACGGCAGCGGACGAAAGCTCCCGGCTGTCCTCGCTGCTGACCGCCTGGGCAGTCCGGGGCAGCCTCGACGTCCTGGGCTCCCCGGCGCCTGTCCGGGGACATTCACCGCACACCTTCACCACAACAGCACCAACCATTAGGAGATAGCCATGGAATTCACCCGACAACCGATATCGCCAGTGTTTGCGCGTCAAGAAGTAACCTTCGGCTTCCAGCTCGAAGATTGGGAAAAAGATACAGGCAAATATGATTTCCGTATTCTGGACGACGCAGGCAAGCCGATCCCATTTGCCGGCGAAGCGGGTGGGACTCTGACTCACACTATGGAACCAGGTACTACCTTCAGGCCTACAGCACGGTTTCCTGGCCCGGGCACCTACACGGTTCAAGTCAAACCCCCAGGGAAGGGGTGGACGGCTCTTGACGTCATAAAGGTCGACCCTCCAGACGAAGCCCCCATCCTCAAGGTGGCCCTCGAACCCAACGCGAAACCCAGCAGCACGCACGCGCATTTGTGGACCTTTATCCAGAGCGTGGGAAAGAACATCAGGTTTGAGCGGTTCACACGGTTTGCCGGACACAATGCAGCGCGTCTTACGGACTTTCCGGGCTACGGATCGTTGACCTACGAAAAACTTCACGACCTGGCAACGGAGTTTGTTACCCAATCAGCCCTCGGCTACACGTTCGGCCCGCGCGATTGGGAAATCGGGAAAGGCCAGGAGGCGGCGATCAGAGGCTCATACGTGAGCGAGGAGCGGGACGACCAGCCGGCAGCGTTCCCGCCAGGATTCGCTGAAAGCAGCCAGTACCCCCTGCGGCTCGTGCCGTTTACAGAGCTGATTTACGTGTACTGGCTGGAGGAAGGCATGTTGTTCCAGTCCCTGAACAGGATCCTGGCCCGCTTCCAGAACCGCCGTGCGGTACCGGCCGGGGATCCGCTCTCCCGGCTAGCGGTCAGCCCGCTCCTGCCGCTGCGGGGACTCCTGTGGGGGCTCGCGGAAGCGGAAAAGGACCGCCTCTCCCTGCGGCGCCGCGCTGCCGAGTACGAGTACCAGTACGGTCTGCAGCTGATCGGTCGCGCCATCCCGCCGGCTGAACTGCTGGTGGAGCGCAGGACCCAGTTCCTGCAGGCGTTCCACAGCCTTCTGAACGAATGCCATCACTTCTACAAGGAGCACAACGACAAGACGGTGGACGCGGATGCCTTTCCCCTGCTCAGCAGCCTGCGGGAACTTCACCTGGTCCTGGCGAACGGGGCCAACAACCAGTTTGCCGATCTTTCTGTCACGGCCCGCATCGAAACCGTCGAAGTGCAGTGGATGCTCGCACAGCCGGAAATGCGCGAGTTCCTGGGCGGCCGCACGATGGTCCCCTACGACGAACCGTGGATGGACCGGGTGGACACCATGAAGTCGATCCAGGGCTGGTCGGACGCGAGTATCACGCACTTTTACGACCTGGCTCTCCACGGCGAGCAACTCCTGCTGTCCGTCCGCCACGGGCGCTGGAACGAATCCGACATGGACGGCGACGACGCGGAGAACTGGGCCCTCGTGTGGAAGCCGTCCGTCCAGCGCTACATCCACGCCTACCGTGCCGTCACCGGCGTGGACCTCAGTGAGCGGGTGGACACCACCATGCCGTCCACGTTGCTGCAGCGCCGGCTGGCCCAGAAGCTCGTCCGGTACTGAGGCGCGGAGATGTCCGCAGCATCCGGAAGGGCCGACGGCGGGGCGGACTTCACGTCCGCGCTCTTCCTGGGCCAGCACCACCCCAGCGCCGGCTTCCGCCCATGGACAGAGTTCACCACGGGCGTCCCGGCGGCGCTGCGGGAAGTGCCGGAAGCCGGAATGCTTGCGTCGGAGATCGCCGAACGGCAGCAGGCCGCGTCCGGACTGGTGGCCCGCTCGGCCCTGCACGGCCTGATGGACGTGCTGCAGGCACTCCCCCGCCCGGGGGACCTGCTCCTGGTGGATGAAGGTGCGTACCCTCTCTCCCAGTGGGCCTGCAAGGCCGCCCAGTCCCGCGGCGTACGGATGGTGACCTTCCCGCACTTCCGGCCGCCCGCCGTCGTACCCCGTACCAGGACGTGGGTGCTGACCGACGGCTGGTGCCAGGGGTGCGGCCGGCCGGCCCCGCTCGCCGCGATGCAGTCCCTTGCCGGGCAGACCGGCGGCCAGGTGATCGTGGACGATTCCCTGGGTTTCGGCGTCCTGGGGCGGCGGTCCGCGGAGGGCAGCTTCGGGGACGGAACGGGGACGCTGCGGTGGGCCGGGTTGAAGCACGACGGCGTGGTGTGGCTTGCGTCGCTGGCGAAGGCGTACGGGACCCCGGTCACGGTCATCACCGGGGAGCGCGGGGCCATCAGCAGGCTGGCACGGCTCGGCGGCAACCGCCTGCACAGCAGCCCGCCGTCGGCAGCCGATCTCGGCGCGGGCCTCAGCGCCCTCGGCAACAGCCGCATTCCCCGCCTGCGTGCCCGCCTGTTCCGGCTCACGCTGTGGCTGCGGCAGGCCTTGAACGATCTGGGCCTGGCCCCGTTGGGGCTGCCGTTCCCCATCGTGGGAACCCGCACGGATTCGCTCCTGCAGGCACGGCGGTGGCGGAACGGCCTCGCAGCCCGGGGCGTGCAGGCCCTGGTGCAGCTGCCCCGCTGCCAGCCCGGCGCCCTCTTGTCCGCGGTGGTACGGGCGGACCACTCGCAGGCGGACCTTGACCGCCTGGTCCGGGGCCTCGCCCAGGTCACCCGGGACAGGCGGGCGGCGTGATGCAGCACCTGGTCATCGACTCGCACGTGCACGTAGGCACCGCCGGCGTTCCGCTGGGGCCTGCCGACCCGGAAACGTCCTTCGCCCAGTGGCAGGCCCGGGCCGCCGCCGCCGGGATTTCCGGGGCGGTGCTGATGGCAGCGCCGGTGCGGACGTATGCGGCGGCCAACCGCGCCGTCGCGGAGCTTGCCGGGCGCGATCCCGGCAAGTGGCTCTGGTACGTGTTTGTGAACCCCGCCAGGGACCGGGGACGGGTGGGCGCCGTGGTGGCTGCCGCCGTCGGACATCATGCCTGCGGGATCAAGGTGCACTGGTCCGACGCGATGGCCACGGACGAAGTGGCCGATGCCGCAGAACGCCACCGCCTGCCCGTCCTGTTCGACCCCGGCGGGGACGTGCAGCGGGTGGCCTACCTGGCCGGGCGGCACCCCAATGTGCCGTGGATCGTGCCGCACCTGTCCTCCTTCGCCGATGACTGGCGTGCCCAGAAGCGGCTGATCGGCCTGCTGGTGCGGCTGCCCAACGTCTTTACCGACACGTCCGGGGTGCGGTACTTCGACCTGCTGGAGGAGGCCGTTGCCCGCGCCGGCGCCCACAAGGTGCTCTACGGCAGCGACGGGCCGTACCTGCATCCGGCCCCGGAGCTCGCCAAGATCTTCGCGCTTGGCCTGATGCCCGAAGACCGGGACCTTGTCCTGGCCGGCAACATCCTGCGGCTGACCGGTCCGGCCCGGAAGGCCGCCGGCGCCCGCCGTAATGTCACAACGCATTCCAGGAGGACTGAAGCATGGCCATGACCACGTTGGGTAAGGGACCCGAAACCATCACCGATGCGGGCCTCGCCGAGATCAAGCCGGACAACCCTGCGGCCATCAGGAAGGGGCTGAACCAGCTACGCGACTACGTAAAGCAAAGCAAAGCGGCGCGCAGCCGGGCCGGTGCACCCCGGCAGGCCTGGATGCAGGGAAGCGAGCCGGAACGGAATTCGATCTGGCTGGTCACGTACTCACCCTGGTCCGCGAAGCCCGGCCCTCCCACCCACGTGCGCGTGTTCGCCCACCAGGTGAACGGCAGCGAACTGGTGAAGGGCAGTTCCCTGCCCGGCCTTGACCGCCTGATCCTGTCCCGCCGCGAGCTCCCGAAAGTGGAGCTGCCGAAGATGATCCCGTTTCCCCACCCCAAGAAGGCCGATCTGTTCGGCCTCACCGTGGAATCGTATGTGCGGGACGCCTTCGCCCAGGCCTACAAGCGCCCCCGGCAACGGCCCCAGCGGCTGGGACGGAAAGGCCCGGACGTCCTGTGGCGCGAGCTCGAAGAACTGTTCCGTGAACTGGCGGAGGAAACGGGCGACGGTTACTGGCGCGAGGTGGCGGACGAGCTGTCCTCGGGGGTCTGACACGCGCCGTCCGGGCCGGTTTTCCTGGCCTGCCGCTGCTGGATGGCCCGGTCGGTGAGGCCCAGCATGGCGGCAGCGGAGTGCACATTTCCGCCGCTCCGCTCCACTGCCACCTCCACCGCCGCCTCCGCCGCGCGTTCCTTGATTTCGCGCAGGCCCAGGCCGCGGTCCACGGCTGAGGCCACCGCGGCCCTGAAGGGATCGCCACCTGCCGCTGTTCCCGCGGCCGGGGCGGGATGCGTGGAGACGGGCCGGTCCTCCCGGGGCAGGTCGCCCGGAGTGATGGCGCCCGGACCCACGTGGCGGGCGGCAATCCGGAAGGCCAGCTGGCGCAGGTCGCGGAGGTTGCCCGGGTAGGCCCTGCGCAGCAGCACGTCCTGGACCGAGCTGTCCACGTCCGGATCCGCAGGTGAACCACTGACCTCCCGGCAGAACCGGGCAAAGAGGGACAGGATGTCCTCCACCCGTTCCCGCAGCGGCGGCATGGTGACCATCGAGGCGGCGATCCGGTGGTACAGGTCGGCGCGGAAGCTGCCGGCCGCCACCTCACCCTTGAGGTCCCGGTTGGTGGCACAGATGAGCCTGAATTTGCTGTGCAGCCACTTGTCGCCGCCGACGCGTTTATAGGTGCCCTCCTGGACCACGCGGAGCAGTTCGGGCTGCAGGTCAAGCGGCAGTTCCCCCACCTCGTCCAGGAACAGGGACCCCTGGTCCGCCCCTGAGCACGCTCCGGTCCGGACACTCACGGCACCTGTGAATGCCCCGCGCTCGTGGCCGAAAAGCTCGCTCCCCATCAGGGTGGGCACAATGGTGGTGCAGTCCACGGTCACCAGGTTGCCGCGCTGGTGGCTGACGGCATGGGCCACCCTGGCCGCCAGCTCCTTGCCGGTCCCCGTTTCGCCCTGTATCAGGATGGGGCCGTGCCCGAACCGCGCCGCCACCACGAGGTCCCGGAGCGCGGACCTGAAGGCGGGACTGTTGCCGGTCAGTTTTTCCCGGACCGCAACCGAATCGAGGACCGCTTCAACATCCTGGATCCGCTGCATCCACGCCGATACCGCCGGTACCTGCCCCTGCCACGCAATGCATTCCGCTGCGCCGGCGTCCAGCACGGGCCAGGGCTTCAGCTTGCCGCCTGGAGGCCCGATGACCATCACCCGGCTCCGGCCATACTCGGCTGCCCCGAGTGCAGCCCTCAGGTCCTGGGAATCCGATGCGGAAAAGATGATGCCGGCGCTTGAGCCGCCGCCCGCGGCATCGGATTCCGCCAGGGCCACACCTCCTGCGCTGAGCGCGGCGATCGCCTCCCGGGCCCACAATTGCTGCCCTGTGAGATCGATCAGCCACGGCATAACACTGATCCCCTTCACATGAGGCACCCCAGGAACGAATGCAAAGACGCGAGACATATGATCATCCGCCGCGTTACGGGGGCGTTACAGTCCACGCTGCAGCTCGGCGAATGAGCCAGCTGAAACCGGTATTCCTGCGGACATGGAAGCGCCCCGATGTTATTGGGGGATACATCGGGGCGCCTGGAAAAAGCATAGGTCCGGGGTTTATTCAAATCAAATGCCAAACTCGTACGGCGGGGCGAAGGATATGGCCCAACCCCCAATAGGATTCCGAGGCCATATCCCCGCCGGTCCGCGGGTCCCTGCAGGGGCGCGAAAACGATGTTTTCTGCACAGTGGATCCCATGGCGCCGGCGTACCTGCGCACGATGGCGAGGTGCCTATTGGCGGGGGGTGGAGGGCAGTCGTGGCCATGCGGACGGCGGCGCGGTCACAGACGGGACCCCCGGGAAACACTGAGAGGCCGCTGCATGACCTCTCAGAGAATACCAAGTCGGCGGCCCTGCGTGAAACGTCACCGCTCCGCCCGGCTGACGCGGCAGCCGCGCGCCGTCGTCGTGCGTTCCTGCCCGGGCGCCCTCCCCGCCCCCGTGCAACGCGCCGCGAACGACGGCGTGTCCCGCTTTCGGAGGGTGTCTCCCCGAAGCAACTGGGCAGGAAGGTGCGGCTGGCCGCCAAACGCTCGATCACTTACTGCGGCTTTTTCCCGAACGCTCTTTCACCTCTGAACTGGTCCCCGGAAGTTGGACTGGCCAAATAGGATCCTAAGCTGCGAGGGCCTGGGCACGGTATTGGACCGGGCTCAGGCCCTTGAGCTTTGTTGAGATTCTTTTGGTGTTGTACCAGTGGATGTATTCCTCGACGGCGGTTGCCAGGGCG
>NZ_JARCCZ010000032.1:0-602 GCF_048957775.1 Pseudarthrobacter sp. CC4 | reverse complement strand
CACCGCTGGGCAGTTCTACTGGCCGTCAGTGGGCAATTACGTGGCCGCCTATGGGCAGTTTTTCATGGCCGCTTACAAGCCCGCAAGGGGATCCTTTATCCGGACGGACGATATGCCTAGGAGGGGAGCGGGTGTCTGTCTTGCCGAGCATCGAGCGGAAGACCCAGGGGGGCGTCTGTGTTGGAAGCGTGTTTATTTGGACAGGAACTGGATGAGGGCTTGGTTCCATTCATCGGAACAACCATTACAGGGCGAACACGTAAAGAGTATGCGTCCCCAGGGGCACGGTTTCCGAGCCCTGCGTCAGGTGCTCGGCCCTGCCGACGACGATTGAACATCTCGTTGGAAAGTTTCAGCTGCCCGGTCGAGCTGGTTCGATGATTACTTTCGCCCACCACCTTTGAGGGCGTGAACGCTTAGCTGCAGCCTGAATACTGCATGCGGACCCATGACGCAGAGCAAGCACATGATGGCACCGGGGGTTCGTGGAAACCCCCGGTGCCATCGATCGCTCAGTGAGCCGTACCTCAGTTCGGCTGAGCTTTGCTAGGTATTACTGTCCTTCAAAGCTGCTCTGGACAGCCGTTGCTGCGTTCAGGTCC
>NZ_JARCCZ010000031.1:0-50960 GCF_048957775.1 Pseudarthrobacter sp. CC4 | reverse complement strand
GCGCCCAGGCCAAGGCCCAGGTCGGTGCCGAAGGAACCGTTGTCAGTACCGGTGGTGGTGCTCTCGGACTGGACAGCCGTTGCTGCGTTCAGGTCCGCGCCCAGGCCAAGGCCCAGGTCGGTGCCGAAGGAACCGTTGTCAGTACCGGTGGTGGTGCTCTCGGACTGGACAGCGGTGGAAGCGCTCAGGCCGGCGCCCAGGTTCAGGTTGGTGGTGTTTCCGGTGTCTGCTGATGCTGCTCCGGCTCCCAGGACGAGGAGGCTGCCGGCAAAGGCGGCAGAGCAAAGGCTGGTGCGTAGAAATGACTTCATGTCTGGTTTTCCTCACATTGAATGATGATTCTTTTCCCTCGGTCAACATGACCGGGTATGCCTGCGTGTGCCGCGCCTGTGGTGGCGTGGCAGCGGGCGTCATCAGTCGGGTGAGTACCCTGGATCCTGGTCCGGCGCCCCGGCCAGCGCAAAGCTGAACGGTGAGCCGTCCCCCCGGGATCCGGTGGGGAGAATGAAGCGGTAGGAAAGATCAGCCACGTGTTGCCCGAAACCGGCAGAACCGTTCCCGTTGCTTTGCGAAGCACCTCCGGCCCCTGACGTCAGAGGAACCGGCAGGTTGGCCCGGTTATCCGGCACAGGGAACTGGAACGGGTCAGAAGTTTGCAGTTGCTGAAGGCTATGAGGAGAACGAACTGGTGTGCCGGGAAGCCGCACGGCATTAGGCGTTCCAACCGTCGCCAATTCGGCGGTCTTAGAACTAACACCGTTAACGGCAGTCGATGAATCCGATGCCGCACCAACGGGATCCGAAGCCGGTGCAGTCCCGGCGGAGGGACCGTTGTTACTTCCTGCTGGCTGCGTCAGGACCGGGTTAGTAAGACCATCCTGCGCCGGGCCCGTCAGTCCAGGACCGGACACATCCACAGCAGAAACCACGGGGGCAGTTACAGCGTCAACAACGGGGATAACAGAACCAACGACGCCGCCTACCGGGACCGCTACCGCGTCCAAGACAGGAGTCACGGGAGCTGCCACCGCACTGACAACGGAAGTGACAGGGGCTGCCACCGCGCTAACAACGGGAGCCACAGGGGCTGCCACCGCGTTCACAACGGAGGTGACGGGGGCTGAGACTTCATTCACTAACGAAGTGATGGGGGCTGCCACCGCGTTCACGTTGGGAGATGCGGGAGCCGTGATGGAGGCGACGGTTTGGGTTGCCGGAGCGCTTACCGCTCCTGGAACAGGGGCCGTTGGGCCGGCTGTTTCCTGTGCAGGCTCCGGAACGGCGGCAGCTGCAACCGAGGGAACCACCGTAGAGAGTACAGGCGGTGAAGGGAGGGAAAGAGATGAGCCAAGCCCGGATCCCCGGTCACTGCCAGCCGTGTCGGAATTGGCCGCCCGGGCCTCGCCGGCACCAAGAGCAAGCCAGAAAACCGCTAATAGGCCTCCGAGCAGAAGCAGGCGCAGAGCAGAGAAAGGGATAGCAGCTTCGCGTCCCATTCCCACCTCCGTTCTGCTTGCGCTTCATGCGGCCACCAACAACGCTAACGGCTCCTGCCGAGGCCCTGTCAACCGCAGACGTAGCCAGTGGCAACTAGGCCTACCTCTCATTCGACACGACAGCACAAACGGATGGGTCGACTCTTGAAAACCCATACCAGGACCCATAGCTCGTGCTTCCTCTGTCTCAGAAAACAAAAGCTTTTCAAGACACCGTTACGGACCTGAGGAGGGGTTAGCGGCCGGCTGAGATGTGAATCGCAGCGGTAAGTGGCCGCTTTTTCGCAGCGCTACTTGTCACCCTCGGTGCCCCGAGGCGGCCCTTCTATCCGTCTCTCCTTACGAGATCGAGGACGTGGGCGTAGTTTTCTTCGAGAGTGGGATTCGGGGTAGCCAAGCGTCCCAGGGCAATGTGAACGACGTCGATAGCGACGTTTCTGGTGACACGAACCAGAGGGTATCGCTCCTGAACCACTTCCCAGTGGGCGCCGGGGACAGTATGGGTAAGGAGGTCTCCGTAGAACATCCCGATCGGGCGGACCAGCTCGGCCGGCAAGCCTTCGGCAAATGCCTGGTCAAGAGCGGTGAGGCTGTCTGCCTGGCGGGGCAATGCCTGGCCTCGCTCTTGAAAGTAATCCAGGAGTTCGTCGTATCCGCCGACGTTGGTTGGCAGCGGTCCTGCGCTGCCCGGAATGACTGCCTTGTAGGCGGCGTACCTTCGCGGCATTCCCTGTGGAAGCTTTTGAAGGGGTTCGGCGGAATCCCTGGCAACGCCCATGCGGTTATCCTAGCGCTGCGAATCGTGAGGGCCGAGGACCCATTCCGAAGCCTCTACGGGACAGTTTGTGGAGGGGCAGTCCGTAAGGCGATCCTCCACCGGGCACTCCGATTTTCCACTGGGAGGCGAAGACCGGCAGTTGGGACCCGGCCAGAGACCCTGAGGAGGTGCCTACCGTGTAGCTTCCTTTAACCCGGGGTCCTGTCGGGCGGAAGGTGTCCTGGAAAGCGCTCCGGATGCTTGGGATCCCGGCCCCGCTCGCGCCAGTACTCATCACGCTGCCAGAGCGAGAACCTGATGACGGCGACACCGAGAACAATAACGAAGACGATCTCGACAGCGACCTTTGCAATCACCCAGGGCAGCGGTATGTCCGGGAAGAAGTTCAGGACTCCGAAGATGATCATGAACGGCAACGACCAGTAAGTAATGCGGGTGATTTTCCGTCTGGCCGCCTCCTTAGACGCGGGAGGATCGGCCCTCTCTGGTTTCTCCGCAGATCGTGGCATGAAAGAACTGAACCACCCGTCGGGGCTTCCGGCAAGGTGGCCGCCGGCATGCTTCTACATCGCGTATGAGGAACCTCAACCGGACGCTTAGGACGTCCGTTTGGCCACCGGCTTACGGACCGCGGACCAGGTATCGAGAAAGTCCCACTCGCTACCGAGCTCCCACCGCAGCGCATTCATCTTCCCGTTCAGTTACCCGTCCACGGAGCCAGTAGGAGCATCCTTCTCCTCTGGGTCCGCATATCGGTATTCATCTCGGAGCTTTCGGAGCTCCCTTATGCAAAGAAGCAACAACAAGGCCCCGATAAGTAGAGTCGCCATGGCTAGCACAACATGATCGGCCGTCGGCTGTCGCAGCAGAAGAACAGGTATCACGATCATCGCTGCCACACAGACGAGAATTTGAAGCGACCAGTAGATCCTGGAACGCCTCTCCTGTGGGTGAATCCAAGGTCTCATTTTGCCCGCTTTCCACCGCTAATCCGCCAAGTGACCGTGATGCCGAGAATAGCTGGAGCTTGCGCTTACTGACAGGGAAAACAAAGCGGAGTGTGGATGGCCGGGCAATTCTTGGGGTTTCCTCGACTCAGGTGCCCGGTAATGGATCCCTAACCGGGCGCTCTTGTCATGGCCGCGTCCGGTAGCCCGGCAGGTAGCGTTCGCGAACCTCGAACCAATCGTTGGGTCCGGGCTTCCCGGGGTAGGGCAGCGGAGTCATCGCCAATCGCGACGAGGGAATGACGCCCACCTGCCATTGATCTTCATAAACGATCTCACCTGGATCAGCTGAAGTTTCGCACTCCCAAAAGACGCTCTTGGCATCAAGTATCTCTAGAAGAGGCTGAAGGCGGGCTGTGGCGTAGAGCGTGATTTCGTTCTCACTAAGTCGTCCGGTGCGGCGTAGATGATCCACCGCTACGAATATGCCTACAAAGGCTCCCGTGCGCCCCACATAGTCTGACTGGAACCGTTGGAATTTAGCCATACGGGCATAATTCCAGTTCGGGCCTTCGCCGCCTAGTCCATCGATCTGCACGCCTGTAAGGAAGTCCCTGATGGAACGCCAGCATAGCTGCGTCCATGACGGTGTCCCGCTGTGGACTCTTACCCTCTTAGGCAGAAATACGCCATCCCGAGTACGCCTCGGTAGCCGTCTTCATATGCAGCGCGCTGTTCCTCGTTTTGCTGACGCATCTGCTCTGCGGAAGGATGGTCGGCATCATGTGCTTCCAGCCAGCGGGTAAACCTGGCGCGATACCCGGCCTCGAAGACGTCCCACTCCTGAATAGTTGCCTGGTCGGCTTCTACTACCTCGAAACCAGCGGCGCGGATCTGCTCGCGTAACGCATCTTCTGTTAGGTACTCGTCGTCACGACCAGCTAGAGGGGCGGTGGCAGCCGGATGAGGTGCTGCTGACCAGATCGCCTCGCCGTAGACGAGTCTGCCGCCGGGAAGCACCAGAGCCCGAAGGGCGCGCAGAGCTGCGGCGTAGTCGAGCGGTTGCGCGTCCTCTAACGGCGGCCCCCAGATCTGGCTCGCGCCGATGCAGATGACAGCGTCTGCGGGGCGTTCCTGGGCTTCCAGCCCAGGCACCGAATCAAACGTCACTCTGTCGAGCAGCCCACGAGTCAATGCCTGTTGCCTCGCCCGGTCGATCGACGCGGCAGCACTGTCCACTCCGCGTCCCCGCGCCTGCGGGGCCGACGTCAAAACCCGAAGCAGTAGTTCACCCCATCCGCACCCCATGTCCAAAACCTCAGCCGGCGCCGGGTCGGACAGGAACGCCACAAGGTGTGCAGCGCGTTCCTCGGAGAGCGGGGTAAGCCACGTCAGGGACTCGTAGAGCCGCGGTAGTTCAAGTGAAGTGCTGTCGGTCACTCAATGATGTTCTCATGGTGCACGGAAGCGACTGCCTGTCCGTGAGCCGATCCCCCTACGGGCGCTGCTGTGACGCGTAGCAACCAAAAACGCCGCCACTAGCATTCGCCAACCACCACCCCCTAGTGAAAGAGAACGTAGAAGACGATTGCCAGCGCCGGGAAGAGCGCCTGGCCGATTGCGCTGACCAAAAGGCGCTTCTCTGTGACCCACAGCCAGAAACCAAGGAAGACGTGGCACGAGCAGCAGAAGATAACTATGGCCGACCCGCTGGCGGGATTGCCTGAGAAGTTCACCAGCCACAGGCCCACTGCGATGCCCAAGCCGAAGGTGATGTTGTAGGCGCCAACATTCATCGCCCACATCCGCACTGCGCGCACGTCTTCCGGCCTAATCAAGAAGATCCGGTGGAACCGTTGATCGCCATGGAAGAAGATCTCCAGGATGCCAACGCTTATCAGCGCCAGGCCGGTGGATCCGGCGAGTATCTGGCTCAGCACATTCATGCCGCGCTCCTAGGCCAATCGTGCAATCTCCGCTTCTTGCGTGCAGGTTACGCTTCAGGCGCGAAGACCTTCAAGGAGCGGCTTGCAAACGCAGTCCACTACCCATGCCCGCCCGCCTCCAGCCCGGCCCCAACAGCCCGCCTTAAACACATCCGTCTCCGCTGACCTACGGCTCTTCAACTACAGCGCCGACATCCGCCGAGCCAACGGATCGCTGACCAGCGGCCGCCACACGATCCTTCACCGGACACTAACCTGGTTGCTTTGACCCTACTGTTGCCCACTTGACGCTAAGCTCAGTCTGGTTTGAACGAACGTGAACATCCTTGGGGGAGTTATGGATGCTGGTCCGCTGAACTTCGTTGTCCTCTCGGCGGTGGTTGCCGCCGTCTTTTTCTATGTCCTCTATCTAGTGATTAGAGCGGCGGTTCGTGACGGTATCGTCCGTGCTGATGAGCGAAGGACCGCTGATATTCGGGACTCGGAGCTCCACTAGAACGCAACGTCCGCTGTCGCGCCGGCGGGTCGGTAAGCGCGGCCGCTCGGTAGAGCCTGCGACTATCTAATTATGGGAAATGGGAACACTGCGAAGCTTCACCACTACGTGCCGCAGGGATATCTACGTGGATTTGCGACCGTCAAGGAACGCATCACGGCTGTCCCGCTCGAACGGACTCGCTCGTCATTCACCACATCGGTGAAAAACGTTGCGGCGCGAACGCACTTCCACACGATCCCAGGCGTAGAGGAGCCGGACGGCTTCGAAAAGATCTTGAGTCGCGTTGAAGGGGACGTAATCGGGATCATCAGACGCATGGAAGGCGGCGAGTTCCCTCTGTCTGAGGAGAATCGCAGCACGGTGTCTTTCTACCTGGCGCTGCAAGCGGTGCGCGGGCCTGACACCCGAAAGACAATCGAGCGGCTGCAGGCGAAGATGGTTCGAGTTGAGGTGGGCGCCGGTGGCCGGAGAAACGTAAGGCGGTGGATCAAGGAGAACCTAGGCTTCGACGCGACTGCAGATCAAGAACAGCGCATCTGGGACGAGGCCACTCAGCCCGGCGGACCACCCATCACAATCTCCGTCGCAGCCCACATCTCGCACATGATCGACACAGCAGATCATCTCGCAAAGTATCTTGCGACGCGACCCTGGTCTCTCGTTCGGTTCGAGAAGCGTTCCCTCATCACGTGCGATTCGCCGGTCAGCCTAATCAGGAATCCGAAAGATGACGACTTCTATTCGGGCGTTGGGTTTGCAACTGCCTGGGGCATCACAGTACCTCTCACGCGCAAGCTCGGCCTGCTCATGAGTGATCCGATGGTTATCATTGAGCGCCTCGATCCCTCCGATCCGATGATTCAAGAGATCAGAACACGAGTCATGAGTGGCAGCTTTGACCGCGTCGAGGCCGGAACCACGGCTATGGAGCGCCTCTTCAACGAGCACACGGCTGAGAGTGCTCGGGAGTACATCTACTGCCATCCTGACGACGAAAAGTTTGTGCCCTCCGAGCTCCACGAGCCGACGCTCATCAACATGGATGCCAAGGGTTTCATGGATGATGAATTCGATGGGGAACCATGGTTCGGTCGACAGTCCGAGAAAGCCGACTGACAACACCATCGGGCACGACTGGCTATCGGACGGCGTGGTTCCCGCGAAACATCAGGGCCGTCCAAGCCTGCTACCAACGACTAGGGCAATATCTCCTGTGCGTTGTATGCGACGCACTAAGAGATGCAACCCAGCTCTGACCACCCCCGGGTGATTTCGCTTGTCGTCGCGATGGCGCCCATGACGGTCGCCCGTAAGCCGGTCCTCCACCGGCCGCGGTTCAGTCCCACTTAGCGTGCGTCAAAATTCACGGCGTTCCGGGCTTCCCGGATTCCCGTAAGACCCGCCCGCAAAACTGCCCGGTGATGGGGCCCTAAACGCTACACTCGTCGTCATGCTTATCGGCTACGCCCGTGTCTCCACCAACACTCAAGATCTGACCGCCCAGCGCGACGCTCTCGCGGCCGCCGGCGTGGATCCCGACGCTATCTACGTCGATCATGGATTCACCGGCACCCAACGCGAACGGCCAGGCCTTGGCAAGGCCCTGGCCGCATGCCGTCGTGGTGACACCCTTGTGGTGACCAAGCTTGATCGCCTCGCTCGGTCGCTGCCCGATGCCAGGGACATCGCGGACGAGCTCACCCGCAAAGGGGTCGCCCTCAACCTTGGCGGCAGCGTCTACGACCCTCACGATCCAGTAGGGAAGCTGCTTTTCAATGTCCTAGGCATGGTTGCCGAGTTCGAAGCCGACCTCATTCGCGCCAGAACGCGGGAAGGAATGGCAGTGGCAAAAGCCAAGGGCCGGCTGCGAGGGAAGCAACCAAAGCTCTCGAAAGCCCAAGAGGCTCACCTCGTTAGCCTCCACCAAGGCGGGGTGCACACCACCACCGAGATTGCCGAACTATTCGGCATCGCTCGCTCCACGGTCTACCGCGCCATCCAACGAGGGACACCAACGCCACCCAGGTGACAAATAGCACCGCAAAAAGACCGCCATTTATCGCCGAAAGTCACACCGGGGGTCGGTCGCTCACCGAAGTCACACGATGCCCTGCCGCGGAAAATTGGCTCGACAAAGAAAAGCGGCAGCCCGCGCCCTGGTTCTCACAAATAGTTCTCGAATCTGTACAGTCGAACTAACACCCCGAACCGAGTTTCGAGAAGAGAACACCCGCCATGACCACGCACCGCATCGGCTACGCCCGGGTGTCCACCCGGGACCAGAACCTGGACCTGCAGCGCGACGCCTTACAGAAGGCCGGATGCGACAAGATCTACAAAGACACGATCAGCGGCACTAAGTCCCAACGCCCCGGCCTCGACCAAGCGCTGGACAACCTGCGCAAAGGTGACGCCTTGGTGGTGTGGAAGCTGGACCGCCTGGGCCGGAGCGTAAAAGACCTTCTGGATTTCGCCGGCGGACTGAACGACTGCGGCGTAGGATTCGTTAGCCTCACCGAGGCGATCGACACCACCACAGCGTCCGGACGCTTCTTTTTCAATGTCATGGCCTCCTTGGCCCAGATGGAACGGGAGCTCATGATCGAACGTACCCAGGCCGGCCTGCAGGCCGCTCGCGAACAAGGACGGGTCGGCGGCCGCAAACGCATCATGACGGATGCCAAGATCCGCTCAGCTCGAAAGCTCCTCAACCAGGGCACCCCGCCCCGGGAGGTTGCCGACACCCTAGGGGTCTCCGTGCCCACCCTCTACCGATGGGTCCCGGCAACAGGCGCGACCGAGGCACCAAAGAAGTAGTTCCTGCAGGTTGGTGCGGACGACTTCTGAAAAATGACTGCTGGTGCAGAGGACTATTGAGCAGAATGCACTTCCGTGCAGGGCACTCCTGACATTTCAATGTCCATACTCGCCTGCACTACCCCGGAATTCCGCGGGTTCCTGTGCAGTCGACTTCTGAAAACGACACGCACGTCAGCACCAGGTTGCCCCGAAAGGGGACCGGCTAACGGGACGCGACTTCGAAACCGACCCGCAAGACCTTCTTCAAATAGTTACTGCTGACCAGCCTGTTAATAGGCGCATCTGTGGGAGGGTTTGAACCATGAACCTCGTCCTGGTCATCATTGGTGTCGTAATCGGTGTTGGTGCTGCAACATATGGTGCGAGAAAGCCTCGGGCAAAGGGGGAACCATTTGACACGAGGCGCAAAATCTCCCTGGTTATAACTTTGTTTGGGTTGCTCTTCGTCATTTGGGGTGCGGTCCTGACGATCCGAGGAGCGTAGACGGCAACGACGCATCTGAGCCGCAGTGCTGGCTGGTTCCCCGCCCCCGCACGGATAAACGGAAAAGATCCCGATGAGCAGGATTCAGCTATCGGTTATCCTGATTGCCGTTGTCATCATTCTTGGATTCATCGTGCTCGTTTCTTCGGAGGGCTCGGCAATATCCCGGTGCAATAGGCACGAACGATGGCCAACCGATAGAAGAAAAATCTCGTCACAGGTGTAGGAGAGGTTCAGCGGGTGACCTCTGAAAGAGGCCCGCCGGCAACCCGTCCCGATAGCCCGATCGGCTTACGGGCGCCTGTCTCCGGTGGAGTTCATGACGCCTTTCATGGCCGCGCTGAAAGCTGGGGAGCGATGCCAGGACGATCAACCATAGGCTGATCGCGCGCGGCCAGCTCAGCGCCTGTCGGGCAACATCGCCCTGAGTTCTTCTGCACGAAAAGCGCTGCGCTGGCGCTGGCCTCGAGTGAATCTTCTGGCCTGCAAATCCAGGACTGCCCGGCCTTCCACCGTTCCCACGCCCAACAGCTGACCCACGCGACGGATTGCTTCGTCCACGTCCTCTGAATCCTCAATCACCTGGAAGACCTCGTCGCGCCGATCCATCGCCTGCATCAGAGCCTCGAGGATCATCAATTCTTCCCTGTGCCGCTCATCCTGATCCATACGGCGATTCTTGCACGACCGGCAGTCTGCGAAACAACTCCATCCCGTTCGGGGATCCTTCACCGGGCGGCCGTTGAAGTGGCTCAGCCGGGCCGTTTCACTGATCGTCTCCAATACCCCAGGGTAATGAGGCTGCTTTGGCGCCCTCGGGGGAAAGGGCGCGCTGATTTTTGTTGTTCTGGACCCTGTCCGCGTATTATTCGCGGCTAACCTTATTCGGATGGGACAAAAGCGCGCGATCCGAATCAACCAGGATGTAGTTGAGCGGCCAGCGAAACCATGGACACCGACGGTGCATGCCCTGCTCAAGCATTTGAACGATTCGGGGTTGCCCGTTCCCAAACCGATTAGCGTCCGCGGCGGCCTGGAGTACGTGACACTCATCCCCGGTGAGGCCGGCTTGGGTGCGTGGGGCCAGCAACTCAGCAACGAATCGGTTCGTTCTGCGGGTCGGCTGCTGCGCAGGGTCCACGATGCAACAGCAGGTTGGGAGCCTCCCGCAGATGCGAAGTGGGCGGTGCCCTTCTCGCCCGGCGACGTAATTTGTCATGGCGACCCGCAGCCTGCGAACTTTGCCTGGCGCGACGGTGTTGCCGTCGGCCTGTTCGATTGGGACGTCGCCCGCCCCGGCCACCGACTGAGCGATGTCGCATATGCTCTCGAATGGTTCGCACCCTTCGAGGACGACCCAACAGAGCTCCGAACCCGCGGATTCGATGAAACCTTGGACCGTGGAGCCAGGATCACGGCGTTTCTTGGTGGATACGGTTGGGACGGACCGCTTGATCTGGTTTCGGCGGTTACCGCCCGACAAAGGACAGCCATAGACGAGGTTGTCTATCTCGGCGGGCTGGGACACCAGCCCCAAGCCGAGTGGGTCGCGGCTGGCTGGCCAGATCGGTGGACTGCAAAGCTAGCCACCACTCGACGCGTGGGTAAGGAAATCGGCGTCTAGAGCAAGTGGAGACCGTCGACGCGAACTCAGCCGGGCGTTCCCGCCGTAGCCTTGTCGAAATCCCCGCGCATGACCAGAACTGGGCATAGATCGGGGGTGTCTCGGAACCCTTCTGCCTCAAAACCCCAGGACTTCGAAGTGCAGAGGCTTCGAGAACACTCCGAGTCGGATATGGAGACAGGCTCCATTGTCCGTAAGGGGCCTTCATCGGACGTATGGAACTCTGCCAGTTCTCACGGCGTTTCGAACCCGAGCGCCGCTTGGGAGCAATTCGGATTCTGATCAGCGAGAGCCAACGACGGCGTATTCGCCGTTCAGTTCGTTCGCCAAGCGTTCGATGTTCCGCGTCGAGGGTTGGCCCGTTGCCATTTGGCTGAAATCTACAACCATCCAATTGATGCCCTGCACGAGATGAATCTTGCCCTGATGTGAGTCAGACAAGAGCTGGTAGCTTTCCTGAAGGGCATTCTGGTCCGGGTAGAGGTCCAACTGAACAGTCTCGAAGCACAGTTTCTGTGCTGACGTCAGCGGGACGCCATCACCCATAAGAACAACTGGCTCACCAGCAGGATCAGATTCACAGCCCAAGATGCCATCTACAGCAGTGTAGGCCTCATCAATGGAGCTGAAGGTGTTTACATTCCCGCGCGATGGCTGGTCCAGGGGCGCGCAGCCCGTAAGCGGGATTACCGACAAAAGAGCCGCAAATGCAATGTCTTGCAAACGTACACGCATCATCCTTTTACCCCCCGGTTACGACGGAACTATTCCACATGGGCGCGAGCAGGGCGAGGTCTTGAACAGCCCGGTAGAGGATCCTCGATTGGGACGGGCTTGCGCAATGGAATGCCGTCCACTGCGTACGCTCATTGAATGGGAGAGTTCATTCGATACCAAAGTGCAGTCCCAAACCGGAGGGGACGTTTCCCGGGCGTTTTCGCGATGGCCAACGGCCTCCGAAATGAAGGGCTTCTCAGCGAAACAGACCGGCAATGGCTTGAGGTTTCCAACGCCATTGCGACCGAGAGCTACACGGATCCCACGACACTGGCGGCGGATTGCTACGACTCGGAGCTGAACCCCGGCGCCCGCTCCTGGTTCAAAGCCGAGGCCTCGCAACTTTTGGAAATGACAACTGAATACCTGCATCTCCTTGACCGGTACGGTGTCCCCTGGATGGCACTTCGCACCCGTAGTCCCGGCCGCCTTGTGTACGAGGACGCAGTGCAAGTAGTTGCAGTTCCTCACACTTATCCAGAGCATTGGCCCTTCCAACCCGCCCGATAAAGGATCCCCCTACGGGACAGCAACCCCACGTGTGTCTCGTAACCTCCCGCCTCATATCCCTAGGGTTTTGAGTCACGGCGGTTGAGCAATAGGTCAATCGAAGCTTTTGAGGTAGCTGTCCACATCGGCCCAAATCTCAGCGTCGGTCCTAGCCGGGTCGTAGGTGCTGCCGAGCTCGTCCCACAGATACCAAAGGTGCCAGGCTTCCTCGGCGTCCCTGTCTTCATATTCGACTTCTCGAAGGTATTTAACGGCGTCTCGGAGGACTTGCCCCTTGGTTCGCTCGCCAGCTTTCCAGGTGGCTAGTTCGTATGCCCAGATCAGTGGCCATCGATCTTCAAGTGGTATGGGCTGGAGTTCGAGGTCTTTTAGGGTTGCTGTCCATAAGTCGCGGATGTCGTTGGGATCCTCGTTGTCGGCGCCGGCAAGCATGCGAAGGTTCTCCGAATCCATGCCATCTGCTAGCCACTATGCCGCAATGTCAGACAACTGCTACAAGGCGGTAATCACCGCAACAGCCGGGTCGAAGCCGGTCGCGGACGCCGTCAAGCGAATCTCGCCCGGACCGGTCCGGCGCACAATGGCCAGCAACCGGCCGTCGTACGTCGTGCATGAATGGCCCGCGAAAGACTCCTCAGTGCGCACCCGTCCCGAGCCAATCCCAGCGAGTTCACCCCCAGAGACTTCGACGGTCACGAGCCGGTCCGAGTCGCAGAGTACTGTTCCCCCGGCATCCTGAATCGTGATCACGACGTATCCGAGCACCCCGTTGCTGGCAATCTCTCCGCACTCGGCACGAGCTACAAGTGCCGGCCGGCCGGCGGTGTGCAGGCTGGTTCTGGAGACCTCTGCGCCGTCTGTGTAAGTGACGGCGGTGAGCGCCCCGGGATGGTATTCCGTCTCGAACCGCGCAATCAACGGCAGTTGGGTTCCGATGGCACATCGGGCGAGTACGGTCCCGTCGAGGCACAGTTCGACTTCGTCAGCGTCGGCGTATACGTCAACGATCACCGGAGACCCCGCTGGTACGCCCCATGTCCAACTGGAGACAACATCGTCCCAGGACCACGGCGTTTTTATTGTGGGTCTGCCGTGATGCTGCGGACGATGCACCGCGATCGCCGGATCCGTCCGCAGTCCATAGGCAATTTCGCGATAGTACGACGCCGGAAGACGGTGGCCGGTGATGTCGATGTCACCACATGCGCCCAGCAGGTACGGATAGGGGCCGGCCGTCCCGGTTGGCTCGTAGTCCTCACCGTCGGTGTAGTCCACCCGGCCAATGCCTGCCTCACCAATGTAATCCCAGCCCGTCCAGGTGAAGTCGCCGATCACGTGTGGGAACCGACGCACGTCGGCCCACAGCGACGCGATCCGGTCGGGGAACGTTTCGGATCCGACGATCACGCGATTGGGGAAAAGCTCCGCGTCAAGGGCATAGCGGGAGTCGGCATAGTTGAAACCGACGACGTCGAGCACCGCGGCGGACTCTTCGGTCGAGTCGGTCACCAACGACGAGGCGTTCGCAAGTGCCATTTTCTCGCCCATGTTCGCCATCATTGTGTTGGGATCGGAGGCTTCAGCATCAGCCATCGCCTCGCCTATCCGGTCCAGATTCGCGATGATCCCGTTGATGCCGTTGGTGATGAACCGAGTGGGATCAAGCGCACGGAACTCCTCGGCAAGACGCCGGCTCCAGGTGGCCCCGTGCGGCGTAGCCAGTTCAAGAATCTCGTTTCCGATTGAGTACAGCACCACACTGGGGTGGTTGATGTCCTTTGCCACGAGAGCCGCAATGTCGCGCTGCCAGCGCTCATCGAAGCCGATGGACGCATCGAAGGACGTCTTCGACTTGGTCCAGACGTCGGTCAGTTCATCCATCACGATCACACCGTGCAGGTCGCATGCATCAAGCAACGCACGGCTGGCCGGGTTGTGGGCGCTGCGGATCGCGTTGAACCCGGCGGCTTTGAGCAGCCGCACGCGGCGTTCCTCCGCATCCGCGACCGAAACCGCGCCCAGCGGGCCATTGTCATGGTGGATGCAGGCACCGCGCAGGTCCAGGGTGACGCCATTGATTCGCAAACCGTGTTTCGTGTCCAGTTGCAGACGGCGGATTCCGAAGCGGGTCTCGTCCGCATCGGATTCAGCGCCGCCGTCGAGTTCGGTCAGCACGGATTGGACGCGGTAGAGGTGCGGGGCATCCGGACCCCACAGACGGGGGTTCCACAGAGGCAGGCGCACCCGCGCGACGGAACTGCCGCCGGGAAGCACCGTCACCGGCGACGTGCCGGAAGCCGACTCGGCACCATCCTCGTCGACCACGACCCAGTTCAGCCGCCGGGTGGCCGTATGACGGGTCTTGTTCTCGATGCGCGTGGCGATCTCCACGATCGCCCGCTCATCATCGATGTCGGTACTGGTGACAACCGTGCCGTCGAGCGCTATGTGCACGGGGTCAGCCACAATGAGGTGGACCGGACGGTAGATGCCGCCGCCGGTGTACCAACGGCTGTCCTTGTGGACGCGGGCTTCGACAGTGATGGTGTTCGGCTCACCGAAGCGGAGAAAAGGATCAGCGTCCACGACGAATGCGGCGTAACCGTTCGCCTCATGGACCGCGAAATCACCATTGATGTAGACGGAGGCGTCGCGGTAGACGCCCTCAAACTCGACGCGCACTGACTTGTCCCGCCATTGGAGCGGGACATCGAAGGTCTTCGAGTACTCGAAGACTCCTCCCGGGATGTAGCCGCTGTGCACGCCCTCGTCCGCAGACCTGGGCAGGTCCCGCAGTGCATCATGCGGGACGGCCACCGGTACAGCTGCCGTCGCGGCATCCCGCGACTCGAAGGCACCGAGCTTGGGACCGGCCGTCCAGCCGTCAACAAAAGAAATGCGGTTCAATGAAATGCCTCCCGGCATAGGGTAGGTGGGTCAGGATTCGAGTCGAAGAATACCGGCGGCTCCGCACTCGGGTTGAGGCACGTTCACATGGCCACACAGCCGATGCAGGGCTACACTGCCCGGAACCTGACTGCCATGAACTGCCTGCCCGGGAGCTCCACGCGGAACCGTCCCGCCACCGTGTCCGGAAGGGTTTCAATGGTCATATTCCAGGTGTCGATGACGTCCACTTCGTACTTCCGTCCGGCGGGCATCACGAAGTTCCGGTAGGTGGGCTGGTTGAACCCGAAGTAGCTGATCTCGTATTCGTACCGGATCCCGGCGGTGGGCACGTCCCAGGCGCCGGGCAGCGGCTCTAGGAATCCGCCCGGGGTTTCCTCCATGATGCGGCGGAGGAAGGCGATGCGCTCCGGGCTGCTGCCGTGGAACTCCCCGCCCTTGGCCCACCACAGGATGTCCTCGGCGTGCATGTAGGTCTCGCCGTGGCCGACGTAGCCGCCGCGGAGGGAGCCTTCCCAGAACCGGCGGGTCATTTCCTCGCCGGTGATGTTGCCCCAGCCCTGATCGATGTTGCCCTCGTAGGCGCACTCGTCGATGACCACCGGCTTCTGCCAGCGGTCCCGCCACTCCCCCGTGAACTCCGCGGTCTTGTGCACGTCCTGCCGCTGGATGCTGCTGTGGGTGATCCACGGCCGGCTGTAGTCGTAGAAGTCCTGGCAGTTGTGGATGGACAGCAGGTGCCCGGACGGATCGTTGGCCTGGACAATGCCGGCGAAGCGTTCCCAGTCCCCGGTGGTCTTGCGGAACAGCAGGTCGTATTCGTTGGCCAGCGACCACCAGACGTTCCGGTGCGAAGCGAGCCGGGCCACCACGTACTTCAGGTAGCGGTCGTCCTGGCCGGGAGTCATGGTGGAAAATCCCCAGCGGTCGTAGGCATGGAACAGGATGAGATCGGCCTCGATGCCGAGCTCGTCCAGTTGGGTGATGCGTTGTTCGAGGTGGCGGTAGAACGCCGGGTTGGGCCGCTCATAGTCGAAGCCACCTGCCAGGGAGCCCTCGAACGCGTACAGGTCCGGTTCGTTCTCGTTGAACAGGTAGGACTTGGGGAAGACGCACATGCGCATCTTGTTGAACGGTCCTGTGGCGAGCGTCTCCAGGGTCTGCTTTTCGAGGGCATCGCCCTGATGGGTCCACGCGTAGGCAGTGGTGCCGATCGGCAGGTAGGGGGTGCCGTCGTCGTACGCGAAGTGGAAGGTGCCGGCCACGCGCACCACGCCCTTGGCACCTGCTGCGGCTTCCGCGGCACGGAACGAACCACTGACGCCATCCAGCGAGCGTGCGTTGCTGGAGGTGACGAAGGTCCACTCCCCCGCTTCGGGGATCAGGAGCCTGACCTTGTAGCTGCCGTCCCCGTCGTAGAAGCCGGGGACGCTGAGTTCCTGGCCGGAGGGGGCGGTGAACACTGCGCGGAGCTCGACGTCGGTGAACGGGTTGCCGTGCGAGGGGCCGGCGAAGGCGGCTTCGAAGCGTTGCTGCGCCGCCGCCGTCGTGGGCAGGAAAACAGCCGCGCTGCCCCGCAGCACGGTTTCCGGCTCATAGCCCGCGCCCGGAGCCGGAACGTCGACGGCGGCTGCCGCAGCGCGTTCCGCTGCAGAGTCCTCCGGCTGCAGTTCACCGATGAGCCGGAGAATCTCGGCCATCTCGGCGGGCCGGCCCTTCAGTGCCTCCTCGGTTCCCAGGATCATGCCCACCTCGTGGAAGTACAGCGTGTGGAGCAGGGGATTGTTCGTCAGTGTGGGGACGTGTTCAGTGAGGATGCGGTTGCCCTCGGCATGCCGCATCACAAAGTACAGCGGGCTTTCTGCGGTGAAAGTAGTCATCGAGACCTTCTGGATTAAGGGGCTTGGTTCAGGAGTTTTCAGGATTTCCGGCAGAGCGCCGGTCGGCCAGCGCGGCCAGCGCAGCGGCAATGTCGTGTTTGACGGCGGGCTGGGTGAAGAGCAGGCTCTGCTCCAACGTGGTCTGCCGGTACCAGATGGTGTCCCTGCGGAAAGCTACAGCCTCGGCGGGATTATGCGCGTCGATTGCCTTCCACGCGGCGGCATACGCCGCGGGGTCGTCCATGACGTCCGCGAGCGGGGAGGACAGGGACACCGTGCCGGATGCAGCTGCCGGCTCCGCACCGGCAACGTCCCAGCGATGCCGGCCTGAGCCCACCTCAAACTCCGCGGAACCACCAGGGAGCGATACCACGGCGCTAGTGCCCGGCGGCACGGTGGCCTCCACCAGGATGCGGTCACCCACGCGCTTCCAGGCAACCCGGGCCAGGCCGTAGGGGGTCTCGTGCGACGTCGACGCGTGCGTGAGGCTGCTGAGCGGACGGGGCGCGATGGCCAGTTTCCGGTACCCGGGAGTTGCCGGGGCCAGGCCGGCGACGGTGCGGTGCATCCAATCGGCGATCGCACCCAGCGCGTAGTGGTTGAAGGACGTCATTTCGCCGGGGTTGACGCTGCCGTCCTCGAGGATGGAGTCCCAGCGTTCCCAGATGGTGGTGGCGCCCTGCGTGACCGGGTACAACCAGGACGGGCACTCCGTCTGGGTCAGCAGCCGTTCGGCAGCGTACAGGTGGCCGGTGACGGTCAGGGCATCGGCGATCAGCGGCGTCCCCACGAATCCGGTGGCGATCCGGTAGCCGCCCAGGCGGGCGAGCTCGGCCAGCCGGTCCCCGAGAGCCTGGCGCTGGGACGGGTCGGTGCTGATCCCGAACATCAGGGCCAGCGAGTAGGCAGTCTGGGCGTCCGAGACCATCCGGCCGGCCGGAGTGACGTACTCGGCCAGGAAGGCGAGCCGGGTCGCCTCAGCAAGGGCCTCGTACTTACCCCGGTCAGTGTCATCACCGAGGACGGCGGCGCCCCGTGCCACCAGGTCCAGGGACCGGAACAGGTATGCGCTGGCCACAATGTCTCCGTGCGTGCGGGCGGCGCCGGGCTTGTCCGGCGGCGCGGCGGGGTCGAGCCAGTCACCCAGCTGCATCTGGCCCTGCCAGAGTCCGGAACTGTCCCGGACCTTCAGGAGGGCATCGGCCCAGTCCCGCATGCTGGCGTACTGCCGACGAAGCAGGCCGGTGTCACCGAAGCGTTCGAACAGCACCCACGGGACCACGGTTGCGGCGTCGCCCCACGCGGCCACAGGCGATTCGAGCATGTCGAGCACGGACGGCACGATAATGGGAACCACGCCGTCGCGGTGGCCCTGCTCAAGGGCCAGGTCCTGCAGCCAGGAGCCGAGGAAGCCCAGCGAGTCATAAAGGTAGCTGGCGGTGGGGCTGAAGACCTGGATGTCGCCGGTCCAGCCCAGCCGCTCGTCGCGTTGCGGGCAGTCAGTGGGCAGTGCCAGGAAGTTGCCCCGCATCCCCCAGAGGGCGTTTTCGTGCAACCGGTTCAGCAGCGGGTCCGAACATTCGAACCAACCGGTGCGGCGCATGTCGTTGTGGATGACGACGGCGGTGATCGCCGCCGGGTCCAGCTCGCCGGGCCAGTTGTCCACCTGGGCATATCGGAAGCCGTGGAACGTGAAGCGCGGCTCCCATTCTTCTTCGCCGTTGCCGGCCAGGGTGTAGGTGTCGGTGGCGGCGGCTTGGCGCAGCGGGCGGAGGGACAGTTCACCGTCCTCAAGGACTTCGGCATGCCGGAACGTAATGGTGTGGCCGGCTTCGCCCGAAACGCGGATCCGCAAACGGCCCACCAGGTTCTGGCCGAAGTCCAGCACGGTGGCCCCCGACGGCGTGGTCAGGACCTCCCGGACGGGCACCTCCTCGATGCGGCGCACGGGCGGGGCTGTGGCCGGGGTGGCCTCCGCCCAGCTCCCTCCCGAGTCGACAGCGGCGGGGAGCCAGTGCGCGTCGTCGAAACCGGCTTCGGACCAGCCGGCCTCGGCGCGCCCGGCATCGTAGGCCTCGCCGGCGTAGATCCCGCTGGACACCAGTGGGCCACCGGTGAAAGCCCGCCAGGCCGGCCCGCTGGCCACGGTTTCCCGCGTTCCATCGGTGTATTCAAGGCGCAGTTCCACCTTGACCGCCGGCTGTTCCCCGTAGAACGGTTTGGCGAAGCCATGGAAGCCGTACTTTTCGGTGAACCAGCCGCCGGCCAACCAGACGCCGATGGCGTTGGGGCCCGGAGCCAGGAGCGCCGTAAGGTCGGTGGTTTCGTGGTTGAGCCGGTCCGCGTACGCCGTCCAGCCCGGCTTCAGGACCTGGTCATCCACCTCACAGCCGTTGATTTCGGCCTGGTAGACACCGTGGGCGGTAGCGAACAGGGTGGCTTTGGCCAGTCCCTCCCGCACGGTGAACTCGTGCCGGAGCTGGCCGGGCTGGCCCGGCGGGTGTTCCTCCCCGGCCGCGGCCGGGAGGCTGAGGGCCTGGGCCTGCCACGGGCCGTCCACAAAACCACTCTCCAGGGAAAGGGGTGCGCTCCAGTCCGTGGTGCCGCCGTCGTTCCCGGTGACCCTGACCTCTACCTCCACCTGCTCACCCGCGGCGATGTCCCCGAAGGGCCAGTCCACCAGCACGGACTCCGGGCTTTCGTGCACGGTGGACTCCACCGTCCCGGCACGGGCCAGCCGAAGCTCGGCCCGGACCTGCCGCCAGTCCACGTTCCCGGTGGTCGTGGTCCAGCTGAGCCGCGGCCGGGGAACGGCGACGAACGGCGTGTCCGTCCGGTACTCGGCGGTCAACCGCGCGACCGCGGGCTGCTGGCTGATGGCTGACTGCGGTGTCAGGAAGGTGGATGTCACAGAAGACCTTTCAAGGGGGCGCGGGTGTCGAGACGGCTGGGGCGGTCCCGGAGCTAGCGGGGTTCGCGGCCCTCGCTGCGGAACCAGTCAAACGAGACGGTTCCGCTGCTGGCAAAGACGCCCGCCACCCGTCCGGTGAAGGACGCAGCGGTCTCGGCCGAGAGGTACCGGCCGTCGAGCTCGGCCAGGGTGACGGGTTCGCCGTCGATGACGGCCTGCAGTGCGATGGTGTCCGAGCTCAAGCTGCCGATGGCGTTGTCCGGGTTCGGCTCCCGGGTTTCGATCCGCAGTTCCACCGGACCGGCGGGCGCCGGTCGGGTCCAGCTCTGTTCGATCGAGGAGATCCTGGCCCGGGCCGTGATGGTGGCTCCGTCCGTTTGGATCGAGTAGTGGTGGGCCTCGTCGTAGCGGACTGCCAGGCCGCCCGCACCCTTGCCGGACTCTGGCGATCCGGCATTCACCAAAGCAGCGATGGTTTCCACTTGGGATTGCTGGCGGCGGCCCAGGAACGCGGGACGGGCATCGTCCAGGTCCGCGCCGTCGCTTGTCAGGGTGAGGCTCCCGGGGACTTTTTCGGTGGAGGCGAAGGCGCCAGGGAAGCGCCGGACGGCGACCCAGCCGCCGTCGAGGTCCGTGTTCGTAAAGTCATCCTGATACGCGAAGCCGCCGTCGCGGGGGTTCAGGATGACCGGCTCGGCAACGGGCCAGCCGTCCTCCCACGCGACCGGGGTGATGAACGTTTCCCGGCCCAGGGCGGAGAAGGCGCGTGTCATGCCCTTGGGCCGCATGCCGAGGAGCACCATGGCCCAGCTGCCGTCGGGGGTCTCCACCAGGTCACCGTGGCCCGTGTTCTGGATGGGCCTGTCGGTGCTCCGGGCACTCAGGATGGGGTTGCCCGGGTTGCCCTCGAACGGGCCGGCCGGGGAGGTTCCGCGGGCGATGCTGACACTGTGGCCGCGTTCGGTGCCGCCCTCGGCGATCATCAGGTACCAGTAGCTGCCATGCCTGTAGAGGTGCGGCGCCTCGGGGAACATCAGGCCGGTACCGGACCAGACGCTGCGCGGTTCCTCCAAGGCCTTGCCAGACTCAAGGTCAACCCGGACCTGGAGGATGCCGCCGTGCTCGTTGATGTTACCGGTGACCGTGTCCAGCCCGGAGTAGGTCATGTAGGCGGTGCCATCCTCGTCCCAGGCGAGGTCCTGGTCGATGCCGATGGCACCTTCGATGGCGAGCCCGTCGCTCCAGGGGCCGGCGGGGTTCTTGGCGGTAAAAACCAGCGTGCCGCGGGCCATGGCGTCCGTGACGGCGACATAGAACAGGCCGTCGTGGAAGCGGATGGTCGGTGCCCAGGCGCCGCCGAGGGTGGGCACGTCCCGCGAATCCAGCTGGCCCTCCCGGTCCACCACGTGGCCGATCCGGGTCCAGTTGACCAGATCGGTGCTGTGGTAGACGGGGATTCCGGGGAGATATTCGAACGTGGAGGTAGCCAGGTAGTAGTCCCCGCCCACCTTGACGATGCTGGGGTCCGGGTTGAAGCCGGGGATCAAGGGGTTTGGCAGGCTCATGCGGCGTCTTTCTGGTCTGCTGCGGACAGCGTCAGCGCGGTTTCGAGTGGCACGTTGGTTACGGAGGTGCCGATGCGGAGGGTGTAAGTTCCGGGTTCGTAGGTCCAGCCGTTGTCCCAGTAGGCCAGGAGGCGGGTGGGTACTTCCAGGGCGGCGGTGGCGGTTTCGCCGGGTCCGGCCCAGACCGGAGCAGAGGCGACGAGCCAGCGGACCGGGCGGTCGACGGCGGAGCCCGGTTTTTCGGCGTAAACCTGGACCACGTTCTTGCCCGGCCGGGTACCGGTGTTGGTCAGGGTCACGGTAAGGGGGACGACGGCGCCCGGGCCAGCGTGTGCGGGTGCGTCGGCTTTGTCCAGGGTCCAGCCGGTGTAGCCGAGGCCATAACCGAATTCATAGGCAGGTTCCGTGCCGGCTTTGAGCCAGGCGCGGTAGCCGATGTGGATGCCCTCGTCGTAGGTCAGGGTCCCGTCGGGTGCCGGGGTGACGTTGATGACGGGGACGTCCTCCTGGGTGGCTGGCCAGGTGGTGGGCAGCCGGCCGCCGGGTTCGCTGGCGCCGGTGAGGATGTCGGTGAGGGCGTGGCCGAACTCCTGGCCGCCGAAGTAGCCGATCAGGGTCGCCGCTACCTCCTCGCGCCACGGCAGCAGGACAGGTGAGCCGGAGTTGACGATCACGATGGTGCGGGGGTTGGCGGCGGCGACTGCGTGGACCAGGCGGTCCTGCAGGCCCGGAAGCGCCAGGGACGTCCGGTCGTAACCTTCGGATTCGACCCGCGAGTTGGTGCCCACGACGACGACGGCGGCCTCGGCCGCGCGGGCAGCCTCCACGGCGTCGCGGATCAGGGCGTCCGGGTCGGCGTCGTCCGCTTCGATGCCGATGGTGACGGCCAGGGCGTTGGACAGGGCGCCCTCGCGGTCATGGGTGTCCAGTTCGATCCGGACCTCCAAGGGGACGCCTGCCGTGGCCTGGACCTGGACGGACGCGGACGGCGGGGCGAGGAATGCCGCGCCGAGGTCCGTGCCGGTGGCTTCGATAGTGGCTTCACGGGCCAGGATGCCGTCGACGAAGATCCGGCCGTGGCCCACGGTGGAGAAACCCAGGTTGACCGGTCCAGTCTCCTCGGGCGTGAAGAAGGTGTGGAACTGGACCATGGAGGAGGCTGCGATGGGGGCGTCCCCGCCGAACCAGACCAAGGCAGTTGAGCGGCGGTCCTCGGCGAAGAGTTCGTTCCCGTTGGAGTCCAGGAACCGGACCCGCAGGCCGGGGGTTCCGGTGGCGGGGTTGGTGAGCTGTTCCAGCGGCAGTTCCGAGATGCCTTCCTGGACCACGGCGCCCACGCTGTAGGTCACGTTGTCGGCACCGAACGCTTCGCGGATCCCGTCCAGCGGGGTGATGACCTTTTCCGGCACCACCGTGGCAGAGCCGCCGCCCTGGGCCCGGGCGTAGCGGGCGTTGTGCCCAATCACCGCGACCTTCTTCACTGAGGCAGGATCCAGCGGCAGCACGCCGTCGTTCTTCACCATGACGGTGCCGGCGGCGGACGCTTCACGGGCGAACGCGGTGGGGTCCTCCCGGTCCGCCGGTTCGGCAGCCACCGGCTCGAAACCCTCCAGGGCGCCGACACGGGCGGCGAGCTGCAGGATCCGGAGCACCTTTCGGTCAACCGCGGATTCCGGAACCCGACCGGCTTTCACTGCCACCACCAGGGCTTCGCCCCAGGGACCGTCCGGCCCGGGCATGGCCAGGTCCTGGGACGCGTTCGCGGACTCAAGGCTACGGACGGCGGTCCAGTCACTGATGACCACACCGTCGAAGCCCCATTCGCTGTTCAGCGGGGTTTCCAGCAGGTCGTTTTCGGTGGCGGTGGCGCCGTTGATGGAGTTGTAGGCGCTCATCACCAGCCACGCCTTCGATTCAACGATGGCCTTTTCGAACGCGAGCAGGTAGAGCTCGCGTAGCGGCCGGTCCCCCACTTTCACATCCACGGTGAAGCGGTCCGTCTCGGAGTCGTTGGCGATGTAGTGCTTCGGGGTGGCTCCCACCCCGTTACGCTGCACTCCGGCAACGTACGCCGCGGCGAGTTCGGCGGTGAGGACCGGGTCTTCGCTGAATGCTTCGAAGTGCCGGCCGCCCAGCGGGGAGCGGTGCAGGTTGATCGTGGGACCAAGGACGACGTCGACGCCCTTTCGCCGGGCTTCAACGGCGGAAGCTGCGCCGAGTCGGTCAGCGATGGCCGGGTCCCAGGACGAGCTGATCGCCGCGGCGGACGGGAAGTTCATCGACGGCTCCCGCTCATCCCACACCTCGCCACGGACGCCGGTGGGGCCATCCGAGAACAGCATCCGGCGCAGGCCAATCTTCTCCAGCGGCCAAGTGGTCCAGAAGTCACGGCCGGTCAGCAGCTGGACCTTATCTTCGAGGGTCAGTTCAGCCAGGAGGGCTTTGAGCCGGACGTCGGTGCTCTGGTCAGTGTTCGTGTCAGTGGTGAGGGTTTCCATCGTGGCTTTCTTGGCTGTTTTGTGGAGGACGTGGTGCGTGTGCGGCTAAAGAGACCAGCTGGCCTCGGGTCAGGCGACGCCGGCCTGGAGGTCCTGCTGATGCTGGAGTTCCAGGAGGCGGAGCCGGTCAGCACGGTGCTTGGTCTGCCGGTCGGGATCGGGAATAGGGGCGGCCATGAAAAGCCGCTGGGTGTAGGGGTGTTCGGGAGCCCCGGTAACCTGCTCGCCGTCGCCCCATTCCACGATCTCGCCGTGGTACATCACGGCCACGCGGTGGCTGAGGTGCCGGACCACTGCGAGGTCGTGGGAGACAAAGAGGTAGGCGACGCCGGTGCGTTCCTGGATCTCGATGAAGAGTTCCATCACCCTGGCCTGGGTGGAGAGGTCCAGCGCGGACACGGGTTCGTCGCAGACGATCAGCTTCGGATCCAAGGCCAAGGCCCGGGCGATCGCGACGCGCTGGCGTTGGCCGCCGGAGAACTCGCGTGGCAGGCGGTGCGCGGCATCGTGCGGCAGCCGGACCTGGTCGAGCAGTTCAGCGACGCGCTTGTTGGCGGCCTGCCGCTCCACCTTGCGGACCGTCAGCGGCTCGGTCAGGATCTGCTCGATCGTCATAGATGGGTTCAGCGATGTGTACGGGTCCTGGAAGACCACCTGGATCTCGTGGCTAAGTTCCTTGCGCTGGGCCCGGCTGGCCTTGGAAATTTCCTGGCCGCGGTACTTGATGCTGCCGCCGGTGACCGGTGCCAGTCCCAGTGCGGCACGGCCCAGGGTAGTCTTCCCGGAACCGGATTCGCCCACCAGTCCCACGGTCTCGCCCGGCCTGATGTCCAGGGAGACGCCCTTCAGCGCCCGGAACGGTTCCCGGCGGAAGCCCTTGAGCGGGTATTCGACCACGACGTCCTTGACGTCGAGCAGCGTCTCTGTCATGACGTCACTTCCTTCAGTTCCTTGGTTCCGTCTGTCGCCGCGTCAGCAGGGCCGAGCGGGCCGCGGGGTGCGGTGTCCTCGAGGATCGCGTCCAGCACCTGCCGGGTGTAGGGGTGTTGTGCGTTGTTGAAGATGGCCCGGACGGGTCCGGTCTCCACCACGCGGCCGGTCTGCATGACCGAGACACGATCACACAGATCGGCCACCACGCCGAAGTTGTGGGTGACCAGAATTACCCCCATATTCAGTTCGCCCTGGAGTTCGCGGAGCAGGTTCAGGACTTCGGCCTGCACGGTGACGTCCAGGGCAGTGGTGGGTTCGTCGGCGATCAGCAGGTCCGGCTCACAGGACACGGCGCCGGCAATCAGGACACGCTGGGCCATGCCGCCGGAGATCTGGTGCGGGTACGCATTGAAGGTGCGTTCCGGGTTGGGAATGCCCACCTTGGCCAGAAGTGCCAGCGCCCGTGTCCGGGCCTCGGCTTTGGAGATTCCCAGGCAGACGCGCATTGGCTCCATCAGCTGGCTGCCGATCGTGAAGGCTCCGTCCAGGTTGGACATGGGTTCCTGCGGGATATACGCGATGCGCTTCCCGCGGACCTTGGTCATCTCCTTCTCGGAAAGGTGTGCCAGGTCCTGGCCCTCGAAGAAGATGGACCCGCCGGTGATGCGCCCGCCTTGGGGCAGGAGCCGGAGGATGGAGAACGCGGTCTGCGTCTTTCCGGATCCGGACTCCCCCACCAGGCCGTGGACTTCGCCGCGGCGGACCGTCAGGTTCACGTGGTTCACCACGTGGGTGGTGGAGCCGTCGGACTGGTCGTAGCCGACGCCGAGGTCGGTGACTTCCAGCAGCAGCTCTCCGGCATTCTCATTCAACTCTTCGGCGTGGACGACGGCGGCCGCACCGCGTTTCTCGGCGGCACCTTCTGCGTCGGCTGCATCGGCTGCTGCCGCGGCCTTGCGGCTCTTCTTGACCGGTCCGCGGCTGCGTTCCAGCTCGTCGCGCATGGCGTTGGCCAGGAGCGTCAGGGCGATGCAGACCAGCCCAATAATCAGGGCGGGCCACAGGACCAGGGTGGGGGATTTAAAGATATTGATGAAGCCGTCGTTGAGCATGCTGCCCCAGGTGGGGATGTTCAGGTCGCCCAAGCCGAGGAACTCCAGTCCAGCCTGGATGGCGATGGCGATGCCGAGGACCATAGCGGACTGGATGATGACAGGGGCCCGGACCACGGTCAGGATATGCCGGCCGATGATCCGGAAATCGCTGAGGCCGGAGACGCGCGCCGCATCAACGTACAACTCGTTGCGGACTGCAGTGACGGATGTATAAACGAGCCGGAAGAACGCCGGCGAAAGCAGCACACCGAAGATCACCATGGACAGCCACATGGAGGGGCCAACTACGGCGCGGGCCGCCAGCAGGACCACCATGCCCGGCAGAGCCATCATCAGGCCGGTGAGCCAGGAGGAGACCGAATCGAACCAGCCTGCGTAGTAGCCGGCGATCAGCCCGGCCGTGACGCCGATGACCAGTGCCACGGCAAGGGCCACCAGGGCTCCGGCGAGGCTGAACTGGCCGGCGAACAGCAGGCGGCTGAAGACATCGCGGCCCGCGCTGTCAGCGCCGAGGAGGTGTTCGGATCCGGCCTTGGCCAGCACATCCTTGAGGCTGGCTGCGTTGGGATCATGCGTTGCCAGCACCGGGGCCAGGATCGAGGCCAGTGCCACCAGGAACAGGACCAGCAGCGAAGCAGCACCCGTCGGGTGGGTCAGGAGCTTGCGGAACAGGGAAACCTTAGCTGCCGTGGTAGGCAGTGCGATGGGAGCTTCGATCATGACAGCCGAACTTTCGGATTGAGCCAGCCTTGGGCGAGGTCGATGATGAGGTTGACGGTGACCACGATGGCAGCCGTCGCAACGACGACGCCCATCACCACCGGAATGTCACCCTGGCCGGTGGCGGCGACGGTGATCTGCCCAAGGCCGGGCAGGGCAAAGATCTGTTCAACGATGACGGCGCCGCCAAGCAGTCCAATGAACTGCACGGCCAGCACGGCAAGGGCCGGACCGCCGGCATTGCGCAGCACGTGTTTGTAGACCACCCGGTTGAAGGACAGGCCGCGGGCGCGCAGCGTTCGGACGTAGTCCTGGCGGAGCGCATCGATCAGTGACCCGCGGATCTGCTGCACCACGGCAGCGATGCAGCCGATCGATAGCGCGATGATCGGCAGGGTGACTGTGGCCGCCCAGCCGCCGAATGACGTCGTAATTGGTACATACCCTGTGGCCTTGAACCACTTGAGGTTGAGGGCGAACAGGGACACCAGCCCCAGCGCGATCAGGAACCCGGGGATGGCGAAGCCAAGGACGCCCACGAACTGGACCATACGGTCCACCCAGCCGCGGCGCACTGCCGCCCAGACGGCCACTACCACCGACACGACCGCAGCGATGATGGTGGCACCGAGGACCAGGGAGATGGTGACGGAGACGCGGCTGCTGACCCCGACGCTGACGAGCTGGCCGGTGAACCAGGATCTGCCAAGGTCGCCCGTCAGGGCCCCGCCCAGCCAGTCCCAGTACTGGACAACAAGCGGGCGGTCCAAGCCCAGCTGATTGGCCTTCAGCGCAACCTGGGCATCGCTGGCGGTGGGTCCCACGATGCGGCGGGCGATGTCGCCGCCGCCGGCGTAGAGCAACAGGTAGGCCACCGTGGTGATGACGAACAGCAAGAGGACACCGGCAAGCAGGCGCCGCAGCACGAATCGGTACATTCGAAATTCCTTAAGGAAGGTTCCTGAGGCTGCCGGGCCGGGCGAGGGGCCCGTCCGGCAGCCGGTCCGCTAGGAGGCGGGGGTGAAGGACCAGAGGAACGGGTAGGCGTTGCCCGTCTGGACCTCGACGTTGGTTTTTGCGTCGGTCACGAAGCTGGACTGGGGGCGGTACCACGGGGCAAACCAGGCCTGTTCCACGATGTACTTGTTCAGTTCCTTGGCAGCGGACTTCTGCTCTTCAGCGGAACCCATGTGAATCTTGTTGACCAGTTCGTCGACCTTGGGGTCCTCGTACTTGTACGGGTTCCAGGGGGCGTTGGGGGTGAGCTTCATGTTGATCAGCTGCCAGTCTGACTGCTGTTCAAGGATCATGTAGCTGACGCCGAACTTCGGGGCCAGGAGGTCGGCGATGAAGTTGTTTCCGACGTCCGTGAACTTTACGTCAATGCCCACGTCCTTGAGCTGCTGGGTGATCAGCGCCGGGATGGTGTTGCCCAGCAGGGTGGAGGACGGCAGTTCCAGGGTGAGCCCGCTGGCGTAACCGGCTTCGGCCAGCAGGGCCTTGGCTTTGGCGGGGTTGTAGGTGTAGCGGGAGTCAAGGGACTTGTCATAGGCGTCCGACGACGGCGGGAACACCTGGGTGGTCAGCTCACCGTAGCCCTGGCCAATGGATTCCAGCATGGCCTTGGAGTCGAAGGCGTAGTTGAGTGCCTGGCGGACGCGGACGTCCTTCAGTGCCGGGTTGGTGGTGCCGGCGCGGTCGAAGATGAGCAGGCCGGACCAGTTCAGCTCGAGGGGGTTGACCTTGTAGCCGGCTGCTTCGATTTCCGACAACGTGTTGTTGTCGATGGTATTGGCGGCGTTCAGGGTGCCGGATTTGATGGCATTCAGCAGCGAGGTCTGGTCGCTGTAGACGTTCAGGACCAGATTGTCATAGTGACGGAGGTCTTTGGCCCAATAATCCGGGTTGCTCTTGTAGGTGTAGGAGGTGCCCGTGACCGTTGCGGCGGTATCCAGGATGTAGGGCCCGGAGCCGACAGGATTGGTGGCGATGTCCGCGTTGCCGAAGGAAGCCGGGCTCTGCATGAACGATGCGTCCTTGGACAGGTAGTTCAGGAAGGCCGGGTCCGGAGCGGAGAGGGTCAATTCCAGTGTGGTGGCGTCCACGGCCTTAGCGGTCTGCAGGGCGGCGAGGAACTGCGCGTCCGGGGAGGTGCCGGCCTTGAATCGCTCGAGGTTCTGCTTGGCGGCGTCGGCGTTGAAAGCTGTGCCGTCAGTGAACTTCACGTCATCGCGCAGCTTCAGGGTAAGGACGGTCTTGTCCTCGTTGTAGTTCCACTCCGTGGCAAGCATCGGGACAAGCGTTCCGTCCGGCTCCATGCGGATGAGGGTGTCGTATACGGCCTGGTAGAACGGCGAGAGGTTGGCGAACTCGGACTGGTCGGCGGCAAAGGTCTTCGGCGCCAGCAGGGCGCCAAGGGTGAGGGTTTCGGAGGACTGTTCTCCGGAGGCATCTCCGCCCGCGGAGCAGCCTGCGAGGCTCAGGGCAACGGCGGCAACAATTGCGGCCATTCGCTTCGATCGGAACATCTTTGGTCCCTTTCACGGTCAGTGGCGTCCACCATGGACGGCCATTGGGAAAGACCGTAACATGAAAACCTAGTGCCTACTAGGTTTTCATTCTGGAATCTTGAATCGATACGAAATGTGACGCCCCACACAGTGGCCGACCCGCCCGCGCCACTTGTCCGGCGGCTCGCTTGATAGGGTTTTGTGATGACTGATTCTCCTGCCGTGGCGGTTGCCGATGCTCCCCGCAGGGGCCGGCCGCGGGGCAGCTATGCCAAGACTGAGGCCCGCCGGAAGGAGATCCTGACGGCCGCGTTCGAGGTTTTCGCGGCGTCAGGCTACCGGGCGGGGTCATTGAAGGATGTGGCTGACAAAGTGGGCCTGACCCAGGCTGGGCTCCTGCACCACTTCCCAAGCAAGGAAGCGCTGCTGGAAGCGGTGCTGACCCTTCGTGATGAGGAGTCCGTGGACCGGCTTGGCACCGCCGACGCCAAGGGCATGGACCTGTTGCGGGGGCTGGTTGAGCTGACGCGCTACAACACCACTATCCCGGGCCTGGTGTCCCTGTACTGCATACTCTCGGCGGAAGCAACTGACCCGGAGCATCCAGCCCACGAATACTTCTTGCGCCGCTATACCTGGGTCCGGGACACCATCTCCGGGGCCTTTGCGGAAGTCGCAAGGCTTGGCAGGCTCCGCCCCGGCATCGCTCCCCTTGCAGCCACGCGGCAGCTCATCGCCCTGATGGACGGGCTGCAGGTGCAGTGGCTGCTGGACAACGACTCTGTGGACATGCCCGCCGAGGTGGCTGCGTTCCTGGAGGCCATCACCACGGAAAAGTTCTAGCCGGGCCGCACGGTCAGCGCGGCCCGTGGGCGCCGCCCTACAGCGCCGTCAGGCCGCCGTCCACCGTGAAGATCCCGCCGGTTGCGTAAACCGAGTCGTCGCTGGCGAGGAAGACCATGATGCCCTCCACGTCGGCAGCCGTCCCCGGACGGCCCAGCATGGTGGAATTCACCAGGCCAGCGCGACTGACAGGGTCGTCGGCGATGGCCTGGACCAGGGGTGTTTCGGTGTAACCCGGGACCACGATGTTGACGCGGATGCCGGCGTGCGCGTAGTCGGCGGCCACAACTCGAGCGAGGCCATGGACGCCCGCCTTGGAGCTCGTGTAGGCGGTGAAGGTCTGGCCGCAGGCCACCACGGCGGTGGGGCTGCCCGTGCAGATGATGGACCCGCCGCTTCCTTCCATGGCCCGGACGGCGTGTTTGAGTGTCAGAAAGGCTCCGCGCTGGTTGATGGTAACCGTCTTCTCCCAAACGGCCAGGTCCAGGTCGCCTACTTTAGCGTCCTGGCCGAACAGCTGGACTCCGGCGTTCGCCACCACCACGTCGAGCTGGCCGGCCGCTGCAACCTCAGCGTAGGCAGCAACCACACTCCCTTCGTCTGAAATGTCCATCCGGAGGGCGTGGGCCCCCGAAGCCCCTGTAGCGGCGGCGGCTTTCTCGACGGCTTCCACGTTGATGTCGGCGAAGTAGACAGTGGCTCCTTCGGCGACGAATCGCTGGGCAACGGCCAGGCCTATCCCCGAGCCGGCCCCCGTGACGAGGGCAGTTTTTCCTTCAAGACGCAGACCCATTGGGGTCTCCTTTCACATAGGTGGCGCCGCCGGCTGAAGGCGGCAGCAAAACGAGATGGGGTGGTTCAGTCGGTGCCGGAAACTTGGTGTCCGGGAAACGGACGACGCCGGCGGACCAAGGCCCGAGCGTCAGCCGCCCGCCCGCGGGGTCGCCGTCGCTGTTGGCATTGAAGCCGATGGCAGCGGAGGTCGCCTGCCCGAAAGCGGCCCACGTGGCGCGGCCAGCGCCCACGCCGTCCGGAAGCCGGACATCCACAGCAATGGCCGAGCCGGAGAGATTGCCTGCGAAAATGACAACGCCAGCCGCCGCCAGCACCGGATAGAGCGTCACCGGCCCCAGCTCGGCGTCGACCGACATGACCACGGAGTCCCGGAGCCCGGCGAGCTCCCTGAGCAGTTCACCGGCGGGGTTCAGCCGGCCATCGGCGTCACAAAAGCCCCGCGGGCCGGACGCCTCAAAGTAACTGACGGACGCCACCCCGTCCATGGTCAGCGCATTGATACTCGCCAGCGTCCACGCCGCGGTGAACGGCTCGCCTTGGAGTTCGTCAGCTTCGGCCCCGGTGTCGGCACCGGACGTGGCTACGGCGTTGAACCGCGGCAGCAGCGTAACCGGACCAACGTGGACGGGTCGTCCGCCGCCCAGGCGCAGCGCGTTCCGGGCCACGAGCCGCTGCATGGGCACGCTGTCGATGACGTGTGCAGCCTCGGTACTGTGCATCTGCGGCGTGATGCTGAACGTCAGGGCGTCAGAATCCGACGGCGTGCGGCCGATCTCGCGGTTCAGTTCCGTGAAGTGCGCCCGGGTTCCGGCCAGGAGGCTTCCGCCGAACCCTGCGTCACGCGCCGATTCCTTGAGTTCCGGCCAGGTGTCCGGCTCAGTGATGTGGCTGGCAGGATGGAACACCGCGAGCCTCTTGGCTTGCGGCAGATAGGGCGCGAAGTCTGCGACGGCGGCTACCGGGTCCGCGGTCACTGCCCGGATGTCCAGCCCGGCTCTATGGATGGAGGCGGCGGTCGCCGCGGCCGCCAGCTGGGCTGCCCAGTGTGATCGGTCGGCACCGCCGTCCTGTTCTTCGACAAGTTCAACCACAAGGGCGTCGAGCCCGGGGATCGCAGGGAGCACCCCTGGCTGCGACCCGGCCCCCACAGCCAAGGCGGGAACCCGGCCGGCATCGGCATCAGCGCCAATCCGCGCCGAAACCACCGTGGACACAATGAAAGTGTCGCCGTGGGCAGCGACAGCAGCGAGTTCCACAGCCTCCTGTGGCTCCAGCGCGGCGGCCTCGAGGAGGACGGACTGCCGAACAGTGTCCCCGGCAGCCACGTCCACCGGAAAGGGCAGCGACAGCGGCGTGCCGTACGTCTTGAAGGACGCGTCCGTCCAGTTCCGCTGGTCCTCCGTCTCAAAGACGTCACCGGTGAACGAAAGACGGAGGGCAGTACCAGCGTCGGCCCACTCAAGGGCTGCGATGTCCGTAAAGGGCTGGTGCGGGCTGATGTCGCGAGGAAACTGCGCGGATGTAGTGCCGCCGTCGCAGTGTTCCACTGTGATTTCCCGGCCGGCCTCAGCCGGAGGGTGGAGTACCACTAAGCCGATCCGGTTGCTGCGGAAGGCATGCGCAGCAGCACCTTCAAAGGAAATTTCCACGGTCGCGGGAGTGAATTCGGCCGTCAGTACGCCGTCGTACTCCACGCCGTGGCCGGCGAACGCTACGGTCCAGCGCGCCCGCAGGCCGTCGTCGTCCCGTTTGACTTCGACGTCTCGAATCGAGGGTTTCGGAGTCCGCCAATCGTGGTCCCGAACTACCGCCTTGACAGCTCGCAGGACCTCCCGGCCCGCATAGCTGATGTGTGCGAGTTCGTCGCCCACAAGCCGGGCGGTCCACGGACCTGCGGAGAGAACCCGGACTGGGGGTGCAACGCGGGCCTGGACGGAAGTTGACTGTTGCGGCTGACCGGTCAGGGGCTGGGAAGACACATCACTGCTCTCTGCCTTGTCCGGGGCTGCCATGGCCCGGATGCCCGGCGTCGCTAAGGCAAATTCATAGAGGACCTGTGAGGCAGGCCCTATCCGATTATGGAATTACCCCCACAACAAGTCAACCGGTTGACCAATGGCCGGTCGGCAGTCGGACCAGCAGGAGCCTCCTCGAAAAGCTACTGCGAGGCGTCAAAGCCGGCGAGCAGCCGCCGGGACGCGGTCTGCATGTGCGAGCGCATGGTCTTGGTGACCGCCTCAGAATCACGCGCCTCAAGAGCGGTGAATATTTCGGCGTGTTCCTTGAGCGCGGCCGCCGCATGCCCTTCGTCAGTCAGCGCGCGGTCCACCCAGATCCGCAGCAGGGAGCGAATGCTTTGAAGTAACTCCTTGAGAACCTGGTTTCCGGAGCTTTCGGCGATTTCGCGGTGGAATGCGGCATCGGCTTCCACAAAGACCGCCAGGTCATTGAGCGTCTCGGCCATGGTGGCCAGGTTGCCCCGCATGCGCTCAAGGGCCTCATCGGTGATCCGGTCTGCGGCGAGCTGCGCGGCCTGGACTTCCAGGCCACTGCGCAATTCCACGAGCTCACGGGTGCGCGGCGCACCCAGCATCAGGCCCCAGCTCAACGTGCGCGGCAGGAGTTCGGAGATGCCATCGCGAAGGTAGGTGCCGGACCCGGGGCGCACAATCACAATCCCCAGGATCTCCAGGGCGGCAAGCGCCTCACGCACCGCGGACCGGCCAACACCCAGGGACGCGGCCAACTGGCGCTCCGCCGGGAGGCGCGTCCCGACGGCGATATCACCACTGGTGAAATAAGCCAGGAGGCGCTCTGCGACTTCAGAGACAACGGAGCCTTGGCCCACGGAACCGAGCGCTGCACTGATCTTGGCCGACGACTCGGCAGAGTTTATGGACACATCCCAAGCGTAACAACAGGGCCTCCACGGGACGCCAATCTTCACACTCAAGAAAGGGAACACATCAACCGGTTGACCAATTTTGGTTACGCTCTTATCGTTGAAGTCACACATGCTTTAGCCGCCGGCCCGATCCCCCTGCGTTTCCGGCGTTGAAACAGCCCAAGCCTCCAGTGACGGACGCTGCCGGAATAACAACATCTAGGAGTCAACGTGGACACCATCCAATCGGTGGTCGAAAAATCAGCAATCAGGAAAGTGGCGATCCGGCTTGTCCCGTTCGTCGCCCTGATGTTCTTCATCAACTACCTGGACCGCACCGCCATCTCGTTCGCCGGCCCCAACGGCATGAACACGGACCTAGCGCTCTCCGCCGCACAGTTCGGCTTCGCGTCAGGCGTGTTCTTCATCGGCTACATCCTGCTGGAGGTCCCCAGCAACCTGGCCCTGCACAAGTTCGGCGCCCGCCGCTGGCTCGCCCGCATCATGGTCAGCTGGGGCATCGTGTCCCTGCTGTTCACCTGGGTGGGCAACGTGGAGCAGCTCTACATCCTGCGCTTCATTTTGGGTGTGGCCGAGGCTGGCTTCTTCCCGGGCGCCATCCTCTTCCTCAGCCTCTGGGTCCCATCCCGGCACCGCAGCAAGATCCTGGCCCTCTTCTACCTGGCCCAGCCCCTGACCACCGTGATCGGTGCACCGCTGGCCGGCCTCCTCATCCAGCAGCACGGCCTCTTCGGCCTTGAAGGCTGGCGCGTCATGTTCTTCGGCGTTGCCCTCCCCGCCATCATCGTCGGCGTCATCGCCTGGTTCTACCTGGCCGACTCCCCCGCGACTGCCACCTGGCTGACGCAGGAGGAGAAGACCTGGCTGACCGGCGCCCTGGAAAAGGAAAAGCAGGAAACCGCCGCCAGCAACAAGCATGTCAGCGTCCGCACCGTCTTCGGCAACGGCCGCGTCTGGATGCTCTCGCTCATCTACTTCGGCTTCATCTACGGCCTGTACGCACTCGGGTTCTTCCTGCCCACCATCATCGCCGGCTTCGAAGGCATCTACGGCACCAAGTTCGACGTGTTCCAGAAGGGCCTGATCACGGCAATCCCATACCTGCCCGCGGCTTTCGCCCTGTACTTCTGGTCCAAGGATGCCACCAAGCGCGGCGTCAGGACCTGGCACATCGCGCTTCCCGCCCTGACCGGCGCGATCAGCATCCCGCTGGCCCTGTTCGCCGGTTCCCCGGCAGCCACCATCGCCGTCATCACCATCACCGCCATGTCCATCTTCGCGGCGCTGCCCAACTTCTGGACGGTGCCCACGCAGTTCCTCACCGGCGCCGCGGCAGCAGCGGGCATCGCTCTCATCAACACGGTGGGCAACCTGGCAGGCTTCAGCGCCGGCTACATCACCGGCTGGCTCAAGGACCTGACGGGCAGCTACACGGTTCCCATGTTCGTCGTCGGCGGCTTCATGTTCCTCTCCTGCATCCTCATGGTGACCCTCAGCCGCGCCGGCAAGGTCAGCGAAGGCGGCCAGGCCGAGGCGCTGGACCCGGCCGGAGCCGGACAGCACGCAGAGCCGTAAATACCGCGCCACACAAAACCCGGTGGCGTCCCCCTCACCCGGGGGCGCCACCGCCCCAAACTGCACCACCGAACGACCTCCCACCACGTCAGTCCCAGGAGCTTTCCCATGACCCGCCTGTTCAACGAACCCGCAGCCTTCGCTGACGAAATGATCGAAGGCTTCGTCGCCTCCCACGGCCGCTGGGTCAAGCGCGTCTCCGGCGGCGTGGTCCGCAACACCAAGAGCACCCCGGACACGGTGGCCCTGGTGATCGGCGGCGGCTCAGGCCACTACCCTGCCTTCGCAGGGCTGGTGGGACAGGGCCTCGCGCACGGCGCCGCGATGGGCAACCTCTTCGCCTCCCCGTCCGCGCAGCAGGTCTACAACGTGGCCAAGGCAGCGGACAACGGCGCAGGCGTGCTGCTGGGCTACGGCAACTACGCCGGCGACGTCCTGCACTTCACACAGGCCCAGGAACGCCTCCGCCGGGAAGGTATCGACTGCCGGAGCATCGCCGTGACCGACGACGTCTCCTCGGCCCCGCTGGCCGAACGCGCCAAGCGCCGCGGCATCGCCGGCGACCTGACCGTCTTCAAGGTGGCCGCCGCAGCCGCAGAGGCCGGCTACTCCATGGACGCCGTGGTGGACATCGCCGAGCGCGCCAACGACCGCACCCGCTCCTTCGGCGTCGCCTTCAGCGGCTGCACCCTGCCGGGCGCGGACCACCCGCTGTTCTCTGTCACGGAGGGCCGCATGGCCGTGGGCATGGGCATCCATGGCGAGCCTGGCATCGGCGAGACAGACATTCCGACGGCGGATGGACTCGCCGAGCTGCTGGTGTCCAGGCTGCTCACCGAGATCCCCGACGGCGTCACCCTTGCCGGGGACAAAACGGGATCCCGCGTGGTTCCCATCCTCAACGGCCTGGGCAGCGTGAAATACGAAGAGCTCTTTGTGGTCTACCGCCGGGTTGCCCAACTCTTGGCCGAGACCGGGCTGGAAGCGGTGGACCCACAGGTGGGCGAACTCGTTACCAGCTTCGACATGGCCGGAACCTCCCTTACCCTGTTCTGGCTCGACGACGAACTCGAAACCCTGTGGAACGCCCCCGCCGATGGTCCCGCTTTCCGCCGCGGCGCCGTCACCGCCGATGCCCTGGAGGCAAGGGACGCGGTTGAAGAGGCCGACGTCGAACTTTCCATCCCCGGTGCCACAGCGGACTCCCGGGCAGCCGCCACGCGGGTCCTCGCCGCGCTGGATGCTGCGAAGACCGTGGTGGACGCCAACGCCCACGAGCTGGGCCGGATCGACGCCATCGCCGGCGACGGCGACCACGGCATTGGCATGGAACGCGGCGTCCGCGCCGCAGTCGAAGCCGCAACGGACGCCGTCGGACGCGGGGCTGGGGCAGCCACCACCCTGTACTTCGCCGGTGACGCCTGGGCCGACAAAGCAGGCGGCACCTCCGGCGCGCTCTGGGCCGTCGCCGACGCCGTGGGTGACATCAAAGCGCCCGACGGCGATGCTGTCGCCGCCGGGGTCGCAGGGGCAGCTGCGGCAATCATGGAGTTCGGCAAGGCCAAGCCCGGCGACAAAACCCTGGTGGACGTCCTGGTCCCGTTCCGCGACGCCCTCACCTCAGAGGTGGTCGCCGGGAAGAGCCTCACCGAAGCCTGGGGCACCGCAGCCGCCACCGCCCAGGAAGCCGCCGACGCCACAGCCAACTTGCTTCCCCTGATGGGCCGGGCACGTCCGCACGCCGAGAAGAGCCTGGGCACCCCGGACGCCGGCGCCGTCTCCATGGCACTGATCATCCGGGCAATCCACAACACTTTTGCCGAGAACACCCCAACTAAGGAGAAAGCATGAGCGCCAGACTGCGCCTGGTCATTGGAGCCGACGACGCCGGTTTCGAGTATAAGGAAGCCCTAAAAGCTGACCTGGAAGCCTCCGAACTGGTGGAATCCGTGACCGACGTCGGTGTGGACGCCGCCAGCCACACCCCCTACCCGTCCGTGGCTATCGCCGCCGCCGAGCTCATCGCCGCCGGCAAGGCAGACCGCGCACTGCTCGTCTGCGGCACTGGCCTGGGCGTGGCCATCGCAGCTAACAAGGTCCTCGGAGTCCGCGCCGTCACCGCGCATGACAGCTTCTCGGTAGAACGCTCCATCCTCTCCAACAACGCCCAGGTCCTCACCTTCGGCCAGCGCGTGGTCGGCCTGGAACTCGCCCGTCGCCTCGCCAAGGAATGGCTCACCTACACCTTCGACGAAAGCTCCGCGTCTGCAGAGAAAGTCACGCTGATTAAGGACTACGAAGGTGTCACTTCCTGCTAACAACCCGAAGGCCATCATCGGCGTCAGCCTGAAGATGTACTTCGGCTACCAGCGCTCGGTGGACTACTGCCGCGACGTGGCGGCGATCGCCCTCGCACACCCGGCAGTCCGGAAGGACGGCGTTGAACTCTTCGTACTGCCCACCCTTCCGGTTCTTCCCGAGGCCGCCCGCATCCTGGGCCCCGCGGGAGCCGCCACCGGCGCGCAGGATATCTTCTGGGAGGACGAAGGCGCCTTCACCGGCGAGGTCGGCGGCAAAACCGTGGCTGAACTCGGCGGCCGCTACGCCGAAGTGGGCCACGCCGAACGGCGCCGCATCTTCGGCGAGGATGACAGGATCATTGGCCTGAAGACCGCCGCCGCCTACCGCAACGGCCTCACCCCGGTCCTGTGTGCCGGTGAGCTGCATCAGGGAACCGTGGAGGAGGCAATCACACGCTGCTCCGCGGAGATTGACGCCGCGATCAACCGGGCCCGGACCCTCGGACCGGCCGGCCGGACCATCGTGGCCTACGAGCCGCAGTGGGCCATCGGCGCCCCGGAACCCGCGACGCCGGAGTACATCAGCGCCGTCATCACCGGACTGGACGCCCACCTGCGCGCACTGCCCGGCCAGGAGAACAGCCGCGTGATCTACGGCGGCAGCGCCGGCCCGGGCCTGATCACCAAACTCGACTCCGCCGTCGCCGGCCTCTTCCTGGGCCGCTTCGCCCACGATCCCAAGGCGCTGAAGACCATCCTGGACGAGACCGCCGCACGGCTAGCCGCAGCGGAGGTGACAGTATGACGTCACGCAGTGGGCAGGGTTCGAGAATTGGCCTGAGCAGCTACGCATTCTTCTGGCAGCTCTCGGACAAGGTCTCGGAGCCGCTAAGCATCCACGACGCGCTGGAGCGCACAGCGGACCTGGGCGTGGACCTCTTCCAGGTCTGCGATTATGCGCCGCTCGACGCCATGGCCGATTCCGAACTGGAAGCAGTCCGGGCCACAGCGGACCGGTTGGGCATCTCCCTGGAGCTCGGCACCAAGGGCATCCGCCCGGAGCACCTGCGGAAGTTCCTGCACATCGCCGGGATACTGGGTTCTCCCCTGCTGCGGACCATGTTCAACACCCTTGGCCACACCCCAACGAACAAGGAGGCGGTGGGAATCTTCAAGGAGGTCATGCCCGCGTTCGAGGCTGCAGGGGTGAAGATTGCGGTGGAGACCTACGAGCAGGTTCCCACCTCCCGGATCCTGGACGTGATCCGGGGCGTGGACAGCCCGTACCTGGGCATCTGCAGCGATCCCGCCAACACGGTCGCGGCGCTGGAAATGCCGCGCGAGGTGATTGACGCCGTCGCGCCCCATGTCCTGAACATGCACATCAAGGATTTCGCGTTCAGCCGCAAGGACGGCTGGGTCGGCTTTACCTATGCCGGGGCCCCGCTCGGCGAGGGCCTGCTCGACTACGACTACATGGTCAGCGCCATCAAGCCCCACCAAAGAAATATCAACCAGATCGTCGAACACTGGCTGCCGTGGCAGGACTCCGAGGCCGAAACCATCCGCCTCGAAAACCAGTGGACCCGGCACAGCATCGAATTCCTAAGGAGCAAATGAAATGTCAGCAGAAAAATTGACCGTCGCCGTCATCGGAGCCGGTGGCAAGATGGGAATGCGCGTTTCGCGGAACCTGCAGAAGAGCGCCCACACCGTGTTCTACAGCGAGAACTCCCCCGCCGGGCAGGAACGCATCAAGGCCGAAGGGCGCGACATCAGCACCACTGACGACGCCGTCAAGGGGGCCGACGTGGTCATCCTCGCTGTCCCGGACACCGTCCTGGGCATCGTCTCCGAAGGCGTCGTCCCGCAGATGAAGGCAGGCGCGATCCTGCTCACCCTGGACCCCGCCGCCGCCTACGCCGGCCTGCTGGCAAAGCGCGACGACGTCGTCCAGGCGGTTGCGCACCCCTGCCACCCGTCCGTGTTCCTGGAGCGCACCACCAAGGAAGAGTGGGCCGACACCTTCGGCGGCGAAGGCGCCCCGCAGAACGTGGTTGCCGCGATCGACGACGACGCCTCCGAGGAGGCCAAAGCAGCTGCCGAGGCAACCATCCGCGTCATCTACGCCCCCGTCATCGACGTCCACTGGGTCACCGTCAAGCAGCTCGCCATCCTGGAACCAACCCTGGTGGAAACCGTGGCCTGCATGATCGGCACCCTGCTGAACGAGGCACTGCACGAGACCGTACACACCGCCGGGGTGCCCGAGGAAGCCGCCAAGGCCATGCTGTTCGGCCACGTCCAGATCGCCTTGACCAACGCCCTCCGCGGCTCCAACCCGTTCTCCGAGGCCTGCGAAATCGCCATCCAATACGGCAAGGACACCATTATCAAGGACGACTGGAAGAAGATCTTCGACGACTCCGAACTCGACAGTGTCATCGCCAAGATGCTCAAGCTGGACGCCGTCAAAGGCTAACCCGCGGAGGAGGCAGCTCAGCGCTGCCCCCTCCCTCCAGGAATCCAGGCGATGAATACACCTGTAACATCCGGCGGTGCGGCCCTCGAGAACTACAAACCCTGGCAACCAGCCGAGGATTGGACCCTGCTCGAGGGCTGCGACGTCGAGGTTCAGCACCGCAAGGGACTGCTGGACCAAGGACGGGTCGGTGCTAACTGCTGACGGAAACATCCTCTGGCTTCTGTGCCATCTGTTGGCAATAGGCAGAAGCGCAGCAAGCGGGCGGCCCGGACGCGGTCCCGCACAAGCGCACGGACCGTTCAACCCTGGCGCAGCGCCGCTGCCGTGGGCGTAACGGCTGATGCTTCCGGTGGCACCGATTACCAGAGCGGTGGAGGGCCGGTGGTTCATTGTTTCTCTTTGACTGGGGCCGCTGTGGTTTCGCGCTGGGTGGCGGCCCAGCTGGCCAGGACTTTGAGGGCGTCCTCGGAAGGGGTGGCCGGCTCTGCGGTGTACACGTTGATGCGCAGGCCCGGGTCCGCGGGGAGTTCCAGGGCCTCAAAGCTTAGGTCCAGGTCCCCCACGATCGGGTGATGCAGGCGTTTGCGGCCGGTGCGGTGGTACTTCACGTCGTGCCGGGCCCAGCGGGTGCGGAACTCCTCGCTGCGGGTCGAGAGCTCGCCGATCAGGTCCGACAGGTCCTTGTCGTACGGGTTTTTCCCTGCTGTGGACCGCAGCACGGCAACAATATCGTCCGCGGCGCGTTCCCAGTCGGCGAAGAACTCCCGCGCTTTCGGATTCAGGAAGGTGAACCGTGCGCTATTGGGCGGGGTGCCGCCGTCGGTCATCATCTCCAGGTACAGCGCCCGGCCGAGCTCGTTCGAGGACAGGATGTCGCCGCGGTCGTTGCGGACCCAGGCCGGAGCTGTGGTAATCGCATCAATGACGCGCTGCACGCTGGGCCGCACCGTATGCGGGCTCCGCTTGCGGCGCACCCGCGGCGCAGACATGGACGCGCGGGCCAGATCAAAAAGATGAGCGGTCTCAGCGTCGTCCAGCTGCAGAGCGCGGGCAAGCGCCTCCAGGACGCTGTCCGACGCGCCGGAAAGGTTCCCCCGCTCCAGGCGGATGTAATAGTCGATGCTCATTCCCGCGAGCATCGCGACTTCCTCGCGGCGCAGGCCCTTGACCCGCCGATTGCCGCCATAGACGGGCAGCCCGGCTTCATCGGGCGTTAGCCGGGCCCGGCGGGAGGTCAGGAACTTCCGCACGTCGTCGTTGTGTGTCATGGCATCCACGCTACGCCGCCGCCCCCGGGGCGAGGGAGGCACTGGCGTTACCCTGACAAGCCGTGACTCCCGGGGGCCAGGAGATCACGGTTGAGTGGAAATCATGAAACCTGCATCCGCACCCACCGCCCACCCGGCGGCGCCTGCCCGCCCGGCGGCGATCCTGGCGATCATCCTGGCCAGCTACTTCATGATTCTGCTGGACAACTCGGTGATCTTCACTGCCCTGCCGAATCTGCAAGAAGACCTGCGGCTCACCACTGTTGAGCTCACGTGGGTCCAGGACGCCTACGTCCTGGTCTTCGGCGGCCTGCTGCTTCTCGGCGCCCGGGCCGGTGACCTGCTGGGCCGGCGGCGGGTGTTCGTGTTCGGACTGGTGGTGTTCTCGATCGCGTCGCTGCTGATCGGCCTGGCCCCATCGGCAGGGTGGGCCATTGCCGGCCGGGCCGTGCAAGGCGTCGGGGCTGCCATCGTGGCGCCCGCGTCCCTGTCCCTGCTGACGGCCAGCTTCCCCGAAGGCCGTGAACGGACCCGGGCCGTGGCGCTGTATGGCGCCACGGCAGGGATCGGCGCCAGCCTGGGACTGGTGATCGGGGGCGCCCTGGCCCACTGGATCTCCTGGCGCGCCGGGTTCTTCGTCAACGTCCCCATCGGGGCTGCCATGATCGTCCTGGCCCCCAGGTTCCTCCGCGAAACCGGCCGCGCCACCGGTCGCTTCGACATCGCCGGAGCACTCACCGCCACCCTCGGCGCCGGGGCCCTGGTGTTCGGCATCATCAACGCCGCCGAAGCAGGCTGGGACTCGCCGCTGACCCTCTCAACCGTCAGTGTCGGCGTCGTACTCCTCATCGCCTTCGTCCTGATCGAACGCAAGGCCGCCCAGCCCATCATGCCGCTGTGGCTCTTCGCCAGCCGCCGCACCGGCGCCTACCTGGCCCGCTTCCTCTACCTGGGCGCGATGATCGGATTCTTCTTCTTCACCACCCAGTTCATGCAGGAAGTCCTCGGCTTCGACCCGCTCCAGGCCGGCATCGGATTCCTACCCATGACCGCCGTCAACTTCGCCGTCGCCATGGCCAACCCACGCATCACCCGCCGGATGCCCGGCTCCATCCCGCTCCTGGCCGGGATCCTCCTCACCCTCGCCGGAATGGCCTGGCTCAGCCGCGCCGGCATCGACTCCTCCTACCTTCCCGGCGTCGCCGTGCCCATGGTCCTCATCGGCACAGGGCAGGGCCTGGCATTCGCACCCCTGACATCCTTCGGCATCACAGGCGCACCCGCCGCCGACGCCGGCGCCGCCTCCGGACTGCTGAACACCTTCCACCAGATCGGCACCTGCCTGGGACTCGCCGTCGCGGTCGCCGCCGCCGCAACCGCCCCCACCGCCCCATCCGGACTCGCCGCCGCACATCTGGCCGCCCATGTCAGCGCCGCCCTCACCGCCGGCAGCGTCCTCCTCCTCCTGGCCCTGGCCGTCACCGCGGCCCTCATCCTGCCCGCCGACCTCGCCGCACGCCGGACGGAGAAACGGCCGACGGCGGCACGCACCACACAGCCCCAGCCCGCCCGGTGAGTACTCACCCGAAAAGGGGTACTGGCCGCCCCTCCCACAAACCCGTCCACCCCAATACCGTGAAAGGCATGGTTATGGAACTCACGCTCAACAACGGAATCACAATGCCGGCGCTCGGCCTGGGCGTCTTCCAGAGTCCCCCGGAAGAGACGACGGCGGCCGTCCAGACCGCGCTCGAGGTGGGCTACCGGCACATCGACACCGCCGCCGCCTACGGCAATGAGCGGGAGGTTGGCGAGGGCATCCGCCGTTCAGCCCTGGACCGGGCCGACGTGTTCATCGAGACCAAGGTCTGGGTGAGCGACTACGGCTACGACCAGGCGCTGCACGCCTGGGACAAGGCCGCCGGCAAGCTGGGCGTGGAGCAGCTGGACCTGTTCATCCTGCACCAGCCCGCCCCGGACCGGTTCGAGAAGACCATCGCCGCGTATAAGGCGCTGGAAACCCTGCTCAAGGACGGGCGCGTGCGGGCCATCGGCGTCAGCAACTTTCTGCCGCACCATCTCGCGCAGCTGCTCGACGCAACGGATTTGGTTCCCGCCGTCAACCAGATCGAACTGCACCCCTACTTCGCCCAGCGGAAGGTCCAGGCGGCGGACGCGGAACATGGCATCCTGACCCAGGCGTGGTCGCCGATCGGCGGCATCACCTTCTACCCCGGCTGGGGCGAAAACCGGAAGAACGTCATGCGGGACCCGGCGATTGCCGCCGTCGCGCAGGCCCAAGGCAAGACCCCCGCCCAGGTGATGCTCCGCTGGCACCTGCAGCAGGGCCGCTCCGCCATCCCCAAGTCCACCAACCCGGCCCGCATCGCCGAGAACTTTGACGTGTTCGACTTCGAGCTTTCCGCGGCCGAGCTCGAAGCCATCGACGCGCTGGACACCGGCATCCGCAGCGGTCCGGACCCGGAGGTGGCCCGCCCGGAGCGGTTCGCCATGGTCATTCCCGAAGCCTAAAACCGCCAGAGAGAAGGAACCATCATGGAATACCGCCCGCTTGGCCGCACCGGCGTGCAGGTCAGCCCCCTCTGCCTTGGCGCAATGATGTTCGGCCCGTGGGGCAACCACGACCGCGCCGATTCCACCCGCATCATCCACCGCGCCCTGGACGCCGGCATTAACTTCGTCGACACCGCCGATGTTTACTCGGGCGGCGTATCGGAAGAGATTGTTGGCGAGGCGCTGGCCGGACGCCGCGACGACGTCTTCCTTGCAACCAAGTTCTTCATGCCCATGGATGAGAACGACCCCAACCGGCGCGGCGGCTCCCGCCGCTGGATCATGCGGGCCGTAGAGGACTCGCTTCGCCGGCTGAACACCGACTACATCGACCTCTACCAGGTCCACCGGCCCAGCCCCGACACAGACGTGGAGGAAACCCTCGGCGCGCTCACCGACCTGGTCCGCCAGGGCAAGGTCCGCTACATCGGCTCCTCGTCTTACTCCGGCTCCCAAATCGTCGAAGCCCAGTGGGCCTCCCGGGACCGCAACCTGGAACGGTTCGTCACCGAACAGCCGCCCTACTCCATCCTGACCCGCGGCATCGAAGAGGACATCCTCCCCACAGTTCAGCGCCACGGGATGGGCACCCTCACCTACAGCCCGCTGGCCGGCGGCTGGCTTTCCGGCCGCTGGCGGAAAGACTCCGCATCCAGCCCCGCGTCCAGTGCCCGCCCCAGCTCCCGGTTCGACATGACCCAACCCGCCAACCAGCGCAAGCTCGACATCGTCGAAGAACTCGCCCAGGTGGCCCAATGGGCCGGCGCCACGCTCATCGAACTGGCCATCGCGTTCGTGATCAACCACCCCGGCGTCACCTCCGCCATCGTCGGTCCCCGTACCATGGGACAGCTCGAGTCCTACCTGCCCGCGGCAGAGACCACCCTCGCCCCCGAGGTGCTGGACCGCATCGACCAGCTCGTGGCCCCCGGCGTCACCATCAACCCCGACGACAACAGCTACGGCGCCCACGAACTCACCGTACAGGCACGACGACGGAACCTGGCGTGAGCGACGACATCATCCCCGCGGAGGTGCGGGAGCTCCACGACGTCCTATGCGAAGCGATGGTGTCCAGCGATGTAGCACAGCTGGACAGCATCCTCGCCCAGGACTACACGCTGACGCACATGACGGGGTACGTGCAGCCCAAGGCCGAGTGGCTTGAGGCCATTCGAGCCGGCGAGATGCGGTACCACCGGATGGAAACGAGGGAAGCCACCCACGGCGCAGACCCCGCGGCGCCAGAACTGACCGCCCGAACCCTCACCGACGCCACGATCTGGGGCCCCGGAGCCACATGGCGACTGACGCTGCACCCTCGTTTGAACCCAATGGAGACATCTGGGTGATCACACGCACCGTGACATCGACCTGGTAACCGCCGCACCTGAAAGCCTTCTGGGAAAGCCTGACTACCTCGATCCGGGCCATCCGGCGGGATCTGCGCGGCATCGTGTTGCTCAGCACTTTGCTGGTCGTTGCCGCCGTCGCGCACCTTCTGGGCTCTGTCACGCCCTGCTGGAGCGGAAGCGTGAAGTGCTTCTGGAACTTCGCCTCGCCGGCACGGCGGATCACGCCGTAGCCCCGAATCCAGACCCGGCTCGATGTCGAATAGCAGCGCCTCACGGGCGTCGAAACCATCGATTGACAGTCATCCGAACAACCGACCAGCTGTGGGTCCAAACCAAGAAAGGGAAGATCATGACTGACCAGCATCGGGATTCGAGATGTACATGCCGCGGCTGGGGCCCTTCCCTTTTCTCAAGGTCAATGCACAAGTGATCGCCAAAAGTGTTCGATGTATCGTTTCCCCAGCAGGAGGGACGGCGGGTTCACCGGCCATTTCCTCTGGATCCGAATCACCTGGCAGCTGCCACCGAACTCGCTGTCGTACCAGATGTGGAGCACAGATTCTTCTCGTTTCAGACTATGGCGCGGTGTCCGCGTACTTTTCTCGTTACACCGATCCCGGACACCTGATGATGCCCAGCGGGCGAGCCCACCAATGTTCGGGCGGCTGTGGCTCTGAAGTGGCTGCCATATCGTTCCATTAGAGCCACTGCATCAGGGATGCGTCCAAGACCCAGAAGCAATCGGCCTGATAGGCGTAGGCTATCTAGGCCGATGTCCCGCGTCCGGGTATGGAAGCGTTTAAGGCCCCTCGCAAAAACCCGAGGTTGGGATTCCCAGTAAGGAGTTGCGTGGATACGCGAAAGTTGAAGTATTTTTTGGCAGTCGTGGATCACGACGGGTTCAACCGCGCGGCAGAGCATTTGCTGATCGCCCAGCCCTCGCTCTCGCAGACCATTGCGAGTTTGGAAAAGGACCTGGGCGTGCCGCTGTTCCACCGCATCGGCCGCCGCGCCGTCCTCAGTGAAGCGGGAAAGGAACTCGTCGGACCGGCCAGGCTGGTGATGCGCGATCTCGATGCTGCCCAGTCGGCGGTGCAGGCTTTGCGCGGGGTCCGAAGCGGGCGGCTGGACATCGTTTCCATGCCCTCCCCCGGCATTGAGCCGCTGACGTCCATGATCGCCGGCTTTACCCGGCTGCACCCTTCTGTCCGGCTGAACGTCAGCGCGGCCTTCACTCCGGAAGAAGTTATTGACTCTGTCCGGTCCGGCAGTACGGAGATCGGCCTCGCCGGCTCCCCCAGCCCCATCCGGGTGCCCGGAGTACAGGTTCTTGAGCTGGAACGCCAGCCCCTGATCCTCATCGTCAACCCGCACGCAGACACCTTCAGCCCCGGGGAGTCGATACAACGGAAAGATATGGGCGGCCACCGACTCATCGCGAGCCAGCGCGGATCTCTGATGCGCTGGCTGGTCGATGACGCGCTGGCCCACGGAATCGACACCGAAATCGTCGTCGAAGTCGCTCACCGGACCTCGATCCTCCCCTCGTGCTCGCGGGTGTGGGCCATGCGGTCATGCCTTCATCCTGGGCACCCCTGGCCCACAAATCAGGACTTAGAACCCTGCTGATAGAACCCGTCTCTCACCTGGACGTTGCGGTCCTCAGTCGAAAAGAAGACCTCACGCCAGCTGCCCGGGCCTTCCTGGCAGTGGCAGAACTCCACGCCTCCCCCGGACCCTAAGACGGCCGCCAGCCTGTCACCGCATCGATAGGCAGATCCTATTTATCGGATCGAATCTTGGTCTTGGACGCCATATAGGAGCAGGCCGTCTACTTGAAGAGGAAGAACAGTGTGACCCCACTAACAGGCTCACTGCTAAATACTCAACGAGGAGGTAGGCACATGAGCGCCACCCAGAATTTCCGCATCGCATCCATCCCCGCCGACGGCGTGGGCAACGAAGTTGTATCGGCAGGACGCCGCGTCCTGGACGCACTGGCCGAGAACTCCAATGGCAAGTTCGCCTTCGACTGGACAGAGTTCCCCTGGGGCTGCGGCTACTACGCAGAAACCGGCACGATGATGGCCGACGATGGCTTGGAGACGCTGAAGGACTTCGATGCGATCTATTTCGGCGCCGTGGGTTGGGAGAACGTTCCGGACCACATTAGCCTCTGGGGCCTGCGCCTGAACATCACCCAGAACTTTGACCAGTGGGCCAACATTCGTCCGGTGAAGTTCCTCCCCGGTGTCCAGTCCCCGCTGCGCAAGGCCGACAACACTGAGCTCGACTGGGTTGTTGTCCGCGAGAACAGCGAGGGCGAATACGCCGGTCTCGGCGGCCGGAACCTTAGCGGCCGCGGCCCCGGCAACGAGGTCGCCCTGCAGACCGCGCTGTTCACCGAGAAGGGCTGTGAGCGCATCATGCGTTTCGCTTTCGACCTGGCCCGGACCCGCACCGTGAAGAAGGTTTCCTCGGTCACCAAATCCAACGCCCAGCAGTACGGCATGGTCCTCTGGGACGAAGTGTTCAACCGGGTGGCCCTGGACTACCCGGACGTCCAGACCGAAAGCGTCCTGGTAGATGCCATGAGCGCCAAGTTCATCCTGAAGCCAGAGGACCTGTCAGTCGTTGTGGCGTCCAACCTGAACGCTGATATCCTCTCCGACCTTGGCTCGGCGCTGGCCGGCAGCCTGGGCCTGGCGGCCAGCGCCAACCTGAACCCGGAGCGCCGCTTCCCGTCCATGTTCGAGCCGGTCCACGGCTCCGCCCCGGACATCGCCGGGCAGGGCATCAGCAACCCGATCGGCGCCATCGCTTCCGCCGCCCTGATGCTGGACCACTTCGGCCTCCACGAGGAAGCACGCAGGGTCGAAGCCGCCATCGAAGCTGCCACCGGCTCAGGGCACCTGACCCGCGACGTCGGCGGGAACGCCAACACCGACGACGTCACTGAAGCCATCGTCAAGGCCCTGACCAACACCCTGGCCGCCGTCTAGCCAGAAAAACCGCCGGGACGACCCCGGCGGTCAGTACCCAGCCCGGAGTGGACGGCGGCAGAACACCGCCGCCGTCCACTCCGTCATGCCACCTTCATCAAGAACTTCCAGCTACATTCCACAACGAGGTAGGAATCATGGATCACATCAGCTCAGTCGGGACAGCTTCGGCGGCCCGCAAAACCCCTTTGTACCGTCAACTGTATTTCTGGGTACTGACGGCCATCGTTATCGGCATTCTCGTCGGCTGGCTCGCGCCAAGTGTCGGGATCGCCATGGAACCCATCGGCACCACCTTCGTGGATGCGATGAAGATGCTCATCGGCCCCATCGTGTTTCTGACCATCGTGGGCGGCATCGCCAGCGTCGCTGACCTCAAGAAGGTCGGCATGACGGGACTGAAGGCCCTGACCTATTTTCAGGTCGGCACCATTCTGGCCATGATCTTCGGCCTGGTGGCCATCAACCTCTTCCGGCTGGGCGATGGAGTCAATGCAGATGCTGACAGCATCGAGACCTCCGAGTCCGCCGCGAAGCTGATCGACGCCGGAGCGAACCAGGAATGGTGGCAGTTCCTCACCAAGGTCATTCCGGAAAGCATGGTTGCGCCCTTTGCTGAGGGCAACATCCTGCAGATCATCTTCATCGCCGTGATCTTCGGCATCGCCCTGAACGCCATGGGCAAGGTCGGCGCCCCGGTCCTGGACGGTGTGCAGCGCCTCACCGGGGTCATGTTCAAGATCCTCAGCTTCATCATGAAGGCAGCCCCGATCGGTGCTTTCGGCGCCATGGCCTACGCTGTGGGCAAGTTCGGCGTCTCGTCCCTTACCAGCATGGGTGGATTGATCGCCCTGTTCTACATCACCTCCATCCTCTTCGTGGTGATCGTGCTCGGCTCCATCATGTTCTTCCTGAAGCTGAACATCTTCTCGATGATGCGCCACCTCAAGGAGGAGTACATGCTCATCCTGGGCACCTCCACCGCCGAACCGGCCCTGCCGGGCCTGATGCGCAAGCTCGAGCACGCCGGCGTCAAGAAGGAAACCGTGGGCCTGGTTGTCCCCACCGGTTACAGCTTCAACCTTGACGGCGCCGCGATCTACCTCTCCCTGGCTGCCCTCTACATCGCCCAAGCCACCAACACTGACCTAACCCTGGGCGAACAGCTGGGTCTTCTGGCCGTCATGCTCCTGACCTCCAAGGGCGCTGCGGGGGTTGCAGGCGGCGGCTTTATCGCCCTCACCGCCACCCTGACCACCATCGGCACCATTCCCGCAGCGGGCATCATGCTCATCTTCGGCATCGACAAGTTCATGTCCGAGTGCCGCGCGCTGGTGAACTTCACCGGCAACGCCGTGGCCACCCTCTTCATCGCCTGGTGGGACCGCACACTGGACGCTGACCGTGCCCGCCGGGTCTTCGCCGGTGAAACTGTGGAGCCCATGCCCTCCGAGGACCCCGTCCATCTGGATGAAGTCGTCGACATCGATGACGATCTCACTGAGTACGGACACCATGGGCCCGGGGAAGCTGTTTCCAAGCACGCGGGCCCGGTTGCCGAGCTTGCCCCCGCGGGCTCTCGTCCCATCCACTCGGAGACTGTCTAACCAACATGAGCACAACTACTGCCCCCAAGACCGTGCGGATCCTTATCGCCCCCGACAAGTTCAAGGGCAGCCTTACAGCCAGCGAGGTAGCGCAGGCCCTGGCAACAGGGCTTCGCTCCCCGGTTGACGTCCCAGGCACGGCCGGAGCGGTTCAGTGCGAACTGCTCCCCCTGGCGGACGGAGGTGACGGCAGCGTCGACGCGGCCGTCACCTCCGGCTTCGCTCGCCACAGCTACACCGTTGCCGGCCCCACCGGCCAACCCGTACAGTCCAGCATCGCTTTCGACGGCACCACCGCCGTCGTCGAGGTGGCCAACACCTGCGGACTCGGACTCCTGCCCGCGGGCAAACTGGAGGCATTGAACTCCTCCAGCCGCGGGTTCGGCGAAGCCGTCCTGTTCGCGCTGAGCCTTAACCCTGCACGGATCGTCCTGGCACTGGGCGGCAGCGCCAGTACCGACGGCGGAATGGGAATGCTCACCGCCCTGGGCTACAGCTTCCACGACTCCGAAGGGCGCCAGCTCTACGGCAGCGGAGGAGCGTTGGATCAGATCCAGTCCATTCACCGCACCGCCCTCCCGGAACTGCAGGACACCGAACTCGTCGTCGCGAGCGACGTTCACAACCCCCTCCGCGGCCCCAACGGTGCACCTGCTGTCTTCGCCCCCCAAAAGGGTGCCACCGCGGAGGACGTCGCATTCCTCGACGACAGCCTAGGGCACTTCGTAACCAAAATGGCAGAAGCCGGATCCGCCGACGCGGAGTCACTGGCCGCACACGAAGGCGCCGGAAGCGCCGGCGGCATCGGCTACGCCTGCCTCCTGCTCGGCGCCAAACAAGTATCCGGAGCCGACTACTTCCTGGACCTGCTGGACTTCAACGCCCGCAAGGACAGCTGCGACGTGGTGATCACCGGCGAAGGCAGCATCGACGAGCAGACCCTGGCAGGAAAACTGCCCGCCGCCGTTGCCCGAAGGTCAGGCACCCGCCCCATCATCGCTGTAGCCGGCCGCTCACTGCTTCCCAAGGACCGATGGTCTGAAATGGCCCTCACCCGGGTTTACACCCTGGCCGAGTACACCGATCTGGACTCCTCCAAAGACCCTCGCCTCTCCGCCACTTTGCTCCGACAAATCGGCAGAGACATCGGAACAAGCCTCCTGTAAACGAACTTCAAAACTACGGGAAGCAGAAACACCCGCCCGGGGTAACGCGGGCGGGCGTTTCCGTGTCGGAACTCATGCAAAAGATACAAGGGTAGGTATATGAGACGCGCAAAAATTGTGGCTACGTTCGGCCCGGCAATCGCCAGCTACGAGAACACCCTCGCG
>NZ_JARCCZ010000030.1:0-58815 GCF_048957775.1 Pseudarthrobacter sp. CC4 | reverse complement strand
GGTGTGGCCGTTGCTGCGGAACTCGTGGACTCCGGCGGCGGTGATGGCCACCCGGAACTCGTTGTTCTTGATTTCTTCGGGGACGCCGATGATCATCGTGGGCTCCATCTGTGGGTTTTGTGTCGGGAGGCTCCAGGCCTTCCTCGACGTGGCCGGGCGCTCCCAGGCAAGTCATCTTCGAATCGCCGGTAACGCACAATTTACATTCGGATTGTTGACAATAGTACACCGGGCTCTTAGGTTTTATGTAACACGCGTCACAGCGTGTGATCCTGCTGACTATCCCCGGCGCGGACCGGGCGAAGGAGTAATTATGACGGGCAACATTTCGCGGCGGAACCTCCTGCGGGGTGCAGGCGTGGCGGCACTCGGGGTTTCGGTGGCCGGATGGGCGACGGGCTGTTCCACTGTGGCGCCAGGCGGTCCTGCCTCCGGCGCTGCCAGCAACCTGCTGGAACAGGCAAAGGCCCAGGGGTTCCTGCGCGTGGGCATCGCCAACGAGCCCCCGTACACCCAGGTTGGCGCCGACGGGACAGTCACCGGCTGCGAGCCGGACGTTCTCCGTGCAGTCTGCAAGAGGCTGGGCATCGGGGAGGTCCAGGGCATTATCACGCCCTACGAATCCATGATTCCGGGGCTCAACGCCAACCGCTGGGACGTGATCGCTGCGGGCCTGTTCATGAAGGAGTCGCGGTGCGCGCAGGTGCTCTACTCGGAACCGGTGATCGTCTCTACAGAGTCCTTCGCCACACCAAAGGGCAATCCAAAGGGGATTACGTCCGTCGCGGCCATCCTTTCCGATCCCTCGCTACGAATCGCTGTTCTTCCGGGCGGTTTCGAGGAAGGCGTGCTCAAAACGTCCAACGTGCCGGCTTCCCAGCAGGTGAAGATCAATGACGGACGCAGCGGGCTTGAAGCGCTCAAGGCGAACCGGGCAGATGCTTTCATGCTGCCTACGCTCTCCCTTAAGGCTCTTGCAAAAGACGATGCAAGCTTTGACATCAGCAAGCCGGTAGACGACGCTCCGCGCACCGGTTCCGGTGCTGCCTTCCGCCAGTCCGACGCTGCCTTCCACGAGGCGTATAACAAGGAGCTCGCAGCGTTCAAGAAAACGCCGGAGTTCGCCGAAATCCTCACCAAGTGGGGCTTTGACGCGTCCGTGGTGGAAGGCGTAACCGCCCAGGACCTATGCAAGACCGCGGGCTGATGCCCCTGCCGGCAGAGGGGAGGCTGGGATGTCCGCAGTAATCGAGTACGCGCCGCTGCTGTGGCAGGGGCTCCTGACCACCATCCTGGTGGCGGTGCTCAGCGGGGCGTTATGCCTGGTGGTCGCGTTTGCCGCCGGCCTGGCACGACTATCCAGCCACCGGATCATCAGCTGGCCGGCAGGAGTGTTCATTGAAGTATTCCGAGGAACGTCGCTGCTGGTGCAGATGTTCTGGCTGTTCTTCGCACTGCCGTTCTTTGGAATCCAGCTCCACCCGCTCACCGCTGCGGTCCTGGCGCTCGGGCTGAACGAAGGCGCGTACGCCGCAGAAGTTGTACGCGGCGCCATCGCCAGCCGGGCCAAAGGCCAGACCGAAGCGTGCATCGCGCTGGGCATGGAACCCGCACTGAGGCTCAGGCGCATCATCATTCCGCAGTCGATCCCCGCCATGCTGCCGCCTTTCGGAAACGTCATGGTGGACCTGCTGAAGAACACCTCACTCGTCTCCCTCGTCACGGTGGCGGACCTGACCTTCAGGGCACAGATGATCCGTAGCAGCACAGGGCAGACGACGGCGATTTTCATCACCATCCTGGTGATGTACTTCGTCCTCTCCTACCTGCTGACGCTGCTCACCAGCTGGCTGGAACGGCGCTACGCGCTTGACCGGAAGGCACTCGCCGCCCAGCGCAAGGAAAGCCAACTCATGAAGGTAGGTGCAGCATGATCTGGGACAACAACTTTGCCGTGTCCGTCATTCCGCTGCTCCTTGAGGGCCTCTGGGTCACGGTCAGGATCACCCTGTTGGGCACCCTGCTGGCTGCCCTTTTGGGTCTGTTCTTTGCGATTCTTCGGCGGCTCGCCATCCCGGTGCTGTCGCCCGTCGTGTCCTTCTTCGTGGTGTTCGTCCGGGGAACCCCGCTGCTCGTCCAGGCCTACTGCGCATTCTTTGTCCTGCCGGCGTACGGTATCAGTTTTGACGCCTTCACCACCGGCGTAGTGGTTATAGGGGTGAACTACAGCGCCTACATGGCAGAGGTGTACCGCAGCGGCATCCAGGGTGTGCCCAAGGGCCAGTGGGAGGCAGCAACGGCGCTGAGCCTCCCCGGGTCCCGCACCTGGAGCAGGATCATCCTCCCGCAGGCAATACGCACCGTAGTCCCGATGCTCGGCAACTACCTCATCCAGATGTTCAAGGACTCAGCAGTACTGTCAGCCATCACTGTGGTGGAACTCATGGCAACGGCACAGGCGATCGGAAGCTCCAGCTTCCGCTACCTGGAACCGCTGACCCTGGCAGCGCTGTTGTTCCTGGCCATCAGTTACCCCGCCTCACGGCTCGTCAACAGATTGGAGCGGCGCTATGCGCCCCAGCACTGAACCCCAACCCCTGACCACTCCCGTGGGCCTTGCCTCCGATCCGATCATCAGGTTCCAGAACGTCAGCAAGAACTGGGGATCAAACCAGGTCCTGAAGTCGCTGAACTTCGAAGTGGCGCCGGGGGAGAAGGTCTCCATCATCGGCCCTTCCGGATCGGGCAAGACCACGATCCTGCGTATCCTTATGACGCTGGAGACGCCCAGTGAAGGGCTCGTGAAGGTCGACGGCGACGTGCTGTGGGATGTCACGGCCGGCCAAAAGGTGCGCGAGACCAAGCAGATGCGGGAAACCCGGCGCAAGATCGGCATGGTGTTCCAGCAGTTCAACCTGTTTCCGCACATGACCGCCATGGAGAACGTCATCGAGGCGCCCATCCACGTGCTGGGCATGAACAAGGCGGAGGCGAAGGAACGCGCCGCGGAGCTGCTGAACCTGGTGGGCCTCGGGAAGCACATGAACCACACGCCGCCGCAGATGTCCGGCGGGCAGCAGCAGCGCGTGGCCATCGCCCGGGCGCTGGCTATGCGGCCCAGAGTGCTGTTGTTCGACGAGCCCACCTCGGCGCTTGACCCGGAATTGATCGGTGAGGTGCTGAATGTGATCCGGAACCTTGCGCACACCACGGACATGACCATGCTCATGGTGACGCACGAGATGCGGTTCGCGGAGGAGATCTCGGACCGGGTGGTGATGTTCGACAACGGGGCTGCCGTGGAAAGTGGACCGCCGGCCCAGATCTTCAAGGACCCGCAGCAGGAACGGACCCGGACCTTCCTCCGGGCCGTCCTGCAGCACTGACGGTCCGCTACACCTCTACAATCATCGCAATTTCAACGGGTGCCAGTCCGGGCAGTTCGGCAACGCCGACAGCTGCCCGGGCATGGCGCCCCTTGTCGCCGAAGGCCTGTTCCAGGATCAGCGAGGCGCCGTTGATCACGGCCGGCTGGTCACCGAAGCCTTCGGCCGAAGCTACGTAACCGGTCAGGCTGACTACGGACACGATCCGGTCCAGCGAGCCCAGGTGCTGCTTCAGGGCTGCCAGGCAGTTAAGCACCGCCGTGGCGCTTGCTTCCTGGCCCTGCTCGATGGTGAGCTCGCGACCCAGCTTGCCGCTGATGGTGAGGACGCCATCGCGGGTGGGCGTCTGGCCCGCCGTGAATACGAGGTTTCCCACCTGGCGGACCGGAACGTAGTTGGCCACCGGAACGGGTGGGGACGGCAATTCGAGGTCGACGCCGTCGGCCGGGATTTTCGACATGTTCAAGATGCTCCTTTGCACGGGTTAGCCGGGTCACTACGGACCCTAGGCAAACGGCAATGGATTGTCAACAATCTACTAATTTTAGGGAGAGCTAATGCAGCCCATTGAACCCACGTTCGCTGGCCCGGAGGTGCAGGCCGGCATAGGCGTGGTATGCCCGTTCGACATGGCGCTGGACCGCGAGCTGTGGCGGTGGATGCCGTCGGACGTCTCGCTGTTCTTCACCCGGACGCCGTTCTTTGATGAGCCCGTCAGCCTGGAGATGGCAGAGGATGTGAGCGACGACGCCGACATCCTCGCTGCGGTGAAGAACCTTAGCGCCGTGCGCCCCGCGGTCATGGCCTACGCCTGCACGTCCGGCAGCTTCGTCAACGGTTTATCCGGAGCCCGCCATATTTCGAAGGTGATGGCGGCCGCCGCCGACGCGCATGGTGTCAGCACCTCCGAGGCGCTGCTGGAGGCGCTGGAGTATCTGGGCGTCTCCAGGGTTGTGGTCATTACGCCGTACGTGGCGGACCTGACCGTTCGGCTGGGGGATTTCCTGGAGGAGGCCGGCCATTCGGTGGCAGCGCAAGCCGGGCTCGGGCTGGACGGGGGCATCTGGCAGGTTCCCTACCAGGCCACTTGCGACTTGATCCGCGGGGCCGACGTTCCGGAGGCGGACGTGGTCTTCATCAGCTGCACCAACTTGCCCACGTACGACATCATCGCGCCGCTGGAACGGGAACTGGGCAAGCCGGTCCTCTCGGCCAACCAGGTGACAGCGTGGGCGTCGCTGCGCCGCCTGGGCAAGGCGGCGGTAGGTCCGGGGCAGCGCCTGCTGGCATAGCCGGGACAAAAGAAATCCCGGCCGGGGCTGTTCGTGTGACAGCCCGCGGCCGGGATTTCTTGTCGTGTCGGGCTATGCTCCGACGCCGACCGGTGCCGTCTTCTTGAACAGCGTGCCCAGAGCGTCGCACGGGCGCAGGGCGCCGGCAAGCTGCAGGCCTTGCCAGACGGTTACCTGGTTCGCGGTGAGGACGGGTTTGCCGAGCGCCGCTTCGAGTTCGTTGATCCAGCGGGCGCTGTGCAGCGCCGTGTCCGGGATCAGGATCGCCTGCGCCTCGTCGCTGTCGTTGCTCCGGGCAAGGGCAAGGACGCCTTCGCGGTCAAGCTCGCCGGCAAGTGCGGCAGTGGGGATGTCGTGGCTGACCAGCTGCGTGACGTTGATGCCGCCACGGTTCAGCAGCGCCACGAAGTGCCGGGAGACGTCCTCCGGGTAGGTGGCGGCGACGGCCACCTTGGTCAGATCCAGCGCCTTGCAGGCGGCAACGAAGGCCAGGGACGTGGAGGAGGCGGGCACCTCAAGGGCTTCCTGGACCTCCCGGGCCTGCTGATGTGCGCCCTCCCAGCCGAAGACGAAGCTGCCGGATGTGCAGGCCCACATAACGGCGTCTGGCAGGGCGGCGCGCAAGGCATCCGCGCCTTCCAGAAGCCTTTCACTCTTGCCGAGGTCGAGCAGGGCCTGGACTTCGTGCGCGTCGACGCCTACGGAGGTGTGGACCAGGGGAAGGTGGATTCCCTCGCCCAGGAGTTTCTCCATGAAGGGGTAGTCGTCCTCGGCGCCGAAGCCCGGGTACAGCATGCCAATGGTGACGGCCATAGATTCTCCTTTGAAGTGACCGTGGGAACCGCTCCCGCGGATTGTGCACAATCTTACAATCATCAGAACGCAAAAGATAGGAAAGTAGGATTGTTGACAATAGTGGTGAGCGCAACATAACCTGACCGCAGTGTTACCGGCGTCACAGCCGGTGGCGGAGACCGCAGGTTGTACCGGACAAGGAGCTTCACAGCGTGATTGATTCACTGGAATGGGCCACTGCCACGCAGCTGGTTGACGCGTACGGATCGGGGGAGGTCTCCCCGGTGGAGGCTGCGGAGGCGGCCCTGAACGCCATCGAACAGCACGACGGCGGCATCAACGCCTTCTGCCTGGTGGAGGCGGAGTCAGCCCTTGCGGCGGCGCGTGAATCGGAGCAGCGCTGGCGCCGGAACGAGCCGCTGGGCCTGGCCGACGGTGTACCCACCTCCATCAAGGACCTCATGCTTACCAAGGGGTGGCCGACGTTGCGCGGGTCCCGCCTGACCTCCCCTGATGGAGACTGGAACGAGGACGCACCCGCCGTGGCCAGGCTGCGCGAAAACGGTGCTGTGTTGATCGGCAAGGTCACCAGCCCCGAGTTTGGCTGGAAGGGCGTGACCGACAGCCCGCGCTGCGGGATCACCCGCAACCCGTGGGACGTTTCGCGCACGGCCGGCGGCTCCAGCGGGGGCAGCGCAGCCGCCGTGGCGCAGGGCATGGGCCCGTGGTCCGTAGGGACCGACGGCGGCGGCTCCATCCGCATCCCCGCCGGCTTTACCGGCGTTGTGGGTTTCAAACCCACGTACGGGACCGTGCCGCTGTACCCGGCCAGCCCTTTCGGCACCCTCGCCCACGCCGGCCCCATCACCCGCACCGTTGAGGATGCGGCGCTGATGCTCGATATCCTCTCCCGCCCGGACGCTCGCGACTGGTCCGCAGGTCCCGCGCCGACGCGCTCCTTCCTGTCCACCATCGACGAAGGGGTCCGGGGTCGGAAAATCGCTTTCAGCCCGGATCTCGGCTACGGAAAAAATGATCCCGACGTCGACAAGGCAGTCCGCGGGGCAGTCCAGGTCCTGCGGGACCTGGGGGCCGAGGTGGAGGAAATCGACCTTGGCTGGCAGGACCCGGTGGACGCCTACCACGTGCTCTGGTTCAGCGGCGCGGCCAAAGTGGTGGAAGGCTACGGCCCCGGTGCCGCGGAACAGCTTGATCCGCTGCTGGCGGCGGCACTGGAACGGCACTCCGGCTTCAGCGCCGGGGACTTCCTGGACGCCACGGCGGTCCGCATGAAACTGGGCCGGGAGATGGGGCTTCTCCACGAGCGCTTCGACCTTCTGGTGACACCCACGCTGCCTATTCCGGCCTTCGAAGCCGGCCGTGACGTCCCGGCCGGATCGTCCTCGCAGGACTGGACATCCTGGACGCCCTATACGTACCCCTTCAACCTGACCCAGCAGCCGGGCATTAGTGTCCCGTGCGGCTTCACCGGCGAAGGCCTTCCGGTCGGGCTGCAGATCGTGGGTCCCCGGCATGGCGACGCTGGAGTGCTCTCGGCGGCCGCCGCATACCAGGGCGCCGTCGACTGGCAGCACGCCCGCCCCAATTCCACCCCGGCAATGTCCACCCCCATCCTGAAGTAAGGCAGAAAATGGCCAGGTACATCAACATCACCCTTGAAAAGCGCGGAGTCACCTGCAAGGCGCTCCTGCACGACGACGCAGCGCCCCGTACGGCCAACGCCGTCTGGGACGCACTTCCCCTCAGCGGGCAGGTCTTCCATGGAAAGTACGCCCGTAACGAGATCTACAACCTGGTTCCGGCGTTTGCTCCGGCTGAACCCGGCGCGGAGAACACCACCGTGACCCCCATCCCGGGCGACGTCTGCTATTTCACGTTTACGTCCAACGATCTCAAGACGCCGTCACACGGCTATGAAGCCGACTCGACGGATTCGGTGCAGACCATCGTCGACCTTGCCGTCTTCTACGGCCGGAACAACCTGCTGCTGAACGGCGACACCGGCTGGGTGCCCGGCAACGTGTTCGCCACCATCGTGGAAGGCCTGGATGAAATGGCGGCCGCCTGCCAGGACATCTGGATGGGCGGCGCCCGGGACGAAACCCTGACCTATTCACGGGCCGTGGACACTGCGCCCTGATCCAGACGAGTCGGGGCCGCCTTGCCGGCGGCCCCGACTTCTTTTTACATAATCCATGGATGGTCAGCTTACTGGCAGTAGGATTGTAGACAGTTTTTGATCCGACCATCCCGGCCGGATATGAAAGACAACCGGTCCGCTGCGGGCTCCGAGGCCGCAGCCGGACCCCTGACGGATAGTTGGTACCGATGCAAAGATTTGAGCCCCTGGTGCGCGAGTCCACGCCAGCAATCATTGCCGGTAAGTTGCGCACGGCAATCGGGCTGGGCCATATTCCGCCGGGCTCCCAGCTGGGGGAGGCGGAACTGGCCAAGGAGCTCGGCGTCAGCCGGGGACCGCTCCGTGAGGCGATGCAGCGGCTCACGCAGGAAGGCCTGCTGATCAGCATCCGCAACCGCGGCCTGTTCGTGATCACCATGACCGATGAAGAGGTCCGCGACATGTATGTGGCGCGCACCGCCGTCGAACGCGCCGCCTCCGAACTGATCCTACAGAAGGGCGGCAAAGGTGTCGCCGCGCAGCTCATACCGATCGTCAAAGCCATGCAGAGAGCCGCTGACAAAGGCGACCTGGACGCGATGTCCGAAGCCGATATGGAATACCATGCCACGCTGGTGGCGGCGGCCGATAGCACCCGGCTGACCCGCATGCACAACACTCTGCTGACCGAGACCCGAATGTGCCTTACGGCGCTGGAGAAAAAGTATCCCGACCCGCATGCCCGGGTGGCCGAACACCAGGCCATCGCCGAGGCCTTGGGGGACGGGGACCAGGAGCGCGTGGGCAAGCTTTTGATCAGCCACATGGAAGACGCGTTGGAACGCCTGACCGGCGGCAGCGGCGATGCCGAGGTTGCGACCGCCTGACCAGGGGCCCGCGCCATCGCGCCACCGCGGAAATGTCACCGCTCAAAAGAAGGGGGCCGGCTGCACAATGTGCATCCGGCCCCCCTTGCGCGTTAATTGATGGTCTGTCAGCTCCCGCCGTGCCGTAGGCAAAGCAGCGCATAGGCGCGGGCGGCGGCGACAATCTCGGCAATGCTGACGGATTCGTTGACCTGGTGGGCTTGGTCGTTCAGCCCGCCGGGGCCCATCACAATGGCCGGCACACCGAGGTCGCGGACCACGAAGCCGCCGTCGCAGGCAGCAGTCCAGCCGCGGATGGCGCTGTCCACACCGGCGTCCGCCAAGGCGGCCACGGAATTCGACACCAGCGGGTGGTCCTCGGGGGTGCGGAAACCGGGCATCTCCATGGTGACCCCGGCCGAGACCGAGATGCCGTCCGTGTCGATGCCTGCCTCGCGGACCTGTGCCAGGAGACGGTCCAGGATCTGCTGCGCGTCGTCGTCGGGCATGAGCCGGCGGTCGAGTGAGACGGTACATTCCGCGGCCACCATGGAGGTACCTGTGCCGCCCTGGATGAGGCCGATGTTCCATGTGCCCGCGCCCAATAGCGGGTCCTGGTTCTCCTGGAGCAGGGCGTGGTCCTTGCGGACCAGTTCCAGGATCCTGGCGGCGGCATCGATGGCGTTCCGGCCGTCGGCGGGCCGGCCGGAGTGGGCTGACTTGCCGGTGACTTTCAGCTCGATGTAGCTGTCACCCCGGCAGCCGATCACGGTCTCCAGGTCGGTGGGCTCCGCCACCACGCACGCCGAATAACTGAAGGCCGGATCGGCTGCGGCGGAGGCGGTGTAGGCGCGGATGCCGATGCCAAGGTCCTCCTCATCCACGGTGCAGGCCAGTGCAGCGTTGAACGGCAGTTCGATACCGGCGGCCTTGAGCGCCTTGAGGGCGATGAGCACGGCGGCCAGGCCGCCTTTCATGTCTGTGGAGCCGCGGCCGAACAGCCGGCCGTCCCGTATGTAGGGTTCAAACGGGGGACGCTCCCAGCCGGTCCCGGCCGGAACAACATCCGAATGGCCCAGGAACAGCATGCCTGGCATGCTGCCGCCGGGCAGGACGGCCGTGAAGTTCGGCCGTCCCTCCGCGACGGTTTCGGTGGCAACGTCCAGGCCTGCGGCCCGGCTGAACTCCGTCAGGACCTGCACGGTGGCTTCCTCGGTCCCGCCGGGGTTCTCGCCGCCGGCGGCCACGAGCGCGGTGGTGAGCGCCACCAGGTCCGCTTCGCTGATTAGGCCCAGGACCCTGTCCTCAAGGAGCTGCAGATCCTGCTGGACGGCGGCACTCACGCGCCTGCTCCGGCCTTAAGCGCTGCAAGCTCACGGTCCATGGCCCGGCCAAGCCGGATAATTCCTTCTTCGGCCCGCTCCGGAGTGGTGGATGCGAAGCAGAGACGGACGGCGTCGTCGAACTTTCCGCTGGCGGAGAGCGCGGGCCCGGGGATGAACGCCACCCCTTCTGCCAGTGCGGTTTCGAAGAGCTTCCGGGTGGAGATCCCTGCATCCTCGCCCTGCAGGGTGAGCCAGAGGAAGAAGCCGCCTTCCGGGTCGGTGGTGGTGACCCGGTCGCCGAGGTGGCGGCGGAGGCTTTCCTGCATTGCGTCCTTGCGGCGCTTGTACTCCGTGCGCAGGCCGGCCAGGTGGTTGTCCAGGCCGCCGCGGCGGATGTATTCGGCCACGATGTGCTGGTTGGGGACGTTGGTGCAGGTGTCCATTGCCTGCTTGGCGTTGATGACCAGCTGGCGGAGCGCCGGATCGGTGTCAACCCAGCCCACGCGCAGGCCCGGAGCCAGGATCTTAGAGAACGTGCGGACAGAGAAAAGCAGCGGATCGCCCGGGCTCAGAGCCTGGAAGGACGGCAGGTCCTCGCCCTGGAACCGGAGGAGACCGTAGGGGTCGTCGTCGATAATCACGGCGTTCCACTCGTGGGCCAGTTCCAAAAGCTGGTGGCGCCGGGCCAGTGACAGGGTGACGCCGGACGGGTTTTGGAAGTTGGGGATGGTGTAGATGGCCTTGGGCGTGCGTCCGGCGGCGGCCACCAGCTCCGGGAGGGCCTCGACGATGAGGCCGTTTTCGTCCATGGGCGCTTCGAGCAGTTCGGCGCCGTAGCTCAGGGCGGTGGCGCTGCCGTTTGTGTACGTGGGGCTTTCAACAATCACCAGGTCGCCGGGGTTGATGAAGGTCTTGCAGGCCAGATCCAGGCCCTGCATGCCGCCGGCGGTGATGGTGACGCGCTCCTCCGTGGTGGGATCCGTGGTCCCGGCAAGGTAGTCCACCAGCGCCTTCAGGAGCACGGGCTCGCCCTCGGTGGCGCCGTAGGTCATGGAGCTGTGGTCGATGACCTTGTCTGCGATGTCGCGGAATTCGTCCAGCGGCACGGCTTCGTCCGCGGGGGAGCCCATGGCGAAGCGGACAATGTCGTGGGTCTGGGCGGCCAGCAGGGACGTGCTGGAGTCGATTACCGAGCCCACCAGATTGGCGGCGCGGTCAGCCAGCGGCAATGCCTGGGCGCGGGTAGCGATGTGGTTCACGGCCTAGCCGCCTTTCTGGATGAGTTCGCGGGGGAAGCTGGTGAAGGTTTCCACCCCGTCGGCGGTGACGCGGATGGATTCGGAGAGTTCGTAGCCGTAGTTGTCCATCCACATGCCTCCGATGACGTGGAAGGTCATGTTCTCCTCGAGGATAGATTCCTCCTCGGAGCGGATGGAGATGGTGCGCTCGCCCCAGTCCGGCGGGTAGCCGACGCCGATCGAGTAACCGATGCGGGACGGTTTTTCCAGGCCGTATTTGGCCAGTGTCCAGTTCCAGGCGCGGGCAAGTTCCCGTACGGGAACGCCCGGCTGGACCTCGGTGAGCACGGCATTCAGACCGTCCGCGACGGCGTCTGCCAGCTTGGCGAGCCGCTCCGGCTTCTTGCCGAGCGTCAGGGTGCGCGCCAGGGGCGTGTGGTACCGCTGGTGGGCGCCGGCGAGTTCGATCACCACAGCCTGGCCGGCCTCGAAGCGGTCTTCGCTCCAGGTCAGGTGCGGGGTGTCGGCAGCTTCGCCGGTGGGCAGCATGGGCACGATGGCGGGGTAGTCGCCGCCGATGCCGTTGGCGCCCCGGATCTGGGCCTGGCTGATCGCCGCGGCCGCATCGCATTGGCGGACGCCGACGTCGATCGTTTCCACAGCAGCCTGCATCGCCGCCATGCAGACCTGCGCGGCGCCGCGCATCAGCTGGATCTCGGCGGGGGACTTGACGGAGCGTACCCAGTTGACCAGCTCGAAACTGTCCACCAGGGTCCATTCGGGGAGGGCGTTGACCAGCGAACGGTATGCCTTGGGGGAGAAGAAGTGCGAGTCCATCTCCAGGCCCACGCAGCCTTTGGCGGCGGGGGCAATGAGGTGGCGCTCGCGCAATGCAAAAGCCACCCAATCGAAGGGGTGGACATGCGGGCGGTGGACGTACTGCTCGGGGTATCCTACGATGCATTCCTCGGGCAGCCAGGTGGTCCGGGTGGCGCCGCCGGCATCCATGGCCCGGCTGAACAACAGCATGGGGCCTTCAGCCGGCACAAAGACCAGTTGCGGGGTATAGAAGGACCAGGCGTTGTAGCCGGTCAGGTAGTAAATGTTGGCAGGATCGGTGACCAGCAGGGCTGACAGCCCCTGCCTGGCCATGCGCAAGCGGACGCCGGCGAGCCTGGCATCATATTCCTCTTGGCTGAACAGCAAAGAGACACCTCCGATAGTTAGTAGATTGTTTACAATTTATGTCATGTGTCATGGCTCACACAAACCGGCGCCCAGCGCTGCGGGCAGGGGTGTGTGCAGGACTAGCGGCGGCTGACGTAGCCGCGTTGCTTGTCCACCACGTTGTTGAGCTGCCCGCCGCTGGTCCAGCGCTCGAGATTCTCCTGGAACTGGCGCGCCAGTGCGTCCCGCCAGCCGACGACGTCGCCGCACATGTGGGCGGACATGTGGACGTTGTCCATGGCCCAGAAGGGGTGTGCGGCAGGAACCGGCTCCTCGGTGAAGACGTCCAGGGATGCGGCAGCAATCAGGCCCTCCTGGAGGGCCTCGATCAGTGCCGGTTCGTCCACCAGGGCGCCGCGGCCCACATTGATGAGGTGCGCGGACGGTTTCATGGCGGAGAGGACCTTGCGGTCCATCATGTTCCTGGTCTGGTCGGTCAGGGGCGCAATGAGCACCACGTGGTCCGCCCAGCCCGCATGCGCTGCCAGGTCTCCGCTGGCGAGGACGGTGCCGAAGTCCGGGTCGTCGTCGCGGGCGCCGCGGCCCACGCCGCGGACGTCAATCCCCACCGCGCGCAGGAGCCGGGCCGTGGCCCGGCCGATGCCGCCGGTGCCCACTACCAGTGCGCGGGAACCCTCGGTGCGGGTCACCTCCCGGTGCTGCCACGTGGACTGCTGCTGCAGCGCCTTGCTGCGGTGCAGTTGCTTGTCGTGCGCCAGGATGGACGCCAGGACGAATTCTGCGATCGGCTGGTCAAAGGTGCCGTGGGCGTTGGTCACAACCACGTCCGAGGAGCGCAGTTCCTCGAACATCATCGCGTCCACTCCGGCCGCCGCCACGTGCACCCATTTAAGGGCGTCGGCGTGCGGCCAGGCTTCGCTCAGTGCCGATGAGAAGAAGTCCCAGAGGAATAGAATGTCGGCGCCTCGTGATGCTTCCGCGAGTCCGGCTGCGTCCGTGAGGATCACGTCGGCCATCTGTTTAATATCGGTCAGGTTGTAGGGACGGGGCTGCCCTTCGGCGACCAGGATCACAACCCGGGGCTTCATTGCCTCGGACGCTCCTGCCGGGGCCGGTAAGGGCTGGCTTTGGATATCAGTGTTACTCACGCCACAACCCTACGCGATATTAGGATTGTTGACAATAAACAGATGTGACCTGCATCATGGGTGGCATGACTTCCCTCAGCCCCGCACTCAAGCAAGCAACCCCCGTCGTCGTGGACCACGCCCTTGGCAGCTGGATCCACGGGACGGACGGCAAAGACTACCTGGACTTCACCACCGGCATCGGAGTGACCAGCACCGGCCACTGCCACCCGAGGGTGGTGGCCGCAGCGCGCGAACAGGTGGGCAAGATCATCCACGCCCAATACACCACCGTGATGCACAAGCCGCTGCTGGAACTGACCGAAAAGCTCGGTGAGGTCCTCCCCTCCGGCCTGGACTCCGTCTTCTACGCCAACTCCGGCTCGGAAGCTGTGGAAGCTGCCATCCGGCTAGCCCGCATGGCCACCGCCCGCCCCAACATCGTGGTGTTCCAGGGTGGCTTCCACGGCCGCACTGTCGCCGCAGCATCCCTCACCACCGCCGGCACCAAATTCTCCGCCGGGTTCTCCCCGCTGATGGCCGGCGTCCACATGTCCGCGTTCCCCTACGCGTACCGCTACGGCTGGGACGAAGCGCTCGCAGTCGAGTTCGCCCTGCAGGAACTGGACTACCTGCTGCAGACCCGCACCGCCCCCAATGACACCGCCGCTTTCCTGATCGAACCGGCCCTAGGCGACGGCGGCTACCTGCCCACCCCGCCCGCCTTCATGGAGGGCTTGCGTGAGCGTGCCGACAAGTACGGCATCCAGCTGATCTTCGACGAGGTCCAGGCTGGCGTGGGCCGCACCGGAAAGTTCTGGGGCCACCAGTACTCGAACGCCACCCCGGACATCATCATCACTGCCAAGGGCATCGCCTCCGGTTTCCCGATTTCCGCCATTGCCGCCTCCACCGAGACCATGTCCAAGGCCTGGCCCGGTTCCCAGGGCGGCACCTACGGCGGAAACGCAGTTTCCGCTGCGGCCGGCGTCGCGACCCTCGAAGTGGTCAAGGAAGAAGGCCTGGTGGAGAACTCCCGCATCCGCGGCGAGCAGCTCCAAGCCGGCCTCAAGGAAATCCAGCAGCGGTTCCCGGTTATCGGCGACGTCCGCGGCCGCGGCCTCATGCAGGGCATCGAATTCACCGGCGAAGACGGCAAGCCGGACGCGGCCACGGCCGCAGCAATCCAACAGGCCACCACGGACCAGGGGCTGCTGACCCTGACCTGCGGCCCGGCCGGCAACGTGGTCCGCCTCATCCCGGCACTGGTAGTCACCGCCGAGGAGATCGCCACCGGCCTGGAGCGCTTCGAAGCCGCCGTCGGTGCCGTGGTTGGCGCTGTCCCCGCCACCGCCGGAGCCTGAGCCGCGCGATGACTGTTTCCTCCCTGCCCGCCGCTCGGGCCGACGTCGTATCCGCTGCCGCGCCTGACGCGGAGCAGCAGCGGATCCTGCGGCGGTTGTCCGCGGCCGGAATCGACGCGGATACTTCGCCGCGGCGGCTGGCTGAGTATTCCTATGACGCCTCCAATTACCGTGTGGCGCCGCTCGCCGTCGTGTTCCCCCGGTCCACCGAGGACGTGGTGGGAACGCTGGCGGCGTGCCGGGAGACAGGCACCCCGCTGATCAGCCGCGGCGGGGGTACATCCATGGCCGGCAACGCGATCGGACCCGGTGTGGTGCTGGACTTTTCGCGCCACATGAACCGGATCCATGGCATCGACGAGGCCGCCGGGACCGTCGCGGTGGATCCCGGGGTAGTCCTGGCAGTGCTGTCCCGCGAGGTGGAGCGGGCCACAGGCAACCGCTACACGTTCGCCCCGGACCCTTCGTCCAAAAACCGGGCCACCATTGGGGGTTCGCTCGGGAACGACGCATGCGGGAACCACTCCGTGCGCTACGGCCGCATGTCGGACCACGTGCTGGAGCTCGATGTCGTCACCTCCGACGGGGCCCGGCTCACCGCCACAGCGGATGGCCTGCGCGCCACCGACCCCGCGGACAAGGCCGGTGCTGCACGCGCGGCCTCGCTCACAGGTTCGCTCAAGGAACTGGCGCACATCAACCTGGCCGAGTTCCGGGTTGAGCTGGGCCGGATCCAGCGGCAGGTTTCGGGTTACCACCTGGATAACCTGCTACCGGAAAAGGGCTTCAACGTGGCGCGCGCCCTGGTGGGCTCGGAAGGAACCTGCGCCATCATCACCGGCGCGCGGATGAAGCTGGTCCCCAAGCCGGCCAGCGCTCTGCTGGTCTGCCTGGGGTACGCCGACGTCGTGGAGGCAGCGCGGGATATCACCACTATTCTGGAATTCTCGCCGGCCGCCGTCGAAGGCATCGACGAAGCCATCGTGGACACCATGCGTTTCCGGCGCGGCGCCGACTCGGTGCTCGGACTTCCGGAGGGTAAAGCCTGGCTCTATGTGGACCTCGACGGCGACGATCCCGCCCAGGTGCGTGCCGAGGCTGACCGCCTGCTGGCCCGACTCCGGAAAAACGGCCGCCTGGTGGCTGGCCGCCCGGTTCCGGACACCGTGGAGCGCGCCTCGCTGTGGCGGGTCCGCGAGGATGGCGCCGGTCTTTCCGCCCGTCTCGCCAGCGGTGGCGAGTCATGGCCCGGCTGGGAGGACTCGGCCGTAGCACCGGAAAACCTGGCCAGCTATCTTGCCGATTTCCGCGGGCTGCTGGACAGCTTCGGGCTGCAGGGGGTCATGTATGGGCACTTCGGCGCAGGGTGCATGCACATCCGCATCACCTACGATCTCCGTACGGAGGAAGGCCGCGAGGTGTTCCGCCGGTTCTCCGCGGAGGCGGCGAAACTGGTGGTCCGGCACGGCGGCTCCCTCTCCGGCGAGCACGGGGACGGCAGGGCCCGATCGCAGCTGCTTCCGCTGATGTACTCGGCTCGGATGTTGGCGGCGTTTTCAGACTTCCGCCAGCTGTGGGATCCCGTTTCGATCCTGAATCCCGGCTCCCTCACCGACCCTGACCCGCTGGATGAGAACCTGGCATTGGACGGCGTGCCGCAGCGGGAATGGCGCACCAGCTTTGACCTGCGGCCGCTGCACTCCGGCGGCGGTTCGGCCAGCGAAACGGATAACCCGTCCCACTCCGCCGGCAGCGGAATGGATCCGTGGGTGCATGCCGTCCAGGCGTGCATCGGCGTGGGCCGTTGCCGCACAGACGCCGGCGGCGTGATGTGCCCCAGCTACCGGGCCACCGGCGACGAAAAAGATTCCACCCGCGGCCGCTCCCGCGTGCTGCAGGACATGGTCCGGGGCGCCCGCACCGTGGACGAAGGCTGGAAGTCCGAAGAGGTACGGGAAGCGCTTGACCTGTGCTTGTCATGCAAGGCATGTTCCACCGACTGCCCCACGGGCGTCGATATGGCCACCTACAAGTCCGAGTTCTTCAACCACTACTACCAGGGCAAGCTGCGGCCGCTCTCGCACTTCTCGCTGGGCTGGCTGCCGCGATGGCTGAAGATCACCGGGCACATGGCACCGCTGGTCAATGCCGCCCTGGCCACGCCCCTGGGTAAGCTGGCCGCCGTGCTGGGCGGCCTCACCACACACCGTGACCTGCCCCGGTTCGCCGGCGACAGTGAATGGCGCAAAGAGGTCGCCGCGGCTGGCGTGGGAATGCCGGGCCGCAGGATCCCAGGGCAAAAGACCGGTGGGAAGTACGACGGCGGGACGCGCTCCCGCCGCGAGGTCATCCCGGGCGCTTCGGCCTCAGGCGTCGTGCTCTTCGTAGACACCTTCACCAAAGGATTCCGGCCCGAGGTGGCCGGTGCCTCCGCCCGGGTGCTGGCCGGCACGGGGGCTTCCACGGAATGCGCGGCAGATGCGTGTTGCGGGCTGACGTGGATCTCCACTGGCCAGCTGGACACTGCAAAGAAGCTGATGGCCAACGCTGCCGAAGTCCTGGACGACGGCACCGACCGTCCCATCGTGGTGGTAGAGCCCAGCTGCGCAGCCGCGCTGCGGAAGGACCTGCCCGAACTGGTACACACGGACCAGGCCCGGCGGGTGGCCGCGAGGGTCCGCAGCTTCGCCCAGCATGTTGGCGAGCTGGCTGCTGCAGGCTGGACTCCGGTTCCTGCAATGCCGCTTCCGGACCAGGTGGTGCTGCAGACGCACTGCCACGAATACTCGGTGTTCGGCGCCAGGACCCAGCGCGGCGCCCTGGCCTCCATTGGCGTCGCAGATGTGGTGGATGCCCCCGGCTGCTGCGGAGTGGCAGGCAACTTCGGGTTCGAAAAGGAGCACTACGAGGTGAGCATGAAGGTCGCCGAGCAGTCGTTGGCCCCGGCGCTGCGTGCCACAAGTACGGGATCCGTGGTCCTCACCGACGGGTTCTCCTGCGCAATGCAGGTGAAACAAATCGATCCCGAACGCCCCGGAAGGCACATTGCCCAGCTCCTGGACCCGGGAGAAACAGCCCTAGGAAAGACTGCCCAGACCACGCCTGACGCTGCCGCAGGCTGACCCACATTTTGCACCATCTCCAACGAAAAGGATTCTCGATCATGACAACCCAGACCACCCAGACCGCCGGCACCTCACAGCTGGCCCGGGACGCCATCGCCAAGGTCAGCACCGGCCTCTTCATCGACGGCGAGTGGACCGAAGCCGCCTCCGGCGCCCGCTTCGACGTAATTAACCCCGCAACCGAGGAGGTCATCGCCACCGTGGCCGACGGCGGCCCCGAAGACGCCCGCCGCGCCATCGAGACCGCAGGCCGCGTCCAGGCAGACTGGGCCAAGACCGCGCCCCGTGAGCGCAGCGAAATCCTCCGCCGCGCCTACGATCTCATCATGGCCCGCCAGGACGAACTGGCCCTCATCATGACCTCCGAGATGGGCAAGCCGTTCGCTGAAGCCAAGGGTGAAGTGGCCTACGCGGCCGAGTTTTTCCGCTGGTTCTCCGAGGAGGCCGTCCGGATCGGCGGCGACGTGACCACCACCGGCGACGGCAAGAACCGCATCCTGGTCTCCAAGCAGCCGGTCGGACCGTGCGTACTGGTCACGCCCTGGAACTTCCCGCTGGCCATGGGCACCCGCAAGATCGGCCCTGCCATCGCGGCGGGCTGCACCATGGTGTTCAAGCCGGCCAACCTCACCCCACTGTCCTCTCTGGCGCTGGTAGACATCCTCATCGAGGCAGGCCTGCCCAAGGGCGTCCTGAACGTGGTCTGCACCACCAAGGCTTCCGCCGTGGTTTCCCCGTGGATGGCCAGCGGTATTGCCCGCAAGGTCAGCTTCACCGGCTCCACCGACGTGGGCGTCCGGCTGCTAGAGCAGGCTGCCCAGCACGTCATGCGCTCCTCCATGGAGCTGGGCGGCAACGCGCCGTTCATCGTGTTTGAAGACGCGGACCTGGACCGTGCGGTTGACGGCGCCGTCGCAGCCAAGATGCGCAACATGGGCGAGGCGTGCACGGCTGCCAACCGCCTCTTTGTCCAGCGCCCCATCGCAGACGAATTCGCACGCCGCCTCGCTGCCCGCCTAAACGCACTCTCGGTGGGTGACGGTGCCGAGACCGGGACCGACGTCGGGCCCCTCGTTGAGGAAAAGGCGCTGACCAAAGTGCAGGAACTGGTGGACGACGCGGTGGCCAAAGGCGCCACCATTGTCTGCGGCGGCTCACGGCCTGACCGTCCGGGCTACTTCTATTCGCCCACAGTGCTGTCCGGCGTGAACCCGGAGTCGGACCTGATGAGCCAAGAGATCTTCGGCCCGGTGGCACCCGTGGTGCCGTTCGACACGGAAGAGGAGGTTACCCGGCTTGCCAACGACACTCCGTGGGGCCTCGTGGGGTATCTTTTCACCCAGGACGTGGACCGCGGTTTCCGGATGGGCGACGCCCTCGAAGTCGGCATGGTCGGGCTGAACACTGGAATTGTCTCCAACCCGGCGGCGCCGTTCGGCGGGATCAAAGCCTCAGGCCTGGGCCGCGAAGGCGGACGCGTAGGCATCGAGGAATTCCTCGAGACCAAGTACATGGCCGTACCCCGCGGCTGAAAAGCCTTGAAAGGGCTGCGCCAATGCCGGCGCAGCCCTATACAAGTCCAACAACAGGCGGCCCGCAATGACAACAACTTCACTGAAGGACGAACCAATGATGACCAGTCCCCAGCCCGTGCATGACAAGCATCCGGACCCACAGACCGCACCCGGCGCGGAGCCCTCCACCGAGGAGGGCAGGCGCTCGCTCCACCGTTCGATACTGGGGTCCGCCCTGGGCAACGCCGTCGAGTGGTTCGACTACGGTGTGTACGGCTACCTGACCATCTACATGGCCACAAACTTCTTCGGATCGAAGGAGGGGGACGGCGGTCTCGGCGTCACTCTCACCCTTGCCACCCTGGCGCTGTCCTTCCTGGTGCGGCCGCTCGGCGGCCTGATCCTCGGCCCGCTGGGTGACAAGGTTGGCCGGCAGAAGGTCATGGTGCTCACCGTGACCCTGATGACACTGGCCACCGGCGCCATCGGCCTGCTGCCCACCCTGGACACTGTCGGCCTGCTCGCCCCCATACTGCTGCTGGCCTGCCGCCTGGTGCAGGGCTTCTCAGCGGGCGGCGAATACGGCGGTGCTGCGGTCTATATGGCCGAGTCTGCACCCGACCGGCGACGCGGCTTCCTGGGATCGTTCCTCGAGTTCGGCACCACGGTAGGATTCATGCTGGCCGCAGTCGTCTGCACCATGCTGATCGCGGTTGTCGGAGACGGCGGCATGGAAGCGGGCTGGTGGCGCGCACCGTTCCTCCTGACCATCCCGCTTGGCCTCACGGCACTGTGGATCCGGACCCGGCTCGTGGAGGCGCCCGTCTTCTCCGAGGCCTCGCAACATAAGGAGACCACCAAGTCGCCGTTGCGGCACGTTCTGCGCAACAACTGGCGGCAGCTGCTGGTCCTAGCCGGCTTCGTGGTTCTGCTGAACGTGGCGTTCTACCTGATCTTGGGCTACATGCCGACGTACCTGAGCGGCCAACTGGGCCACAGCACCGCCCAAGGCAACTGGATGCTGGTAGTAATTATGGCCCTTATGCTGGTGGCCATTCCACCGGTGGGCGCGCTCTCCGACCGCGTCGGACGCAAGCCTCTTCTGCTCGTGGCCGCCGCCGGCTACACAGTCCTGTCCGTACCGTCAGTCATGCTGCTTGGCATGCAAAACCTCATGCTCCAGTTCCTCGGACTGGCCGTGCTAGGGCTGCTGCTGGTAATTCTTGTGGCCTCGGTGTCTTCAACCCTCCCGGCACTGTTCCCCACCGCCGTGCGCTACACCGGCTTCGCAATTGCCTACAACTTCTCCACGGCGTTCTTCGCAGGACCGTCGCAGACGGTGGCCAATCAGCTGATTGAAACCACCGGAAACCAGCTCGTGCCGGGCTGGTACATGGCGTTCGCCGGCGTGATCGGCCTGGTTAGTGTCCTGTGCATGCGGGAGACGGCGCAGGCGACCCTTCGTGGAGAGGAGCTTCCTGGCGCCCCGGAGTCCGTGGGCGTGCCCAGGCCCGGCTACGTGGAGCGGAACCGTCAGGATGCGGAGGCGCGACGGGCCATATTCTAACTACTGAACTGTGACGGCGGGCGCTCACCAGGCGGCCCGCCGTCGCCTGTTCCTTCGAGGTCCCTATGCGTTAGCGATACTGACTATCCTTCTGGACCGTTGACTCAAGCGTTTCGGTGCGGCGGACGGGAGCTGGGCTCATATCCCGCGATTGCTCGCGCGCTTCTCCCATGCCCGGACCGCCTTCACCCCCGGGATCTATTCCAGGCAGTCGGGCCGAGTTGCTCAAGAGCTGCAGGACGAGGCGTTGACAATGTCAACAGATCTCTCTTCGGTTCGGGCGGTACAGTTCTCGAACTGCTTCGGATTCCGCATGTTTTCGCGGATTCCCAGTGTTTGCAAGGCCTGAAATGCAGTTCGAGTCCCACCTCGGGCACAGTGTTTCCGCAGGTCAAGGGCCTGTTGAGCGGTCAGGTGTGTACAAAACCGCCAAAAGTGTGTACACGAGCGTACCGTTTTTCGTATGGCAAGCATCGCTACTCGCACCAAAAAGGACGGTTCCAAGTCCTACATGGTGCGCTGGCGGGACCCGAAAACCCGGTCTAACCAAGGGCTCACCGTGAGCACGCTTATCGAAGCTGAAACGCTCAAACGGCTGCTGGACGCCAACGGCCAATCCTTCGAGATCGCGCAGCATGCCATCCTCACCAACGAGAAGCGCACGCCGACCGTCGCTGAAGTCATCCAGGAACACATCGACCTGCTGATCCGTCCATCGAGCGGAACCACAAAGACCTACCAAACCATGCTGGACTTGCACATCCGGAACGTCATCGGCCACGTCCCCGTGGACAAGCTCGATTACCGTCTGATCGCCCACTGGGTGAAGTCGATGATGGCCAAGGGGAAGGCGCCGAAGACCATCCATAACGTGCACGGGCTCATTTCGGCCGCCATGAATACGGCGGAGATGCTCGGCTACATTGCCCGGAACCCTTGCCGCGGCGTGCAGCTTCCCGGGATTGAAAAGGCCGAGGATGAGGCCATGTTCCTCACCCATGCGGAGTTCAGCCTCATCATGGAAGGGATGGGGGAGCGCTACAAGGCTTTCACCAACTTCCTGGTCATGACAGGTACCCGCTTTGGGGAGGCCACCGCGCTGACTGTGGCGGACGTTGATCTGCTGTCCAAGCCGCCCACCGCTCGGATCAACAAGGCCTGGAAACGGGACGGCCAGAACCAGTTCTACATTGGTGCGACGAAGACAGGTGCCGGCAAGCGGACCATAGGGTTGAACCCTGCGCTTGTGGAATTGCTGATCCCGTTGGTGGCGAGCAGGCCCGGGAAGGACCTTGTGTTCACGTCGCAGAAGGGCGACCGGATCTACCACAAGCTCTACTGGGACGAATACTGGCTCCCCGCGGTTCGCACGGCCCAGGCAATCGGTCTGACCAAAAATCCGCGGATCCACGACCTCCGCCATACCCACGCGTCGTGGCTGATCCAGGACGGGGTGCCCTTGTTCACGATTTCCCGCCGCCTGGGGCATACGTCCACCAGGACCACGGAGCAGGTCTACGGGCATCTGATGCCGGAGGCGCTGCAGGCCGGCGCTGATGCTATGGAGCGGTCGGTAGGGGCTTTCCACCGGTGACGGGGAGTGCACCACGTGAGGCTCGGTGGATGTCAGGGAAACGTTTTGCCTGTCCCGTGCTTCCGGTCATGTCGATTGTGTTTCCACTCGGCCATGAACGTGGAAAGAAACGACTTCCATTTGGAGACGCCGTGGACATCGAATTTTTTGAACCCGCCGAAGCGGCCGCGCTCATGCGCTGCACAGAGTCGTGGCTGCGCGACGGGGCCACAAGCGGACGCTTTCCCCATGCATGTTGGGGCAAGGGCAAGATCATTTTCACTTCCGAGCACATCCTGGAAATCGCGAAGTTGAGTGAAATCCTTCCCGGCAGCAGTGCATCCGCGCTCTCGGTCAGTCGGCCGGCGGGAAAGGAGCGGCTCATCGGTACCCGCTCGAAAGCCAGCCTGACCACCGTGCACTGAGCCCGGGTGGGTAACTCACTTCGAGCCGCGGCTCGAACAATTGAGCCGGAACGCATTCTCGGAAGCCGAACACTCGCGGGAGCCAGGGGAATCGCGGCATGTGATGGGCACCACGGGCACACCTGCCGGTGGCAGGCATCAGGCGAAGCTAGCGTGGAACAACCCGCTGCAGACCGAAGGACCTTTAGGATTATCCGGTCCGCCGCCAAAGCCCTGACCGCTGCAACCGCCCTACTTCTGGCCGGCTCGCTCGCCGGGTGTGACGCAGCAGCCAACGCCCTCGAAGTCCTCGAATCTCCTGCAGGCATCGCTGCCAGAGCGCCTTCCCCGGCAGATAGAATCAACGCTCTCGAACAACTGAGGGGCGTCCCGGTCAAAGGCCGCGCGCCGAAGACCGGCTATACCCGGGATGAGTTTGGACCAGCGTGGGCTGATGTTGACCGCAACGGCTGCGATACACGCAATGACATCCTCGCCCGGGACCTGACCGGCGAAACGTTTAAGCCCGGCACCAACGACTGCGTGGTAACCACGGGCACCTTGGCCGACAGGTACACCGGCACAACCATCAACTTTGTTCGCGGCCAGGACACCAGCTCTGAGGTTCAGATTGACCACATCGTCGCGCTCAGCGACGCATGGCAGAAGGGCGCGCAGCAGCTCAGTGCCGACCAGCGCAAGGACCTCGCCAACGACCCCCTGAACCTCATGGCGGCCGACGGGCCCACCAACAGTGCCAAAGGCGACAAGGATGCCGCGACCTGGCTGCCTCCGAACAAGGCATTCCGGTGCGAATACGTCGCCCGCCAAACGGCGGTGAAGGCCAAGTACAGCCTTTGGGTCACACAGGCCGAGCGCAACGCAATTGTGAAGGTTCTCGAGGCCTGCAACTAGATCCATCAGCCCTGGGCGGACATCGTAATGCTTGAACTGGGAAGGGCGCGGCCTTAACGGTCAAGGTAGCTTGCGCTCCAAATGGGCATCAGTGGCGGTGGGTCTGGAATCAGATTCAGGCGCGGCTCGGGATAGCCACGCTCTACCCCTTGTGGGTTCTTAGCTGCCTGCTGGTGGGCACATCACTGCCACTGACTGCCGCCACGTCCTCGACGACCTCCGAGGTGCCAAGATCCAAGTCATGCAGCAGAGAGTTGGTGAACTCCGCGCCTTATAAGCGGCCGACCCAGAATTGCTGGGTCACTGATTCAGTACGCCTGTTGGAGCCGACGGCTCAGCCGGCAATCATGATGCCGGGGCGGCAGATAACTGTGTCTCCGTGGCAGCCGCGGTGGCCGTTCCGTGTCCTCCCGATGACCGCGCCGGGGGACTAGGAAGCCCGGAAGCAAGTTACCGCCGGGCGGGCGGTAACGAGACATGCTCGTACGCAGCTTAAAGATGTAGGGCAACAAAACGCCAACTCTGCGGACAGCCCATTAAATGAAATCTGAGGTATCGGTGTCTTCGCCTTGACGCGTCACACTCCACTGTATTCTAGTGGAGGTTTGGGCACTACAAATGGGGAAGTAGCAGATGCATCAAGTGGAAACCTTTTTGGATGGTAAGTACGTATTCCTTCCCGAAAAGTCCCGTTCCGGAGGTCAGGCGATAGTCCGGAAAGCCATGGAATTAGCCACTGGCCGCTTTGTTGCCATCAAGCTGATATCTAGTCTTCGAAGTGACTTTGAACTGAACTTTTATAAGCGCGAGGTGGAGACGCTCTCAGCTTGCGACCATCCGAATATCGTCAAAGTCATTGAACACGGTTTTGAGGACGATGGCCAGCAGCCGTTTCTGATCATGGAGTGGGCTGAAAGGTCGCTTTTGGATCTTTTTCGGGAGGGGTACGGCCGCCCATGGCACGAAACTATCGAAGAAATAGCTGTCCCCATCGCTTCTGCACTCTCACACATGCATTTACGAGGGGCCGTTCATCGTGATGTAAAGCCCGAGAATGTGCTTATATCTGACACTGGCCATCTCTTGTTGGCTGACTTTGGCATCAGCAAGCTTATGGAGCGTGAGGATACGCGCACAGTTCAGAGCTTCGGGTCCCCAGTTTACTCGCCGCCCGAGAGATCCGATACGAAGAAATATGTTAGAGATATTTTTTCGCTTGGGGTCCTAATCACTCAGTTTCTGACAAAGGAAAAGCTTCAAGATCTCTCTCATGTCCACACCACGCTTCATGAGTTGGATATTCCGGAGGCCCTACGCGCACTCCTTCAAAAAAGCGTCGCTATCGATCCGGGTGAACGCCCCGAGCATGGCGCAGCCCTGCATCAGGGGCTCATCGCTATTAGAGATTCGCAGCCGCTTGCGGGCAGGAGTCGCATGCCATTGCTCCTTCGCTTGACGACCACAGCCGAGACAAACCTAGGAGGGCCTTTTACGGCGAATAGAGTCGCAGCTGACGACCTCAACGAGGAAGTCTTCGCTTCGTTCAGAATCGATGAGAAATCAGGCACCCGGGATCGTAAGAAGATCGTCGTCGCTGGACGCTCGTACCGCTATACCATCGTTCCGGAGGATGCTGGGGAAATGGTCGTCATCGGCGCCAGACGATTGGGCGATGAAGACCTCGATCGTCTGAAGCGCAGGTCTTTACCAATCGGGCACCTCTACTACTGGACCCATCGGCGCGCATTTTCATCTCGTGATGAGCAACTCGCGCAAGGGACGCTACTGGAACTTCTCGACGAGTTCCACGACACCGAGATCACGGATGGCCGCGATCCTATGGAAACTAAGAGCTCTGACCTCATTCGTGGATGGGAACAAGTGCTTAGGGCACGCGAGGACGTCGCTAGAGGAGACAAGTCAGCCCTGACGTATTCGAACGCTCGATCGAGCGGGCGGAGTCTATGGCTCACGTTGGCGCATGAGTCTGAGGAAGACCTCATGGGGACAGAGTGGCAAGTTTGGTCCCTCTCCCGAAGCTTCGTCTGTGTCGGTGAAGTCACGAATCAGCATGGACGTGACATTACCTTGGAGGTCGTAGGGAAAAGCCCCCGGGAACTCCCCGTCACGGGTACTCTCAAGCCTCACCTGGGTAGATCCCAGGTCGCCTTCCAGCGACAACAGGATGCTCTAAACAGAGTGAAGCGAAGAGACGTCGAATCAGTGGCCCTAATAGACGTGCTGGCCGACCCTTCGATATCCCGGTCGCCCTCCCCAATCATCGTGACTTCTTGGCATGAAGATCTCGACGACGACAAGCGCCGTGCAGTGGAGGCGGGCTTGGGAGTGCAAGACCTTATGGTCGTTAAAGGACCTCCCGGGACCGGCAAGACCAGGTTCATTGCCGAGCTGGTGGTTCAATTCACTAAAGCCAATCCTGACTCTAGGGTCCTGATTGTAAGCCAAACTCACGTCGCCGTTGATAATGCTCTTCAGCGATTGGAAGAAGCTGGCGTTCCAGGGATCGTTAGACTTGGCCAGCCGGGAAGCTCGCGCATCTCGGATGGCTCCCTGCCCCTTTTGCTCGACCAACAGATGGAGAAATGGTCATCTAAGGTCAGGCAGAAGGCACTCTCTCACATGGAGAATCTGGCTTCGGCCAAGGGGATGGATAGGGATCATCTCGAGGCCGCAATCCATCTGCAGGAACTAATTGAATTATCCAGGGAACAGCAGACGCTGCGAGAATACTTGGACAGCATTCCTGCAGTGGAAACTCACACATCCGACCTGAACGCACGTCTTGGTTTTGAGGAGGAAGCTGCACGGTTACAACCCCGGCTTGAGAAGCTTGCCGATCAAGAATCGGATCTGCTCGCCCTGGTTTCGGAGAAGCTTGGCGGCCTGATCGAAGTGTCCGTGAGACCCAAACTGCCCGAATTGGAAACTGCAGTCGCATTGATCCTGGAACAAGCTCCCGAGGCGGGTGACCTTCTCCAGTTCCTCAAGTTACAGTCCGAATGGTTGCAGCGTTTCGCCTCAGACAGAGCTCTAAGCAAGATTTTCCTCGAGACCAGTAGGGTTGTGGCAGGAACTTGTCTTGGGTTCATTGGCAATCCTGCCATGAGGGATCTGGACATCGACCTTTGCATCTTGGACGAAGCTTCAAAAGCCACTGCCACCGAAGCCTTGGTTCCGTTGTCCCGTTCTCGCCGTTCAATTTTGGTCGGTGATACACGACAATTACCCCCTCTCGACGAGGACCTTCTTCGGAGGACGGACCTGATGGCAGAATACGACCTGACTCCGGACTTCGTTCGCGAAACGTTGTTTCAGCGGCTAACCGATCACCTGCCAGACGTAGCCCAATTTGCCTTAGCCGATCAGTACAGAATGATTGCTCCCATCGGGAACCTGATTTCTGAGTGCTTCTACGACGGAGACCTAAGGTCACCTGTAACGGAAGGGTTGCGAGGTTACGAACACCTTGGCAGGCCTGTCCTATGGCTCGATACGTCCAAGAGTAACGCCAGACGCGAGAACGCTGAGGAAGATGGGGGTAGTTACGCCAACAGACACGAGGCGCGACTTGCCATCCGGCGGCTTCAGGAAATTGATCGGGCGGTGGACCGTGGACTGATTAAGCCGGAATCTTCAAAGAAAACAGTCGACGTATTGCTAATAGCACCATACCGAAGCCAGGTCGATGAGCTCAGTCGCCGTTTAGCTGGAGCAACATTGCAACACATCAGCGCATCTGTGGAGACCGTCGACGCCGTCCAAGGGCGGGAGTCTGACATTGCGATCTTCACAGTGACGAGAAGCAACGCCTTTGGCCGCATGGGATTTCTCGGAGAACCATATTGGCGCAGAATAAACGTGGCTCTCTCGAGAGCCCGCTACGGGCTCACGGTCATAGGTGACGCGCACTTTTCGTCCAGAAAGCCTGGAGCCCTAAAGGACGTACTGTCATATATGCTCACCCACCCCGAAGACTGTGAGGTCCGTCTTGCAGATGTACAGTGACGACTATCGGCTCTGGAAGAAATACGCGCACAGCAGGCCCGGTATGCGGTTGGTCGGTATTGTGCGCGTGGCTCTACCGGTCACGGTGGTCAACGTCGATGTAGTAGCACAGGAAAAGAAGCCGCTGGACTTATTAGAAGAGTTCGTTCTGCGGATGATAGATGCAGGCTTGGAGACTATTCCTCAAATTGCCGACCTATGCGGACTGAATGAAGAGCTCGTATCAAACGTCACGTTGAGCCAAGTCGCGGACGGCACACTGCTGTACTCCCCGCATACCAACAGTTTTGAACTTACGCCAATGGGTGACAAGCTCGTCCAAGACCTTGTGGAGTTGAAGCCAGTTCTTTGGGAGTTCCCTGTTACCTTCGACCGCCTTTCATGGGTTGTTGTCGACTACCCTCGGGCTAGCCTGATGTCAAGGTCTGATGCGGTTTCAGACTCACGGACTGTCCTACCATACTCACGTAAAGGTGTCCTGGGCCGTGATGAAATAACACCAGCGGCGTTAAACAATGTTCTTAAATTTAAGGGTCGTAAAGAGCTCACCGTTCTCGAGGTCAGGAGCACACGCTTCAGCAGTTACAAGTGCTTACCCGCAGACCTGCTCGTCTTTCGAGGTGACACGAACGAAGATACTTCTTTAGCGCTGGTAATTGAAGGTGAGCTAAGCCAACGACAGGACTTGGCGTTGGCCAAATGGAATGCCCAGGACGTGGTCGATATTTGTCTGGAAACGCGAGCGGTACCCCATATTGACGGATCACCCCGGGAGCCATTGGACGAGGAGCATCCTATTTTTACTGGCCAAGAGACGGAGGAACGATCGGCAAGGGAAGTTCGTGATTTCCAGCACCACGAACTGCTTCAAAGAGCACTATCCACATCAAAGGCCTTTGTGAAAATCGCTTCCGTTCGACTATCTAAGGCCGTTGTGGACGAACACTTCTGCCGACTCGTCGATAACGGGCTCAAGAGGCGGGTCAAGATTGACATCGTCTATTCAGCCGATCCCGATGTGGCACACGATCAGGAAGCCGTACGGCGCCTGCAGCAACTGCAGGAAAGCCACCGCAATCTCCATGTCCAACAGATTGCGGGCCAATATGAGGAGCGGCTTGCTTTTGACGGTTGGCGGGTCACGGGGGACTTTCCGTGGCTCAGCCATCGTACGTACCCGCAGCAAACCCTGAGGAGCTACGTGGGCGCCCTCGAACCGATGTCGCTCTAAAAATGAATGCACTTCCATCCGCGTGAAAGTATCAAGCGCATAGGCGCAGTCGTTGGAAGGGTGCGCTCCCGGCTCCTCCTGCCGAACAGCACCGGAAGAATACCTCCTGAAACTACTCCTGGCTGTCCGGCAGCGGAGCTGAACGCCGTAGGGTCACAATCTCGGCACGCAAGTCGGCAAAGGAGTCGGTTTGCATCGTCACTCTCATTCGGTAATAGGGAACTCAGACTGTCCTAGGGGAAAGAGAACCAAAGTCTGTCATGGCCTGGGCCGTCGTCTACTTCGGCCCAAGATGAGCCAAGATACTCGACTAGCGTGGGTAGGAGCCCCCACCGGGCTCTGGACATGTCCAGAGCGGAGGCGTTCAATGAAGAGTGCGGCGCTTACGCCGCTCGCGACTGATCTTGCTGACAGTCGCGCTTGCTGTCCGCTGCAAGGAGGGGGCGGTATGGACCAGCAAACATCGGAAGCACGGGATCCGGCACAGATTGCGGCGGACGCGTTTCACGCGCTGCGTCTACCGAGCCGTCTGACCCTGTCTGGCCTAATCGCCATAGTGGCAGCCCGCCGTCGGCGTCGTATAGAAATTGAAGCCACGACAATCCTCAACGGCACATCGGTATGTGGCCTATGGCTGTCAACCGACTCGCGTGAGATCATCCTCCACGCCGTTACAGATTCTGCCCTACACAGGCAACAGTTCATCCTTCACGAGCTTGGACACATGATCCTGCGCCACGATGAGTTGGGCATTTCCTCGGAATACGCGGCCAGTCTCTTCCCGAACCTCGACGGCGAACTGGTGTCACGGGCTCTGGCCCGAAGCAGCTTCGTCGACGACCTGGAGGCCGCCGCCGAGACTCTCGCGGATCTACTTGCCAGCGCAATCCGTGAAAGCACGTTGGAACCGAGATCATTCGAGCAGGTTTTCGGGTGATCCAGGCAGTGGCGGCCTCGGTCATCTGGGGGCTCGTCCTCTGTCTTCTGCCGGGCGCGCGCACCAGAAAAGACCACTGCATTCTTGTCGCCGCCGTGGCAATCGCAACAGCGCTTTCTTTGAATATCGATGCGATCTATCGCGCCGGCGATCAAGCCATCGGAGGACGCAATCTCCTGGATCTTTGCGCGAACATTTTGATGGTCGTGGGAATCTACTTCCTTTCGCAGGCAATCCTCCGGGCGGCAGAACTCAACGATGCGCCCGTGCGCAGGGACCGCCGTGGTCTCCTCTTCCTGGGGGTGGTCTCCGCGGGACTGGTCCTCGCCTTCCTCTTCATCGAAGCACCCGTTTCATCAACGAGGTTCATGCTGGATTATGGGGATCAGCCTGCTGCCGCTCTCTATTCCGCCGTTCAGTTCGTCTACATCGGGGTGGTCGTCAGCGTCACGGGTTACGTATGCTTCAGATTTCGACGGCGGATGGCGGCATCCTACTTCCGTGTCGCCTTCACGCTTATCGGCGTTGGGTGCTCCCTGGCTTTGGTGGTTGTGGTTGCGGTCCTTGGGATGGATGTCGCCCATCTTCTCGGAGATCTGTCAACGATGGAGAAGTTGGCTGCCGTCTACGACGCCAGTTTTGTTGGAGCGATGGTGTTCCTGTGTGCCGGGTTGGCCCTGCCACCAGTCGCCCGCCGGGTTGCTCGACGAACACAATTGAAGACCCAAGCCTGGCTATTGGATGGCCTCACGTCTACATGGGAAAAGGCGACCGCGGCCCGCAGGGACGAGCGCCTGGCGGCGCCTGCCGAGGTCATCGAACGGGACGATGCGGGGACTCGACGACTTCACAGGATGCTCGTTGAGATTCAGGATTCTCTGTTGATGAACCCAGACGCTGCTAAGTTGCTGGATGAAGCTGATTTCAAAGCACTGACACAAGCCGAGGACTACCTCGCATCCCATCATGGCGTGCCGAGTGGTCAAGGAAGCCTGGCGCGACGGGAGAGGAGGCACGGGAGTGACAGATAATGCAGCCGAACCCCCGGAGTCGCCGCAGGCAAGGCTCGCCCGCAAGATCAACCTGTTGCTGGATTTGTATGAATCTCAAGGAGCGAAGCCGCCGTCCTACCGGGAGATCAGCGAGAACATGTCTGCTCTGGGTACACCTCTGTCGCGCTCCCGGTGGGCCTACATGCGAAGCGGTGACGGATCCCTGGCCACGGACGATGAACTGCTGCAAAACCTCGCAATATTCTTCGGCGTCGACCGCCGGTACCTTCTTGACGACTCCACAGAAGTCCCCGAGATGGTGGAAGCCCAGCTGGACCTCCTGAAGTCGATGCGTGAGGCTCGAGTCAGGAATTTCGCAGCCCGCCAGCTCCAGGAGTTGTCCCCGGAAACGCTGGCCAGGCTTAGGGATGTCATTAACACGCGTGTCAGGCGTGACGATGAAGGCTCATAGACTTCTCGGCTTTCTGACCCTTGCAGTCTTGGCGACAGCTTCCACGACATGCCTCGCCGCCGCCTACTTTGCCCGCCGGGTGGTCATGCCGACGACGACCCGACGGGAGGATCTTGCCATCCATCGGGTTTTCAAGGGTGAAGACGAAACACTGAGGATTGAACTTCCCGCCTCACCTCTAACAAGGGCAGCGGGCTGGTACAGCCTGTGGTTCGCCAGCGGTAAGGGCCACGCTTGCGTCGGGAGCGTCGTCGGCGAGAACGCCCAAGCGGGAACAGTGACGCGGCTCGTCGAGCGCGTCGACGCCGGCGATCTGGGTGCTGCCAAGGCCGGCATCTGGAGCGGCTACGCCTACTCGAAACCGGAGCAATTGGGTTTGCCCTTCGACGACGTGAAAATCCAGGTCGACGGCGGGATGGCTCCCGCATGGAGGTTCGATCCCGCAACGGATGGTCCAATGTCTTCCACCTGGGCGATTCACGCACACGGAATGGGTGGAAAGCGCGCCGGCGCCCTGCGGGGTGTGCCCATCGCCAGCAAACTTGGCCTCACGTCACTGGTCGTGTCATTTCGCAACGACGGCGAAGCGCCGCCGTCGAACGATTCCCGCTACTCTCTGGGCCAGAACGAATGGTTGGACGTCGACGCCGCCATCCAATTCGCCGTCGAGAAGGGCGCTGAGCGGCTCGTCCTCTTTGGCTGGTCCCTCGGCGGTTCCATGGCTCTGCGCGCGGCGAACCTCTCAGCCCATTCAGAGCGGATCATCGGCATGGTACTCGTGGCCCCCGTCCTGGACTGGGCAAAGACCCTGATCACAAACGGGAGCGCAAGTGGCTTGCCCGAGCCGGTGGCCAGGCTGGGGCTAAGTATGTTGGGCGGGACGGCAGGCCGCTGGGTTGCAGGCCTCGAGCAACCCATCGACCTAGCTCAACTGGATTGGGTGAGCCGCGCTGCTGAGCTCAGGACGCCGACGCTCATACTGCACGGAAGCGGGGATAAATCGACGCCTGTTGAGGCCTCAGAGCGATTCGCGGAGCTGCGGCCCGACCTCGTTCAGCTCGTTCGGTTCGACGTGCCCGGGCACTCGCTGGAGTGGAACGGCGACACCGAGAAGTGGGAGTCGTCCGTTGCCCGGTTTCTGAAGTCGCTGCCCGGTGACTGAAACGCGGCCGCCAGATCACCGAGCTGCCTTGCAATCTCGTCCGGTTGGGCCTTGTAAGTTCCCGACCCGGCAATGATCATGCCCGCCTCCGACAGCAAGGTCAGGTGCCTGCGGACGGACGTGACGGCGATGTCCAGGGCTGCAGAGAGTTCGTTGCTCGTCGCCGGGCCACAGGTGATCAAGATGCGAATGAGGCGGCTTCGCGTCCGGTTCATCAAGATGTTCGCCATGAGACCACAACCCGGTGATGAGGAAGCTCTTTGGGCCCGCTGTAGACGGGTCTACAGCAGAACGATACGCTCATCCGTATACGGATGGAAGCAATAGCTGGCAGATGTTGCTAGTGAAGTCGGCCAGCGGAATACTGGGCAACAATTGGTGGCTGTTTGACGAGGGCCAAGCCAGGCGGGAGGTGGATGATGTCCGGCGACGAAACGCATGCCAAGAGCTCGGAGCCATCTCCCCAGGCCGAACTCGCCCGCCGGCTAAACCTGCTTCTCGACGTTGTTGTTGCCGAGCGGGGCCAACCTGTCACGTTCCGAGAAGTCCAGGACAAGCTGGCGGAGAAGGGTATCAAGCTTTCCAGGGCCCGCTGGTTCTACATGAAGGACGGCACGGGCCGGCTGGTGAGCGACCCCGCCCTGCTGGGTGCTCTGTGCGAGATATTCAATGTGGATCCTGCCTATCTTCTGAACGATGATGACTCAGATCTGCCCCAGCGCATCGATTCCCAGCTTGAGTTCGTCAAGTCTCTCCGTGCGGCGAGGGTGAAGACATTTGCCGCCCGCACGCTGGGGGACGTATCGCCGGAGACGCTTCAGGCAATCACCGAGTACTTGAACAGGGACATCAGCCGACGGCCGGAGGGGGAGCGGGCCGCGGCCACTTTGCACCCCGACGCGGTCGAGGAATCGGATAACACAAAGTAGGGGCCCTTTGCCCGGTTACGGGAGGCACCCCAGCTACTTCTCCAGCAGGTACTTCAGGTGAGCGTCGAGCAGCTCCTTGATCCGGACAGGGTCCGCGGAATACCGAGGGGAGCGTCCGTGCCGGCGTCCATGTTCGACGTCGACAATCACCACGCCTGCCTCTTCCAGCCCTGCCAGATGCTTGGCCACGCTGGGCTCGCCCGCGCTGACGGCGCTCACGATGTCGCCGCGCGTCGCCGGCCCGTTGGCAGAGAGAAATCGAAGGATCTCGTTCCGCGATCTGTTGCCGAAGGTGGCCACGGCAGCCTCGACGTCGGCCGACCAGGCGGCGTCGTGTGGCTGCGTAATTCTCGGCATACGGCCATTCTTCCTGAAGCTGGCACAAAAAGTAAGAACGGGACTCTTGACGATACTTTAATTATCTTTGACAATAATTCCTATAGCTTCTGCTGATCGTTGTTGGATCTCCGCATCCACTAACTGGAGTGGCCGATGCGGCGACTCTGCGAACTACTCGATCTGAACAGTCAAAGCGGTGAAGCCATGGAAATTGAAGCCAAGGCGTTTGAATCTACAAAGGCATCAGACACTCTGTTTGATGTAGATGTCTCGCTGCGAAGGCCGCCTGCAGCGGGGGAGCCTGTCATCCCGATCGACCAGATCATGGTCGCTGTTGATGGCGTGCATCGATACGTTGTGTCCCGCTTGTCTCGAATCGGGCGATCCTGCGATGTGGATGACGTTATGCAGGACATCCGGGTCGCCGTTTGGGGCGGAGTTTCGAGGGGGCGCTACAAGGAGTTGCCGGGCATTCCCTTTGAAGCCTGGGTCCAAGGAGTTTGCAATAAGATCTGCGCTGCCTACGTGCGTCGCGAGCTGAGCCACCAGACTTTACCCTTGCTTGTTGACTTCACGACGACGGATAGCTCGCCTGAGCTTCTGGCTGTCATTGGCTCCGGAGCGGCAAGGGACGGCGCCGAGAACTATGTTGATCAAGCCTGGGCGCAAGCCATGCTTGGCATGGTCCAACGCAGCGTCAGCGAGGACACTTGGAAGCTTGCCGTGGCCAGCCTCTCGGGGCCGCGGCGCTACGGACCTCCGTCTCCGCAGGACCGGCGTCGATGGCACGCCGTCACTGTTGTTAGGCAGACGGCCAAGACAATCAACACGGCATTGAACTGCCACCCCGAGCCGGGACTGGGCGTCGACGATCTCTGCCGGTGCGCTGCCAGTTGCCTGCCGACAAACGTCCTCCGGAGTGTCGCGGAAAAGATAGTGCGCCCGGGACTGCGCGGACCCGAAAGATCCGTGCAGATGGCGGCTCTGGCTGGCGAGCTCGGCGTCACTGAACGGTACATCGCTGTGAATATCGGCTTTGCCCGGCAGTTGTACCGAGCAGCGTGGCGGGTGCTCCAGCACGAAGTCAGCCGACCGGCTGTATAGGTCATGGCGAATGGGTATCGGAGCTGGGTGATGAATCGATTCCGTGAAGCTGGGCGCCAGCGGTGGTTCCTTGCAGGGGTGGTGGCCCTGCTGGTGATCGGTTCCGTTTTCCTGTTGTGGCCAACGGATGGTCCTCCCAGGGGCGCGGCGCCAACGCCGGCGAAAAGCGCGCCTCCCGCGGCGACACCGTCTGTCACCGCGTCAGTCCCAGACGAGATGCTCGCGGCTCCACGTGAGGCGGAGGCACCGTCCGAGGACGCGGGTGAAGGTTTGCCGCGCACCCGCGATTATCGGGCGCTCGCCGTAGCGGCAGCGAAGGGGATCTACACGTGGGACAGCCGGTCGTCGTCGTACTCCGATATCTATGCCCGGGTGCGGTCCTGGTGGACGCTGCTCCCGGATGGTTCCAATCCCTTGTCCGTGCTGGTCCGCGAGTTTGAGGGTACCGGCGTCACTGCGGGGACGTTCTCAACCTTGGCAGGTCAGTCGGCTCGCCGAGGCGGCACGGCAGAGTCCCCGCGCTGTGACCTTGAGTTGGCCAAAGTGCAGGAGTATCCAGCCCCCTGGGAAGGCCTTCACGTGTGCACGGTGACGGTGAAGGTTGTGGACGAGTCAGACACTGGCAGAAACGCTTATGAGGCACCAGTCACGGTGATGGTCAACTGTCCGCCGGCCGTCACGGCTCCGTCTGGGCGCTGCGGAATGGTTGCCTTCTACGCGACCACCGAACGGATCGTCTACTAGTGGCTGCTCTGGCAGTCGTTGCAGGCATTGTGAGGCGACGGGCACTGCTGAGGGTTGTATCGGGAGCCGCTGCGGTCGTCGTGCTTGTTGGCGCGGTGGCGTTCGCGGGCGGCGTGGCCGTGGTTGCCAGCAATGCTGGCCAATCCGCAGTTGCCTGCTCGTCCCCGAACACCGCGGCGACCACTGTGTCTGACGCGACTGGTGCTGGTTTGGAAGTCAGGAACGCGGGGCGCCTGCTATACGAACTGTCGCCGCGGCAGGAGAGCGTGGCACGGACGTACATCGCGGTTGGGAAGCAGCTTGGACTACCCCGCGCGGGGCAGATCATTGCCATCATGATGGCGCTGCAGGAGTCGAGTCTCCGCATGTTGGCGAACACCAGTGTGCCGGCGTCCCTTAACTTTCCGAATGACGGTGTTGGACGGGATCATGATTCGATCGGGTCCGCCCAACAGCGGCCGGCGGCGGGCTGGGGGACGGTTGAGCAGCTGATGGACGCCTCATACAACGCGCGTGCGTTTTACGGAGGGCCGTCGGGCCCCAATCGAGGCAGTCCTCGAGGGCTGCTGGACATTCCGGGTTGGCAAGTCATGGACAAAGGTCTGGCTGCCCAAGCGGTCCAAATATCTGCCTTCCCAGAGCTGTACGCGCGGTGGGAGCCGGCCGCTACGGCAATCGTTGCTGCACTCGAGGGTGGGACTGCTCCGGCATCCTGTTCGACTTCTTCGCCAGCGCCACCGTCTGCTGGCTCTTCGGGCAACCTGAGCCAGCTGCGGCAGGACATTCTGAAGTTCACGCAGCAAGGCTTGGGAGGGCGGTATGTGTGGGGCGGCACTGCCTTCAAAGCCTGGGATTGCTCCGGTTTCGTGCAGTGGATCTACAGGCAAGCCGGCATTGAACTGCCGCGGGTAGAACAGTGGCGGGTTGGTGTTCGAACGGAGGATCCCCAACCAGGAGATTTGGTGGTTCAGAATCCCACAGGACCCGACAACTGGGGCCACGTCGGCATCTACGCCGGCGACGGCATGATGTGGAGTGCTCTCAACCCGGCGGTAGGGACGCTGTTGCATCCAGTGAGCTGGAATCCGGGCGCGGCCTACTTTGACCTGCTTAGGCGCTGAGGGCTCACCGCGGGCTTCTAGACGGCATCACCCGAGCAAGAGGCGTACTCAGCGGATGAACGATTCCTGTTGGAACCCAACCCACTACCTTAAGCGGAACCACCGCGGGAGCTGCGTGGCATCAATGTTGAGTTAGGAGGTGGGTACCAGAACCCCCGGAATCACGCGGGTTCGGCCGATCTGTGGACGTCTTTGTGGCACGGTATGACCCACCTCATTAGTAACGTTGGTGGCTTCATTTTGCTGACATCGCCATCGCGTTTGCCGCCGACGGGAACGAAGGCTGCATTATCCGCGTGGTTACCGCGATGCTGTTGATTCCTTGTACGTCACAGGCCGCATCCGGTTTGCAACGGGAACCGCGGCTGGACTGCTGGAGGGCCGGAAGCGCCAGTCGGTCTACAAGCACGGGATCCTTGAGCAGTACGTCATCAGGTTCGCAACGATGACAGACAGCTTTGCTGCCGAAAGCGGGCGGTGCTGGTCGACGGATTTGCCGGCAGGGGACTTCCTATAGCAAGCTCGGCCGTCAACAGAAACTCGGTTCCGACGGTCAAAACTCGTCCAGGTAGTCGGGTACAGGCTCGTTGATTTTGTCCAGAAGAACTTGTCGGGCTTCTGCTTCGGCTCGGCGAAGTTCTTCATTCGTTTCGGACTCCAGGGCACGATCGAGTGCAGCCAGTGCGGATTGGAGCTCGGGCGACCCAGCGTCGTTTCCGCTCCAGAAGTGTGGAGTGAGATTCTGTGAGACCCGGTTCAGGGTGTTCATGCGGAGATCTTCTCCGAAGGTGCGACCGTGCTCGATGAGCCGACGCGCCAGCTCGATGTGATGGGCAGCCCACGCGTTCACAGTAGCCAGAATTCCGAGGAGGTTTGCAAGTTGTTGCTCGCCAAGATCCCCGACGGCGTCGCTCAGCCCGTCGGTGACGCCTCGAGGAAGCCGGTCTCCTACCACTTTGGTCAATACTGATGCGACCTGTCCGGGATCGTCGCTCTCGCATCCGTCAAGGATCCAGGCCGCGACCTCGTGAGGATTCCCGGAAAAGGCTGTGCGAAGGCTGTGATCCTCGGCGCTCCGCAGAAGATGACGGAGGGAGTGGATTCCGGTCGTTCGGTCGAGGACCAGACGCGGATGCGCCGTTGCCATGTCTTTGATCGGCTTATCGGCCTCCCATGTAGCGACCTGGATGGTGGCTAGAAGGTCCAGTACTGCAGCCGCTTGGTCATGGTTGAGTTTCCGGTACCAGTCCTTGCCAGAGCTTCCCACTGGAATACGGAGGATGTCGTAGATGGTGTTGTCCGTTGCCTTCCCGGTGATCAAGGTCTTGGAAACGGTGATTGGATCCTCAACAAAGGGCAAGGCCGTGAGGAATGCTTGCCGAACACGGTCCGAAGGGTCCTTCACTCCATCGGTGATCGCCTCTATGTAGGGGGTCCCCAGGTTTGACCATGCGAAGAATCCGGCAGCCCGTCCGATAGCCCACCGGACACCTTCACGCTGGGCGGCTGTCCCAGCAACGATGTGGTCGATCAAGGCCTTGTCCGAGGCATGGAGACATTCCAGGAGGATCGGCAGGCCGGCATCGAGTGGGCCGTCGGAGAGTTCGATGATGGCCGCGACGATGTCTGGTAAGCGTTCAGTATGCTCGCTGGCGGTGAGTTGTAGAAGGGTGATGATCTGGTGGCTGGGTGTGCCCTTTGACGTTAGGAGGGCTTCCCTCAGTTCCGCGTCGAGTCGGTCTACGCTTGCTTTCGTATCGGCCTGGGGCCCCCAGAGTGACTCGGCAAGTCGGAGGAGTCTCTGGTGGGATCGGTGCTCGTGTGCTTCTATTTGGTTGCTGAATTCGGCCTCACCTTCTGCGGAGTGGTTCGATCCGGCAGCAACTTTCTCAACGCACCCGTTAAGCGTTGGCGCATCTTTCCCTCGCTGAGGGTCGACCTCGATCAATCGTCCGCCGCCGAGCAGGTGATCGCTGAGGTCGTCGTCCTCGCGTTGGTCGAGTTGATGAAGGAGTGAAAGGGCTGCGTGCATCACATCTGGCGAGGTGGAGTAGCCGGCTGGGATTTCGGCGGCGCGGCTCACTGTTCTCCGTATGGCGGGCTTCGTGGTGGATTCGGCGATGGTTCGCAAGGCTGCGATGGTCTGGAGATCGTCATCCGCCCAGGCATTGCGCTGTTCATCAGGAACGTTCGCTCCGAAGTAACCCTGGGGTGGGCGGACGGCATCTTCGAGGAGCCTGACGATTTCAGCGGTGAGCGACAGGTTCCCGTCGTCGGCATAATTCACGCACAAGGCCCGGACGGCATCCCGATGCGGTCGAGCCCACGTCGGATTGACCTGGAACTGGCCCAGTGAAATGGCACGAGGATCCTGCATCTCGGTGGTGGTTCCTTCTTTGGCAAGGAACGACTCGAGTACCGTCAGCGGCGTGACAGCATCTTGTGGTTCCATTGTCGCGAGCCACTGCCCGGCTTTGGCGATGATGCGCTCCGGGTAGGACGGATCGGGAAGCCGATTGATCTGGCAGAGCTGATCGATGATTATTCTCAGGGGGTGATCAAGTGCCGAGTCGACGGGGCGCGAGTCTTGGCGGCCGAGCTCCCAAAGAGCATCCAGCGCTGTTTCGAGCCCTTCAGCACTGTTGGCGGCACAGGCTCCGTACGGGACGGCCAGCCTTCGTTCCACCGAGGTCCGATCGATTTCGCCCGTTCCGAACAAGGCTTCCATCGCAGCGTCGCCAGACAGATGCGCAGGTCGTTGACCTGGTTCAAGACCGTCGAGTTCATCCAGCCGGTGCCGGATCCTGCCGAGTAGCTCTAGCGTCTTCGCCGGTTGGGTGAGTGGGAGCAACCCGAGATGGCCGGCCAGCGAATAGAGGTCTCCATATCCTCCGTGATCAATGCTGGTTACGACGCTTGCCCAGATCGGATCCATGACGTGTGGGCCGCTGTGGTGGGAAAGTCGCCACTGGAGGCTGCCGATAGAGGTGAAAAGGTCCTCGCTGGCCACATCACTGAGGGCGTTCCAGAGCTCCTCGACGAATCCCGTATCAACCCCGTCAATCGAGGCAGCACGTTCCAGTACCTGATCAGCGAACAGCTCAGGCATGACCCGCGCCCTGCCGTTCTGTTCAATGACGATGCCGCGGTGACGAAGTTGTTCGCGGAGCCGAAGGTAATCGCGCCGGGAGATGCCCGCCAGCTTGAAGATTCTGGACCTTATCTCTTCGTCGTCAGCGTTGACCGTGCCAAGCGCCGACAGGGTGGCGAGCACTAGTTCGAGGGGTTCGGGCCCCACAGCGTCAATGCCTCCGGTCAGAATGTCCCCATAGCGTGCCATGACCTGCTCGCGCAGGTCGCGGTCGAGAGACAGCGGACCCATCAGCTGGCCACCTTTGATCATGTTCAGTGTCAGGACAGCCACAAACGGCGTATCCCGTGCCTGTCGAGCGAGGGCTTCAGAGAGGGAAAAATCGAGGGAAAGCCCGTCAGCGAGGGAAGCCACCAGCTCGCGACCTTCAGGCAGGGTGAGTCTTCCGACGGTGATTTCACAGATCTGCTCCTGGCGGAAGCCGATCGTGATCACCTCGATGCGAATGGCTCGTGCTTCCAGACCCCTGACGCCGAGTACGAGTTGTGTTCCAGCATTCTCTGCCGCGTAGTTGAGTAGGATCGCGAAGTCCGCTGGGCTTCTGTGAACGTCATCGACCACGATGACCGCCGGTGCCAGAGGCAGCAGATCGATTGCATCTTTGTCGAGGCCATGTCCGGGGGAGAGCCAGAGCACCTGGACCGTGGGATGGGCTGCCTGGAAGGTCTCAAGGCAGTCGATCATGAGTCGGGTCTTGCCGATACCGCCAATCCCATTGACGATAACGACGCGGGGCCAATCGGCGGACCTATCCAGCGCCGTGGAGAGCTGCGTCTTCTCTGATTCACGGCCGACGGCGGGTCCGAGGTCGTTCAGAAGGTTTTCACCAGTACGCCTCCGCTCTGAGACTTCCGTGATACCGAGAAAGGAATCCACCCCAGGGATTTGAACGAAGTGGCGGCGGAACCTCTTACCCCAGAACGCGTCGAGGATCTGACGCTGCCTCTGAAGTGGGAGGCTTTTCAGCATCTGGGTCAGGCCGCGTTGATCGATGATGTCCCAGCCCTTGTACTTCTTCACTTCTTGCCGAGCTGCTGATGACGCCTCGCCGGAGTACACGATGTAGTACTCGTCAGCGACGAAAGTGCAGTCCTTCACGAAATTGCGAACATTGGCGGCTGTCAGATCGTCGAGGCGTTTGCACTGCCAGGCAACGCTGACGCCGTCTGACCAGGTTCCCTCGAAATCGATGCCATGCTGCTTATCGCCGCGGCGGCCCCATCGCTGGACACGCTTCACACGTCGAGCGGGCTCAGCTACGGACATGGTGGCTACAAGAAGATCCTCAGTGAAATCCTCAAACCGATCCGGATGCAAGCGACCCGTAGGGACCAGATCAGCCCGACGTCCTCCAGGGATCCCAGACTCTTCGGACAGTTGTGCATCGTGACTCATGACCCTATTCTGCAATGCTCTCGGTCCAGTCCAGCGGATCTATTCGGGCCAGCGGCAAGCGTCGCAACCTGAAACCGTCAGTCCGGCATTCACCCGGACAGGACTATGCTGCATCCAGTCGTCCTGACAGTTCGGACGGGAGCGATCTCGAAGGGAAGATTTGCAGCCTGTGACCCATTTCTGGCGACATCTCTCTTGCTCGACAGCGGTGGCATGAACGGCAGGGGAGTAGGGCCTGATCAGATCGTTGAGTTCCGTTAGTGGCACGAACATGTACCGCACCGGGATTCTGCAGCAGGATCAGAAGCCGAGCTCCTCCACGAGTTCCTCGAAGGGCAGTCGTGGCTCTGCACGCGCCTTCGACGCGCCACGTTGGCCCTTAGCTGGCTCGACGGAGCACCCGAATCGGGTCCTCAAGCAACTGCCCATCCACATCGCGCTCATCGACCGTGGGACCGCTGCGATCCCACCCCGTAAACCTGATGATCTTCGTTCGGGAGCCTTCGGCTCGCGGCGCAAGCTTTCGTTCGAGCAACCCGGAGAGCCGCCGCTCATGGGTCGACACAATGAGCTGTCGACGGACCCTGAGGTGCCTACACAGGTCAGCAAAACCGAGCACATTCACGTCATCCATCGACTGGACTGGGTCATCCAGCAATAGGAATGGCAATCCGGTGTCCTCCATCGACAGGCTCATGGCGATGAAATAGGACAAAGCGACAATGTTGGCCTGCGAGGTCGAAAAGATCAAGAGCGGGTCTGCCGAGATGCTCGCTACCTCATCAATCACCAAGGGGCTCGTAGTCCCCCTCCGATAGTAGGTGTCCAGTTCGAACTCAACGGTCTTGAACGCGGGATGCGGGTCGAGTCGGCGGAATATGTCCGCAACCAACGGCTGAATAGAACGCAGCCGACTCTCAGTGACTTCAACTCGGGCCTCAAGCGTCTTCTCGGCGAGTGCCTGTAGTTTCTCGGACCGGGCAGTTTCCGTGGCTAGCTGCCCCTGGGCGGCGGCGAGCGACGCCTCCAAGCTCGTGCGTTCCGCAGCGGCCCGCTCTATTGAGCCTTGATCGCTTTGCCGATCGAAAGTCTCCAGGAGGTCATGCAGGACCCGGCGCGCTCCGCGAAAATATTCCAATACTGGAACAGCGACCGAACCAAAAGATTCCGTCGTGTATTTATCGAACCGCACGAGGGCAATGTCCGCAGCAAGAGCTTCGATGGCGACGGCCGCTGCCCGATCTGCGGTGCTGGACGCACGCCAGCGCTCAACTTGCTGCTCCGCTCCGGCAAGTGCGTCCGAAGCCGCAGAGGCCACAGTTGAAGCCTCACTGAAGTCGTTCGTGCGCTCTACAAATGATTTCTCCAGTTCGAGGAGCGTTCCGGTTGCCTCCGCCCTCTGAATCAGCTCGCGCTCCACATGCTCTCGGTCTATACTCTGACGGCAAACCGGGCAGTCATCCGACAACATCGGTATAGCAAGCGCAGCCAACTTGGCCACCTCTGCAGCCGTCAACCGCGCGGCGTTCAGCTGTGATTGCGCCGCTCCTCGTAACGCTTCGGCCGCGTCCTTATTTGCTTCCGCCTGTTCGACATCCGCACGGAGAGCATCGATCGTGTCAGTGTTAGGAGGATCCCCCAAGCCTTCGCGCAGTTGAGACGCACGGCGGACGAGCGCGTGAGCGGAGTCTACGAGGTCGATCGCAGAGCCGAAGGCTGTCGCCGCGAGACGAACATCATCCGGCAGCTCCAGGTTTACGTCCAAGTCGCTGAAGGACACCCCGGCGGGAGTTGCTCGCAGCCGATTAAGGACCTCATCGCGTACGGCTTCGATTTGGGGGCGACTCGCCAACCGTGCTTGCGCTGTCTCGAGTCTTTCCTCAGCTTGCTTCAGAGCAATGGCTAGCTTGGAGCGTTCATTCCGGACCTGTCCCTCACGCTCGGACGCTTGCTTCGCAACAGACTTCGTGGCGTCCTCAAAGTCCTCCAGCGCGCCAAGTCCAAGCACTGTGCTCAACTGCCGGTACCGCTCAGTCGGCTTGGCTTCCAGCACGCTCCGTAGTACGTCTTGCTGCATCAGACCAGAAGTGGATAGGGCCGAATGCAGGGACAATTCGCTGCTGGGCAGCAGAATGCGACGGAGCACCGCTTCGGCTTCTTCGCCAAATAACGGCGCTTCGCCCCGTCGGCTGAGCTCAAGAGTGCTTCCTCCTTGATCGCCCGTTCGTCGCAGCATCACTTGCCCTGCCGGAAGACTGAGGTCTATCTCGACCGAAGCCTTTCGCCCGATGCGGTATTGATTTACGATATGCTCCACGTTGCGTCGTGAGCGCAGAGCTTCAAGTCGTTCGATCTTGCCTACCAAGACCCACTGCAACGCATCAAAGAAGCTCGTCTTTCCGGTGCCGTTCGGCCCGGTGACGACAACTGCTGATGCCGACAGATCGAACTCACGCGCATCACGAAAACCGCGAAACGCTTCAATGCGCAGTCGGTCGATCATGGGCTCAAAGGACGTCATCCAAAGATCCCCCCTGTTCGAAGGCAGTAACAGCACGCTGCGCAAGCTCCTCGTCAACGCCGTGTGAGATGAGTGTGTGCAGAAGCGACTCAAGTGCGTCGGTGTGTGCGACGGTGGTCGCAAGGGTCACTGGCTCAATGAAAGGTGCTAGAGCATGTCTTACCGCTTCCGGCGTCGGGTCGACACCGGTGTGCGCGATGCGGCGCACACCTGACGTGTCGTGATTGATCGCGTAAAGGTCGCGAGTGACGGCGTTATCTTCGGCCGACTTCTCTTGAGTGAGCAGGACGAGGTACGTGTCCCACTTTTTCGGCCCAAGCGCGACAGACTCGATGCGTTGTGAGAGCGACTCGAAGATGATGGGTTCCGCCAGTATCAGGTTGCGAATGGTGTTCATCGCGGCCACGGCGACGACAAAATAGTTATTCTCCGCAAGGATCAGCTCGATGTTCTCACCCATGGTCTCAACCTGGAACCCCTGCTCGGACAATACCGTCTTGGTGAAGCCGAGGAGTTCGTCGTCGGACCGACTCGACAATGACGTGGTTTTCACGCCGCGATCACTTCATCGGCATGAGTAATGTCTGGCACTAACGCAAGAGGCCCATCAACGATGTCCAGTTCATCCGAATCACCCATGATGTTGTTGGGTAGGGATCGGGGCTTCGGGATCGGCCCCACACCGCCAGCAACGACGAATCGCGGATGAGGGTCACCTCGATTCGCATGGTCCTGCAACCGGTATTCCGCTGCCTCGACGAGATGCCGGGACGGCACCGTCTGCGTCGCGACCAGCACTTCAATAGGGCCCTGATCGGTGTCGAATACGTGATTCTGGCGAAGCCGGGCCGAGTTCCCCGCGAGCCGGCCCAAAGCGATAAGAACCTTACCCAGCTCGGGACTCTTGAGGACGGACTCACCAGCCCGCCAATTGATGTCGACCTCACGCGCCCATTTGAGCACAGCCAACGAGTCAGACTCGAACAGCCCTTCCGTTGCCTTATCTAGGTCAGCAGTGAGCACTTCGTCAGATGTTAGGCCGGAACTGTGCTCACTAAGTCGCCCCATGATGTATGCCGAGGCGACCTGCTCCATGAAGACGTCGGCCGTTTCCGGGATCTTGTAATCGTCCCGAAGATTCGGCGCGACGGTCTTCCACTGGGAGTTCTCCCAGTTGGATTTAATGTTTGGCGTAACGACCCGAATATTCTCGACGGAGTCGACTTCGTTGATCGCTTCCTCGATGCGCTGCTTTACATACCTTGCAACATCCCCGATGCCAATAAACACCACGACGGCACTACCGAGCCGTGCGTGCGTCTGTTCTCGCACCCAAGGAGGTGGGTCCTTCAGATGACCGCTTGTCACAAGCAAGGAATTCGGCTGTGAAGCGCAGCCGTGAATCTTGAGGACCGAGGGTGGGGTGACATCCGTTAGGTCACGGTTGCTGGTGACAGTCGGCAGGCGTTCCTCACCGGCTCCCCGCTCGATACAGTTGTCCCAATTCGTCGTGAGGACGTCAATCGCTCCTTCGAGCATTAGATGCGCCAAGACACGGTGAGCATACCCGGGCTTCGCCGACTTGAAGTTTGCCGCTATGGCAGATGTTTGACGCAGAGCATTTTCGCCGCCAGGAAGAGCCGCGACGGCATCTGCAACGGCAACAAGGTCCCACGGGTCAACGTCCTCAAGAACTGGGAACGCCGCCTTGAGCCGCGTGTGGATTGCTTTTGCGAGATACGGGCCCGTCGGGAGGTTGGTTGGCTGCGACAGGCTGATACCCGCACCGGCGTAGAACACGATCTTGCCAGCAGACAAGGCTTGAGTTGCCAACGCGACCGCATACGGCGGAACGTTGACCGTGACCGAAGACGGAAGTCTAGTGGTAACAAGTACCAGCAGCCCGTGATGCGACGGTGCCTGCTCGCGCTTCTGCACCGCCAGGCTCCAACTGATCGCCAAGATCCAAGCGCCTTCCCCTCGTGGCGACCGCTTCTCGTCTGCCTAGTCCCCATCATTCGTTGCTGTCATACCTCGACGGCACTTGCCGGAATCTGGGTTCTGAAGGCCGATGAGGAAGCCCAGCTCTCAGGGGCTGCGCTGCTGCTCGCCGACGCGATCCCTAAAGCGGTGAAGCCATATGGCCCCAACGGCATCCAGTCGAATGCTGACGACGCGACACAGACGGTTCCCCACCTGCCTGCCCATCTCGTGCCCCGGTAGCCGGAACCACGCGCCTTTCCACCACGGGAACGGAACTCAACAACTATTTAGAATGTCGTGATCACGGCGGCTGTGCCTAATTGTGCGGTAATCTCAGCGGCATTTTCTTCTCGTGGGAAATGACACCCCAGGCCCCTAACACCCACCACCGGTAGCAGGCAAGAGTATGCTCGATCGGTGGGCGGCGAATTTCGCCCGATCGCGATGACGCCGCGCCTCCGTGACCATTCCCTTTCCACTCGGATTCCCGCGCGATAGCAGTCGGGAGACAATTGGCGGCGCACTTGCCGTCGGTGGCCTCCGCCGGAGGCGGGTAATCGTGACCGACCCCGCATTCCAAGAGTGAATCGACCGTGCGCCCGATTACTCGTCCGTCAGTCGGACGCTGGTTGGTCTTGCGAGCACAATGCGACCGAGACCTTTGCCGACCCACCCCGTCCTTAAACGTTCGTCAGTCAACTCCTTTCATATGGTCTCTCGGAAGGGCGCTATCGTCCTCCGGTGAAGCTCGGCACGGTCGACCTGATCGCAATGTCAGGGGCCGATAACCTTGCCAGGACGGGGGCAACGCACCCGTAACCGATCCACCTCCTATTTCAACGTTCACTGGAGTCATTGTGAGTCTGGTGCTTTTGCCGCCTATGAGAGGTTCAAGGCTAGTGGAGTCATGTCGCTCCGTTCCGCAATTTCCATGAACCCGTGAGCTCATCTGCTCACTCCATGGATTACGACGGACGGAGCGTCATGTTTCTTGCAGCGGTGGACCCGGGGATCACCCCGAACGCGAGCTTTCCCTTTCTGGAATCGCTCAAACAAATCGGCGGCGGCATCCTCGTTGGCGCCTTCATCATCATTGCCATCGTGGCCATCATCGGCGCCGCGATGCTTCTGGCCGGCAAACTCAGCCAGTCGTCACGCCTGGCCTCAGGCGGCGGCGTGATCCTCCTTTGGACCGGTCCGGTGGCTGCCATCCTCGGCGGCATCAACGGCTACATCCTCTGGTCGCAGACAGCTTTCCCACTCGGGTTCTAGCTCATGCCTGTTGAGTGCGACCTCAATGGATGGTGGCCGCCCGGCTGCGGCCTGGTCTCACAAACCAACGACAACGCCATAGGCGCAGTCACGGCCCTCTTCGCGAACATTCTCCAGAACATGGCGTCCTGGCTGTGGGCCTTCATTACCGGGGCATTCACAGTCTCGGACGTCGACGACTCCCAGTGGCTCTCCATTGAAGGGCTGACGAGCTGGTGGGTCGTTGTAATGATGACGCCGCTCGTCGTCGTGATGATCCTTCAGATCCTCTCGGGCCTGGTGAGCCAGCAACCGAGGCGCATCGGACGGGCGATGCTCGGCGGAGCCGCCGCCATTCCACTCGTCGGTGCGGCCGTGTATCTCGTCAGGCAACTGACCCGGGCGAGTGACTTGGCGTCGGCCGCCCTCCTCGAATCGATTGGTTCCGATCCATACCTGGTGTTCATGAGGCTTTTTGGTTTCGAGCGGGCACCAGAAGGAGCAGGGCGCGAATGGAACCTGGTCTCGCTGGCCCCTGGGAATATGGGCGGCGCCCCTGGAGCCGTCGTTGTGACGGTGATGGCAGTCATTGTCGTCTGGATCCTCGCCTTCATCCTGATGTGCTCGATGATCTTCCGCTCTTTCGCGCTAGTCGTGATGGCGGCCGCCGCTCCCGTGGCGCTCATGTTGCTTCCGTGGGACAAGACAAAATCCTGGGCACGACGATGGTGCGAGGTCGTAGTTGCTTTGGTCCTAGCCAAACCGCTAGCTGCAACAGTTTTGGCAGTAGCGGTGAAGCTCTTTGCAGAGTCGAAGTCATTCGCCGGATTAGCCGCCGGAACGGTGGGCATGGCGCTCGCCTGCGGCGCACCTTTGATGGCCCTGCGCTTAGTCAGCTTCGCAGGAGGGGAACTGGCCGCAGCAGCTCAAACGGCAGGCGGCGGCCACATTCTGTCCAGGAGCAGCAGCGTGGCGGCCCGCCAGATCAGCAGGCAGGCAGGCGGCCGCCTGACACTCGCAAACCTCGTGGGCCGCGCCGCCATGACTCGGCCCATCAGTTCCAGCCGGAACGCTTTCCCGACACAGGTATTGGCAACCGCTGTGCGGTCGGAAGGCTCTGTGGCCGGAGGTGGCGGGGGCCAACTCGCCCTACGCGCTGGCTCCGTCCCAGGAGCCACCAGCGCCCGGCAACCATCGGAGTCAGCGGACTTCCGGCGAGTAGAGCCCGGAAAACGGGGCGGCCCGTCAGCATCCGCACGACAGGCCCCACCGGGAGACATGGAACCGCGAGCGCATCCAAACGTAAGCGCACCGAGCCGGCAAAGAGTGCAGCCTTCTCCGAGACCCCAACCACCCAGAATTGACCCTCCGAAGGGAGGCAACCCACATGTCTGAAGACGCGAGGGCACTTGAGGCCGTCAAATTCCCCAGGTACGAGCGCCGGGGTTTCTTCCTTGGGCTCAAGTGGTACCAGTTGCTGATCGTTGCCGGCGGAGGGGCAGTTGCCGTCGTCGCCTCTGCGACGAGTGGCCCCGCTGGCCTATTCGCCTCCGGACCCATGTGGCTTGGGCTGATGCTGCTCGGGCTTCTCCAGTACTCCCGCATTCCTTATCCGGTGTGGGCAAAACAGATCGCTTTGTTCTTCTACCGGGCGGCTGCAGGACAGACGCGTTTCCTCGCACGTACCGCGGCTCCACAACTGGCCGGCCGGCTCGCTCTTCCCGGCGGTCTAGGCAATCTGGAGATCCGAACAACGGCCCGCGGTGAATGCTTCATCATCGACCGCCACGGCAGGGAGGCAATCGCGGTGCTGCGCTGCAGTACGCGATCCTTTGCGCTCCTGGATCCAGACGACAAGGCGTGGGCCGTGCAGGCCTGGTCACGTGTACAAGCGGGAATGGCCCAACGGACGGGTGTGGCAAGGGTCGCGGTTCAGGATTACACAGTGCCCTACCCATCGTCGGCGCTCTGGGAGTTTTACAGAGGCAACGCAGTCCGGGACCAAGCAGGAGGGAAGACTACGTGGGGCCAACGCGCGTAAGAGGATTTACTTGGCGCTGCCGGGTCAACAATGAGCCATGAACTCCTGGTGTCGGTTGTCTTGGACACCAGCAAGGCTCGACGCCGGATCAGGGAGTCTGGCGGTGGACTGACAGGTCTCGAACGCGTACTGAGGCTGGAAGTCGAGGCCATCAAGACGTCGCTCGGTACACACAACGTGAGGGTCGAGGAATGGGTAGGGGAACTCGGACTGCTTGGCATCATTCGTGGCGCATTCGATCCCGCTGCTTCGCCGTCCGCCAAAGCGCCGGTGGCGGCAGCACCGCCGTCGGACGCCCCGTCAAGGGAGCAGAGGGAAAGCCTCCAAAGTCATGGCGCTATGGCCGTTGAGGAACACTGGACCTACCTGCGGACCGACACCGGCTTCCACCAGACTTTCTGGATCGCCGAATGGCCGCGACAGAAGGTCTTCCCTGGCTTCCTGCAGCCTTTGATCTATGTCGGCGAGTTCCGCCACACCTTCACCGAGGTGATCCGGGCAGTGCCTACGGCCGAAGCCCTGCGGGACATCCGCTCCGCGCAGGAGGCGCACGAGACCCGACGCCGTATCAATGCCCGCTTCGACCGGCCCCTCACCCGTGAGCAGAAGGCGGAGGAAGAAGAAGTGATCCAGCGGGAGGAAGAGATCGTCGCCGGCCATGGTGACGTGCGCCCGGCTGCTTACATGACCATCACGGCGACTTCCCTCGAGGACCTGGCACGGTATCGCCAAGAACTCGAATCCGCTGCAGCGGGAGCTTTCGTTGAACTGCGGCTTCTCTACGGACAGCAATGGGCCGCCTTCGTGGCTGGCGGGCTGCCGCTTGGAAGGGGACTGCGGTGAAGCAGGCAACGAGGAGCCTTGAGTACGTCCCGTCCGGAAAGAAGCGGCGAGAGCTGAAAGCACGACGGCGGAACGCGCCACCCGGGGCACCATCGGCGAGCGCCGTGGTGCTGGACGGTCCACTCGATTTCCAAGCGTTTCGCCTGACAGGGGACTGGGGGAGCCGGGAGCCGAACTCTCTCCGGGGTCCGCACCGGCTGCGGCCGGCCCCGCACCGTGCCTCCACGATGACGTTTGCTGCCGCTTATCCTTTCCTGACGGAGTCAGGGCTGGGGCACGAGGGAGCCTACATCGGCACCGACGTCTTCGGGTCCGGGGCGTTCTCCTACGATCCGTGGATTCTCTATGACAAAGGGATCATCAGCGGCCCGTCCATTGTGGTGATAGGCACGGTGGGCACCGGCAAGTCGATGTGTGGCAAGTCCCTCGTGACGCGGTCCATCACCCTCGGGCGGAAGGCCGCCGTCGCGTCCGATCCCAAAGGTGAGTGGGTCGCCGTCGCCAATGCCGTTGGCGGGAAGGTGATTTCCGTTGGTCCAGGACGTCCTGCCAGAGTGAATCCCCTTGACGCCGGGCCTCGCCCGAGCGCCCTCACCGAGGCCCAATGGCAGGCTGTCGTCAGGCAACGGCGCCGGTATCTGCTGGTGGCCTTGGTTTCCCTCATGCGGCAGGGCACGCCGCTGCGCCCGGTGGAGCACACAGCCTTGGATATCGCCCTAATGGAAACAATGGCCGAGAATTCAAACCCGACATTGCCCATGGTCTTGAACCACCTGCTGGCACCGTCGAAGGAGATGACGGCCCTGGTCGGCGTGGAAGGTGGGACTGCCGTAAGCCATTCCCTGCGGCGCACCGTGTCCGGGGACCTCGAAGGTATGTTCGATGCGCCGTCCACGGTGGCCTTCGACGCCGACGCTCCGATGATGGTGATGGACACTTCCGCCCTGATTGGGGCGTCCGAGCAGGCGCTCTCGCTGGCGGCCGCTTGCGGCGCCACCTGGCTGGAAGCCGCCATTACAAATCCCGACGGCGGCAAGCGGCTGGTCGTGTACGACGAAGGTTGGCGGATGCTCGCCGACCCGTACATGCTGGCGAAGATGAGCGAGCAGTGGCGGCTCGCCAGGACGTATGGGATCGCCAATCTGCTCATCATGCACAAGGTGGCGGACCTCAACGAGATCGGCGACAGCACCAGCGGCCACCGGCAAAAAGCGCTGGGCCTGCTCACCGAGGCTGACACCAGAATTATCTACCGGCAGAAGCATGACGCGATGCGACTGACCAAGGAAGCACTTGGCCTGACTGAAGCCGAGTGCGAGCATGTGGAGAACCTGCCGAAAGGCGTCGGGCTGTGGAAGGTGGGAAACCGCTCCTTCATCGTGGCCAACCGGGTGACGACTGACGAACTGGCGGTCTTCGGAACAGACGGCAGGATGTTGTGAGACGGGGTGGGAGCTCGCGGGCCGCCGGCGAAAATCCCTTGGTCACCGCTGGCCTTGTCGGCGCGGCATCTTACGTATGCCTCTGCGCGATGGTGCAGGCGGCAGCGCAGCTGGCCGGATCCTGGCAGTGTGGCACTATGCCGCCGTCGAGATTCAACCCTGCGGCCGCCGTCGGTCTCTTCACCAACAGGGCGGACTGGATGGTTGTTCAGAAGGAGGGGTGTGCCCTTGGTACAGGTAGCGTGTGGTGGGTTCTGGCCCCGGCCCTGCTTGTGGTCGGTGCGCTCGCCGTTGGTGCGATGGTGCTGTGGCGGCGGTGGAAGCAGTCGGGCGGCTGGCTGCGCCAGGACATCCTCAACCGGGAGGGCGTTGCCCGCCGTGCCGAGATCCTCCACGATTTCGGCGCGCGGGCTGTGCGCAAGAGAGGTAAGTTTACGCGCCCGGGGCTGATAGACCCTTCGGTGCAGGACGTGTCCTGGACTCTAGGCCGCTCCCACGGTGTCACTGTCCACGTCTCCACGGAAGAGTCGATGGTGATTCAAGGCGCGCCCAGATCCGGCAAGGGCTTGTACGTGGTTATCAACGCCATCCTTGATGCGCCCGGAGCCGTGGTTACGACGTCGACGCGCGCCGACAACCTGGTGGTGACGATGAAGGCCAGGGCATACGGAGGCCGGCCGGTGACGGTCTTTGATCCGCAGGGGATGTCAGGGATTCCATCGTCGCTGCGTTGGTCCCCTGTGCGGGGATGCGAGGACCCGGACATTGCTACCCGCAGGGCATTAGTGATCACGGCGGACACCGAGATGAAGGGCGAGAACGCGGCGTGGCAGAAGCGCTCGCTGATAGTACTTCAGTGCCTGCTCCATGCTGCCGCTTTGTCCGGCGAGGGAGTGACAGCCTTTAGGCGTTGGTCTTCCAGCCCAGTACTTGCGCGGGAGGCACTCGAGGTGCTGGGCCGGCCGGAGGCAGCGTTGGGCTGGCAGGCAGACCTGATGGGGATTCTGGAGGACGACCCACGGAACACGTCCAATTCGTGGATTGGAGTGTCGGCGGCCGTGGCACCGCTGTCATCGCCGAAAGTGCTGGCGGCACTGAATCCGCAGGACGAGTCTGAGGAGTTCGATCCCAAGGCTTTCATCCGGGACCGGGGAACGCTCTATCTGATCGGCACACGGGCGGGCGCAGCTGCTGCCGGCCCATACCTCTCTGCGCTGATCGACGATATCGACAATGCTGCGAGGGAGATGGCCTTCGTATCACCTGGCGGCCGGTTGGAGCCGCCTCTTTCCCTGATCCTCGACGAGATCGCCAATCTTGCTCCGTGGCCCGGGCTGCCTGTGGCGCTTTCCGACGGCGGCGGCATCGGCATTTCAATGTTGGTGGTTTTGCAGTCGTTGTCCCAGGCGAGGTCGGGCTGGTCGATCGATGAGGCGTCGACGATTTGGGACTCGGCCATCATCAAGGTGATCTTTGGTGGCGGATCCGACGAACGGGACCTCCGTTCACTTGCCGGGCTGCTGGGGGAGCGGAGCATCACCCGCACAACGCGGTCTTGGTCGTCGCAGGGACGGCAGGACGGCGAGCAGATCCGCGAAAGCCCGGTCATCGCCCTGGACGAGATCCGGCGCCTGCCTGCTGGCACGGCGCTTATGCTTGGCCGTCGCACCCGGCCCATCCTGCTGGATCTCCTCGAATGGCACAAGCGCAAGGACGCAGGGGAACTGCGCCGCCTGAAGGCCGAAATGGAAAGTGTCTTGGCCGACGGGCACAGGCAACGCCAGCAGCAGGCTGAAGGGACGCAGGATGCGCAGCCGTGATGACACTGACGAGTTCGATGTCCCGGCCTCGGGTTCCTTTGGGGACGATGAGCTGACCGCCCAGCTATTCAGGTCTGCTTTTGCTCCGCCCTCTGGCCCCAAATCTGTGACTCGTCGCTGGAGGGAGATGACGCCAGAGCAGTCACAGGAAGTCTGGGGGTCGCTCTTCTCGTGGGTGAGATGGCTTGTCGCCACCTATCAACTGACGACGTCGGTCGTTCCGGACTGCTGGTGGCGTCACCCCGAGATGGTTGCCGAGCTTTACGCGCTTCAACGCGCGGAGCTCGCCTCCTACACAACGGACGACCCGGGATTCGGTCCGCTGACTTTCCACGAAAGGCTCCCTCACGCCGTCGAACGCCTGAGGGTTCATAGCCGGACTGCAGGATGTGTGGGGATGCAGGTGCACAAGGAGCCAGCGCCCCGAATCCTGGCCACCGATGATCCTGCATTCCTTGAGTGGCGCAAGGCTGCCCACCAGTTGGTTGCTGAGTACTGAGTCATGTCGATCGTATGGCCCACCGCCATGAATGGGTGTCTGCGCAGCAACGCTGCGGTCCAAGAAGTATGAAGGGTGGCTGTCGTGGCCGCTGTATCCGAAGTTCCGTCGGCCGTCCCGTCTGACCAGAGTTCTGCGCTGGCCGGAGACGGCGCTCGCCGTGTGGCGCCGGAGGAACGCATCGCCGCGTTGATGGACGGGTTGCATTCGATCCTGGAGCAGGCGGTCGAGTCTCCCTCACACTGGCAGGTGCTGCTCGATGCTTCCGCCAACCTGTGGCGCTACTCGGGCGGGAATGTTGCCCTGCTGATGATGCAGATGGCCCAGCGGGGCACGGACGAGCCGACGCTCGTTGCGGGGTACAAGGAGTGGGAACGGCACGGCCGCACCGTCCTTCGAGGCGAGCATGCCCTGTGGGTCATCGCACCGCGGACTGCCCGTGTCCAACAAATGCTGTTGCCTGACGGCACACGTCAGCGCATTCCTATGGGTGAGAAGCTGCCCCGCGGCGCCGTCGACGAGGGCAAGAAGACCCTTATTACCGGTTGGCGCGGCCAGGCCGTCTTTGACGTTTCGCAGACGCAGGGCGCTCCGCTGCTGGTTCCTCGATCTGGCAACACTTCCGTGGAGGCGCCTCAACTGTGGGAGTCATTGACTGCAGTTGCCCGCGGGCATGGTTTTTCGATCCACGTCACCGACGCTCAGTACGGACTGACAAGCGGCTTCACCGACTTTGCGGGGCGCCAGGTTCAAGTCGGTCGCTGGCTGAACTCAGAGGAACGCATCGCCGTCTTGGCGCATGAGCTCGGGCACGTTCTGCTGCATGGTCCGAATGACACCGTGGGCAAGCTCTACGGGAGCAGTGTGGATCACCGCGGGCTGGCTGAAGTTGAAGCCGAGTCAGTCGCGTACACGGTGTTGAAAGCCCATGGGATCGATCGGGGTCCCCAATCAGCAAGCTACTTGTCCGGGTGGGCTGACGCCGTGATTGAGGCGGAGCACTCCGTTGCGGGTGAAGGGTCCGCGCGGAGGCAGCCTGCTTCTCGTGTGGACATAGCGAAGTCCGTCCTGGGCCGGGTTACGGCAGCCAGCAAGGAAATTCTCCAAGTGACCGATCCTCCGGGGACAGGTGGGAAGGTTCCTGCAGCCGAGGCTGCTGCGCGAGTGCAGAGCCAGGAAACCTATGTGGGCTTGAAGCAGCCAGGCGGACCAACCCACGGCCTGGAGATCTCCGGCCCGTAGGGGGCCGCACTGATTGTTGGACGGGACCGCCCCGTCTGCGAAGGAAAGGACAGAACGAGATGAGCACCAAGATTCCGATTAACATCGTCGGCAATCTCGTCGCGGACCCCGAGCTCACTTATGGTGAGACCGGGGTAGCGCATGCCAAGCTGCGGGTGGCTGTGAACCAGCGGATCCAGGGAACAGACGGAAGCTGGCAAGACGGAGAGCCTGTTTTCCACAACGTCTCCGCATTCCGGGCGCTCGCAGAAAATGCTTCGAACTCCTTGAAGAAGGGGGACCCAGTCACCGTCTCGGGCGAACTGGAGTTCCGTGCCTTCGAAAAGGACGGGGAGAAGCGTGAAGCACGGCGGATTGTCGCCGACACGATCGGCCCCGATCTTCGCTTCGGAACAGCCGCCTACCAGCGCTCGCCGCGGGCGGCTGCCGGCGCCGAAGCTGCGGTTGGTGCTGGACTGCAGGCGGCATCGGAAGCAGCCCAGCCCGCCTACAACATCGCTACGAAGGAGGCGGTGACAGCGCCCCCTTTTGGCGGGCCGGCACGGAGTGACATCAGCATGTGACTCACGGCTTTTTGCGGTTCCAGAGCCTCTAAAACTAAACAACACGCGCTATGGCCTGGTCCTCGTGAGGGACCAGGCCATTCCGTCATCTCTTTAGAGCCGTGCGTGTGGGTCGCGTTGTCATCGAACTCGCTTTTGACGACGGTCGCCCTACAGCCTGCTACTGCCCTTCCATTGCTCCGGCTCCACGCGTTTGATGCTCGAGGATTGCGCCCAGCCCATGTGGTACTTCTCGGAGGAATCCAGCCACTCAATGAGGCCGTACTTCTGGGTCCAGCCCACAGCTTTGCCGTAGATCCCTCCGACGTACACCAGCGGCCGGCCATACTTTGGGAAGTCCCGCAGGGGCGCAGGGTCATCTATAGGTCGACTCGCTTCGGCCTCCATGCGAGCCATCATGCGCTCGAGATCTTCAGGGGAGCCGGACTTGATCACGAAGACAAGTGTAGAACATATGTTCGAATGACTGGCATGGGAACGCTGAGGCCGCCTCTTTTGTCGAGCTCGCAGCGCAGATGCCGTAGAGATTGGGACAGAATTGGGCGTAGTTCAGATACAGCTCGAGGATTCGCTTGGGAGTGAGGGTAAAACTGAACTCGGCGGTCAGCCCAGCCTCCAGCGCCTTTCTCACGCTGTTCTGTCCCGGCCAAAGGTAAATGTTCTTTACGAGCTGCTGGGGATCGTTGAACCGCTGGGGTCAGGCTTTCCACTCAAGTAGGCCTCAGTGCGAGCCTTGAAGTCCTCGACGTCAAACGGGCCTGATCGCATGCCTAGTTGCTGATCCTCATGAGCGATGGTCGCCGCCAGCATGAACCGGCTGATGTGGTCGATGGAGACGTATTGGAAGGCGATGTCTCCACCGTCCTGCAGCATGTAGGCCGTGCGTGGTGGTGTGATCCAGATGAAAGGCACGGCAGATAGCTCACTGAGGGCGACCATGCTAGCCACCGTGGCAAGGAACCGCTTGAGGTACCTGCGGAGCCGGGGGAGTGTCTTCATCCGCTAGAGGCAGTTCAATCGGCCATTCGATCGGTGACTCAATGGTCTCCTGGTGCTGAAAGGGAAAGCCTGTGTTAATTTTCTTGAACGGTGAGCGTTCAAATAGGGCGGTCAGAGAAGTCTCCATATCCTGCTTCCGATCTTTAATATCGAAAGCCCCTCGGGGAATCGAGGAGATATGCCTAATTTTGCGCTTTTTGCTATTTTCTTTGGCTAGCAGCTGAATTATTGAACTCGTGTTTATGGCCACATATTTTCGAACTTGAATTGGGCATTCAATGAGATCTGAGTCGTCAGTGTGCTACTGCGCAGCTGGGCAGCATCCATCCAGTGTCAGTCCTCGCAGGTAGGCTTTCATCTAAGTACTGATTCATCCCCACGATAGGTGTCACAAGTAAATGCTCGATCTTGAATCCGCGATCAAGTCATCATCTAAGTTGCGCCAACTTCGCCTGCTCGCCGAGATCTACCGCGAGTCCCAAGATTGGGATCGTCGCCAAGTCCCCACAGCTGGTCTCTACAACGAGGGCCACCTATGGGGTATCGATGTCTCAGCTTTGAAGAGCGACTTCAACGCCCTGATGGCTGCGGGCTGGATCTATTTCGAAGCAAGTGCTGGCGGCGTGGATGAGGTCCTGATTACCCAGGAGGGGATCGATGCCGCGCAGGAATTTCAGGAGCGGCGCGGCAACCCACGCCAGCGGGCTTCGGCTCTGAGAGTCAGCCTTCTGAATTGGCTCTATGACCAGCATTTGTCCGGGGAAGAACCCAAAGACTTCACGCCTTTCCAAGCGAGTCCTGAAGGTAAGTATCTAGGTCTGGGTTACCGCGATGAAGAGATCGTCCGTGCTGCCAAGTCCTTGCGCGATAAGGGATACATCCAAGTGTGGGCACCAGTGAGCGGGAACCTTTTGAAGCCCACGATTACAACAAGTGGCATCGACATAATCGAACTGTCGGAGTCGGCTGCCGAGGCTAGAGGGCATGAAGGAATGACTGTGAACAACTTCAACATCCGGGACTCGCACTCGATGAACATCGCCCTAAACAGTCCTGGAGCTGTGCAGACAAACACCCTGACCGCCGAGCAGGTTGATCAGGTCCGCAAAGTGGGAACCTTCCTACGGGAGGTGAAGCCCGTTCTCGGCCTGCCGGATGATCGTCGAGAAGAGGCTGATCAGTTGGTCGCAGAGTTGGAAGAAGAAACAACAGCTGCCGAGCCGAAGCCAAGCAGGATCAAAGCGCTGCTCTTCAAGGTCATCGAAGTGGCGGCAACGGGTACCGCGCAGAGCGCGGTCGATGTAGTTACGTCTATGGCTCAGTCAGCCATCGAGGGGATGGGCTAGGTTGACGCCTTCAATCTAAAGACTTCGCGGGGACGGATCTGCTGCCACGATTTCGCATCACCCCAGAGTGAGTTGAAGTGCACCAACCTCCGAACCTGAGCAGCGGCACCTCCGCTAAGCGATCGACGCTGTCTTCTTGTTGCCATGCCGTATCCCACCCGTTGCCGCCAAGTTGAGGACGAAAATACTTCTCAACTCGAGGCGCGGTTTCATCCTTTGCGTCCTTAGTCCAGAGCCGCGGAGCTGATTGGATTGTCTCGTCATCTGTGGTTCCCTTGCGAACTACACGAGCGTAAGAACTACTCTCGCATAGGTCCTGGCCGTGTCATGGGTATCTAGTACTCAACTACATGATGCTTTGTCACCGAGAAACTCGCCGTTTCGTGTGCGACAGGTAGCGGAACCAAGCACCACCACAGAGGCCCCATCCAATATCGTGCGGAAGTCCTACTTTCGGGCCAACGGTCGCTGCACACTCGGCCGACCGTCGATAGGCGCCCATGCCAGGCAGTCCCTGGAGCTGATGAAGTACGTCTCCGGCCAGGGAGCGCCGGGCATCACTTGGGCCGGGTCTGGAGCTATGAGCAGGATGGATCCAGGCCAAAGCGGCTCCGGCAGCGCTTGTATCCAGGCCGGCTGGACATGGTTGAAGCGATTCCATCTGATGGTGACCCACGAGCCCGTAGGCTGTACGGCGTCAACGCTGAGTAGCGTTACCTCGGTCGTAGTCCCGTGTGCCAGCCTGGCATCGTCGAATGAGCGCCACTGTCAGCGATGGTCGAAAAGTGAGCCGTTTCGCGGGCTGAAAAGTGAGCCACTTTGACGCTGGTTATTCTGCCGTAT
>NZ_JARCCZ010000029.1:0-61710 GCF_048957775.1 Pseudarthrobacter sp. CC4 | reverse complement strand
CCGGCGCTGATGGGACCGCCCGGCGACAATGGCCGGCCCGGACAGGCAGAACCCGCTGTCACTTCATATCGTCTAACAGCACAACGCATTCGACGGCGGCCGGTCCCGGAAAGGGGCCGGCCGCCGTCGTGCGTGCGGGAGCCTTCTCCTGCAATCCCCTGCCGGGGACGCAACGAATAACCGGCATGAACTACTACACCCCGGCGGCGCAGGACCGGGCCCGGGACGCCGCATCCGATGCCATCGAGAAAGTGCTCAACGGCATGTCCGAACCGTTGAGCAGGCACGCCCTGAACGCCCGCTGGAAAAGGGCGTGCGAAGCCATGGACAGATACCTGGAAGCGCAGGACACGGGCGAGGAATAGGCCCGCTCCGGTCAGGGCCGCAGGACTGCGAGGATTCTTGCCGCGGGGCCTTCGATCGTGTGCCTAAAACCCGTTCCCGCCCATAGGCTCATGGAATCCGGATCCCCGGCAGCAGCGGCCGCGGCGCGCAGGGGAGCGGTGAGGTGGTGGATCTCCGGATATCCGTAAGGGGCCTCGCCGTCATGCCGGCGCATGAATTCGTTATACAGCCCGCGGGCGTTCCGTCCCGAGAAGGAGCGGGTGACCGAGGTGGTGGTGAAGCGCCCGGAGGCCAGGGCCGTCCGGTGGGTTGCCTTGGTGCCGGCCTCGTCGGCGCGGAGGAAGGCTGTTCCGGCCTGGACCGCCACAGCTCCGCGGGCGAGTGCGGCCCGGGCGTCGTCTCCCGTGGCGATTCCGCCGGCCGCTATCAGTGGCACCTGGAGATCCGCCAACTCCTCAAGCAGGCCGTGCAGGGATTCATCCTCAGGCCGTCTGGCGGTGTCAAAGGTGCCGCGGTGTCCGCCGGCTTCGGGCCCTTGGACGCAGAGTGCATCAATGCCTGCATCAACTGCCCGGAGTGCCTCAGGCCGTGAGGTCACTGTGCCGATGACGCAGACGCCCCGCTCCTGCAGGGCGGCGACCACGGCTGGGTCCGGAAGATCGAAAGTGAAGGAGACGACGGCGGGCGCCTCCTCCAGCAGGACGTCCAACTTGGCGTCCCAATCGTCGTCGTCGTGACGCGGATCGCCGGGGGCGGCGCCCAGGCGTTCCGCCTCCGGCGCCAGGGACAGTGCGTACCGGTCCAGTGCCTGGGGACTGATCATCGAGGGCTGCGGGACGAACACGTTGACGCCGAAGGGCCCGTCGGTCAGCTGACGGGTGGTCCCGATCTCCGCCTTCACGGCTGCGGCGGTTTTGTAGCCTGCCGCAAGGAAGCCAAGTCCTCCTGCCGTACTTACCGCCGCGGCCAGTTCCGGGGTGGACGGCCCGCCTGCCATCGGCGCCTGGACCACGGGCAACAGCAGGGAAGCGACACTGAAACGGGGTGTGCTGGGGATGGAGGAATCCAAGATGTCAGGCCGCTTTCTGGCTGGGGAGTTCAGTACAGGAAAATGCTGATCCACTCGCGGTTGTGCGCGTGGATCAGCACCAGGAACAGGACAAAGTCGAACAGCAGGTGGACGCTCACAATGTAGGACAGCGACTTGGTGACCGTGAACAGCCGGGCCTGCAGCAGGGCAAACGGGAAGATGAAGAAGGGTGCCCAGGCGTGGAAGCCCAGTTCCCAGAGGAAGGACGTGAACAGCACCGCCTGCAGCAGGTTTGCCTGCCAGTCCGGGAGGTGCCGGCGCAGCAGGGTGAACGCGGTGCAGATGAAGAACAGCTCGTCCCAGATGCCCAGCACGTTCGTCCCTAGGAAGAGCCGGATAATGCCGTCCGGGTCGCTCACTGCGGGCCAGTTGTTGTAGACGCCGGTGCGGATCATGTACACGGGCATCAGGGCATAGCCGATCACCAGGACAGCCGGCAGGTACCATTTTTCGGCGCGCGTCCACGGCGTTCCGGTCCTGATCGGGAACCGGATGGCGTGGTCCCTGGTGACGAACCTCGAGACAGAATAGGGGATGCCGACGGCCAGGACCATGGCCGTTCCCATCACCGCCATGTGCTCGGTGCTGATGTCCGTGGTGATGGGGACCAGGCTCATGGCCGTCAGTCCAACTCCGATCAGGGCAAGGTCAACCAGGAGGCGGCGGCTGATGAAGCCGGCCACGGCCAGCGCGGCCGCCAAAAGCAGGAATCCTGAAAGGCGGTCCTGCCACGCGAAGAGCAGGAAGCCCGACGCCGACACAAGGGCCGCCGGGAGCAAGGAAAGTGATGCCGCGGCCGGCTGTCCAGTGCCCGCCACGGCGGTGTCGGCTTGCGCTTGTGGTTGCTGCCTCATGGTTACCTTTGTTGCTCGGGCGGCGCTCCGGCCTGGATGCCACACAGTCTACTTGCCGCCCACCAGAGCAGGGAAAGGCCAGCGTCAACCCCTCGCCGGGCGGGCGGTTAACGCAAGCGGACGACGGCGGGAGGTCCCGGCGTCGTCCGCTTGCGTCTTGGTGTGGCCGCCTAGGCGGAGGCCAGCGCCTTGCCCTCGCCGCGCAGGCTCAGGGTGAAGGTGTTGGGGCCGCTGCAGGTGACGGCGACGCGGCAGGTGGTGGTGTTGTGCCGCGCGGAAAGGTCGCTGACCGCGGAGTCAAGGGTGTGGTGGAGCGTGGACCGGTCCCAGATTTTGAGGGTCACGGAGTCATTGGCATCGAACGTCATTATTCAACTTCCATTTCTTGCGGTTGGCGGCCTGGAGCTTCATTGCCCGGGCCGTGTCCTCGTCTATGAGGACGGACTGCAGGTGGGAAAGCGCATTCCCGTACTTCAATAGTGGCGGCTGCCGAAAGGGTTGGCAACCGAATCCGGGCCGATGTGACCAAGCACACCGGCCGCCGGCGGGCTGCGGTCTTCTTTGGGTGCAGGCCCGGCCGACATCTTCCATAGTGCCCAGCCGGCAGCATTGCCCTCAACATTGTTGCGAGTGAATCTCATCACGTCCGCCGGCGCAGGCCGCTGCCCGCGCCGGGGTGTTAGGCGTCGAAGTAGGTCTTGATTTCCTTCTCGCCGGAGATGGAGGCGATGACCGCCGCCGCCACCTCGCGGAGCTTGATGTTGCGCGTGCTGGAGGCCTTGGTGAGGATTTCGAACGCCGTTTCCCGGCTGCACCGGTTCTCGGCCATGACGGCTCCGACGGCCATGTCGATGATGGTGCGCGACTGCAGGGCGGTGGAGAGGTCGGCTTTCGCCTCGCTGAGCTGTGTGATGCGAAGGACCAGCCTCAGTGATCCGGCTGCCTGGCGGGCGAAGGATTCCACGGTGGAGATGTCTTCAGCCGAAAAACCGTGGCTGCGGTTGGAGTAGAGGTTCAGGACGGCCTCTGCATCGCCGGCCAAATCCAGCGGCACGGCAAGGATGGAGGCAACGCCTTGCGCCTGGGCCACTTTCATGTACGGCGCCCAGCGGTGCTCGCCGGCCAGGTCGGGGACCAGCAGCGGACTTTTCGTGCGCAGGGCAGTAAGGCACGGGCCTTCACCGAATCCGTTCTGCAGTTCGTCCAGGGCCCGCGCTTCGGCGTCACTGCTTGCCACGGCCTTGGGCCTTTTGTGGCGGATCACGGTGACGCCGGCGTGGACCGTGCTGCCTGGCGTGGACAGCCGGTCAGCGGCAACCACGGCAAGGTCGGTGAGGAAGCCGGCGATGTCCTGGCTGTCCAGGACCAGTTCCTGCAGCCTCGTGTCCATACCGGGGGTTTCGTGGCTTCCCGTGCCGGAGCTGCCGGTGAAGTGTTCCGGGTTTGTCATGGCGGCTCCTCCTCGTCCATCATCTCCATCATTGCTGTGTCAATCAGGTGTACTTGCGCGGCCGGTATGTCCAGGGCGTCGTGGAGGTAGGCGTCAAGCGACACTTCATCGAGGTCGCCGCCGATGCCGTAATAGTAAATCCAGAGCTTTTCCAAGGGCAGGTCTGTGGTCCGGTAGCGCCGGGCAGCCCCCTTGCGTTCCTGGGCTGCCCGATCCGGCAGTTCGGGCCCGTCGGCCCCGAAGGGATACATCCCTACACTCGGTCATTGGGGAGTGCAGGGAGCTCGGCTCCTCGCACGATGTTCTGGGCGATCACGTGGATTTTGCGGTTGCTGGATTTCGCCGCCAGGCGGAGGATCTCCAGGGCGCCGTCCCGCCCGCCCCTGTGCTGGAGCATGATGAGGGACACGGCCGCGTCCACAGTTGCCCTGGATTTGAGGGCCGCCCTGAGGTGCTCAGGGTGGACGTCCGCCCCATGAAGACGCAGCGCGATGCGGAGGACCCTGGACATGGATGCTGCATGCTGCTCCAGGAGGACCACGGTGCCCTCATTGAATGCACTGGTCGTCCCTGCATAGCAGTTAAGGCTCGCCCGTGATGACGCGTCTGTGGAAATGGGGACAGCAAGGACGGACCGGACGCCCTCCTGGGCTGCCGCCTCGGCATAGGCGCTCCAGCGCTCGTCGCCCGCCAGGTCCGGAACCCACACGAGGCGCTGGAGCCGGGCTGCGGTGAGGCAGGGGCCCTCGCCGAACGAATACTGGGTTTCGTCCAGCCGCCGGCCCTCTTCGCTGCTGCTGGCGACTGTTGACAATCCGCCGTCGCGCTCAACTGTGATGGTGCACGTGACTTGACCGTCGGCACCCGCCATGGATGCGGAAAGGGTGGCCAGTCCCAGGAGGAATTCAGGGAAACCCGGACTTTCGAGCAGTAGGTCCTGCATCTGGTCTGAAGCGGTGAGCGTGCTTTCCTTGGCCATTAGGCCTCGATCCCTGGGTGCACCAGAAGCCCGTCCTCTGGCTGGCGGCCGCTGCTCTCTACGCTGGCTGGCCCGAGTATTCAACCTCCGGAGCGTTTCTATCCCGAAGATCTCCTACTACTGACATTACGCCCCTGCGGGAGCTATTGATACGCGGCGGCCGATGGGGCTACTCGTCCCGGTCCGGTTGCCGGCTGGTGCTGTCTTCGGTGCCTGGCTGTTCCTCGCCTGCCGAATCGGGAACGCCGGAAGCGGGGCCGCTGTCGAAGTCGTCAGAGTAGGGCGCCCGTGGCCGCGGGAGATCGTCAATCAGTTCGTTTGCCGCCAGCGCCAACAGGTCGCGCTGGACCGGGGGCAGGGAAAGGAGCCCCTGAAGATAGGCTTCCACTTCATATTCCCCTGCGTCTCCCGACAGGCTGAAGTATTTCAGCCACAGCTCTGACACCGGGATATCCGCTGCCTTCATGGCTGCCCGGAGCCGGCGCCGCTGTTCCGGTTCGTTGGGATCAAAGCCCATTTGCAGGTCCTAGGCTCCGGGAGGCAGCGTCCCGGCGAGGACGCGTTCGCTGACGTGCTGCAATGCTGTGTTCTCGCTGCGGGCCAATTTCATCAGCTGCTGCAGGGCAGCTTCATTGGTCAGGCCGGATCGCTCCATCAGCACTCCGCAGGCGCGGTTCACCAGGTCCCGCGTGTAGAGGGATGCCTGCAGGCCCTCGGTCATTCGGTGCGGGGCCTCGCTGGCCTGGATGTGGGCAAGCAACGTGGCCGCGGGGGCCGCGAAGAGCTGGAGCAGGGCCGCGCTGGATGCGTCATAGACGCCGGGGGCGGCGGCGTACAACTTCAATGCGCCGAGGGATTCACGGCCGGCGATCAGGGGAGCGCTGACCACTGACGCTATGGGCAGCCCCCTGACGGCTTTCCGCCACTCGGGCCATCGGGACTCACCTTCCAGGTCCCTGACCAGCACGGGTTCCTCTGCCGCCCACGCGGTCAGGCAGGGTCCTTCCCCGCACTCGTACTGGATGGCATCCGCCTGGCTCACAATCCCGTCCGTATAGCCGCTGCTGGTGCGGCGCCCGCGGGCGTCCATGAGCGAGACGCCGGCCCCTATGGTGCCGGCAACCGACTCCTTGGCGGCCTGGGCCAGGAGCCGGACAGCCGTAGTGGCCTTTTCCTCCGTCAGCAGCAGCCCTTGAATCCGAGCAACGACAGTGCTGAGCTCGTCAAGGGGAAGTCGCTGCGCCATACTCTCAGCATAGAGCCAAGCCCCGGAGGTCTTCCCTTCCGGTATCAGGCATTTCCCGTGGCCGGGCGAGCCCCACCTTCAGCTGTGGTCCGCCCAGCCTGGGGTTTCCGGAGGCGGAATGCCTGCTGCCCGACAGCAGGCGGGACAGTAAGATGGGCCCATGTCGAGTTCACCGGATAGAGAACAGATAGAAGAGCTTCAGAGCATCCTGGTGGGCGCAGAAAACGTTGTTGAGTTCCTCACCGGACTCGCCGGCCTGGCTGCAGCATCTGTCTCTGACGTTGCGGGGGACCACGTTGAATGTGCAGTCACCCTCAAACTGCGGCGAAAGCCCACTACCGTGGCCGGCAGCAGCCAGCGCGCAGTCGAACTGGACCAGGTTGAGCAGGCCGTGGGGGACGGTCCGTGCATCAAAGCGCTGCGGGAGATGTCCCCGGTGATCGTGGACGATGTTGCCACGGACTCCCGGTGGCCGGAGCTGACCCGACAGCTGGCGGAAGCAAACGTCCGCAGTTCCCTGGGCGTGCCGCTGGAGATCAGCGACGAGGCCAGCGTTGCCTTGAATTTCTTTGCGTCGAAGCCGGGCATGTTCACGGCCAATGTCTACGAAAAGGCCCTGGGCTTCGCTGCAGCGGCGCACAACACGCTCCACCTCTCGGTCCGCCTCGATACTGCGCAAAGCCGGGCGGACAACCTGGAAGCGGCCATGCAAAGCAGGACCGCGATCAATCTGGCTTGCGGAGTCATCATGGCCCAGAACCGGTGTTCCCAGGCAGAAGCGATGGACATCCTCACGAAAGTCTCCAGCAACCGCAACAGGAAGCTGCGGGACGTCGCAGCGGAACTCATTGAACAACTGAGCGGCGACAGCGTCCAGACCCACTTCGACGCTTAAGGGCTGCCCGGCAGCCTGCCGTCCCGCTACTCAGGCCGCATGCAGGACGGAGATGCTGCAGCCTGTACCGGACCTGCGGACGTCCCAGCAGTTGCCGCTGCCCAGCACCTCAAAGCCGTCATTCTCCGGTGCTGCCATGACCAGGGCGGTGTCCTCATCGATCGCTACGGCCCTGTCCACCAGGCCTCCGGCCACGGCACCCACGGCCCGGCTGAGCGTGCCCGCCTGGGCCGCATGCACATCCACGGCGAACGGGGCCAGGCCCAGTCCGTCGCGGATCTCGACTTCCGCCAGGCCCTCCGAGCATTCCCCGCCGCACACTTCGATGCCGTGAATCAGATGACCCCCTATCAGTGCCCTGCGGGGCGCCACCATGGCCCCCGCGGAAAAGCCGAGGTACGGCGTACCGGCGCCAACCACCCGTGAGATGGCGGCCGCCGAGGCGCTGAGCCCATCCCAGTAGGCCGGCGTCAGCCCGCCGCCCACCACCACGCCGTGGACGCCGTCGAATACGGCCGGATCCACCGGATACGCCGAACTGAGCAGGGCCGGCACCAGCTCAACCGGTGCGCGGGCGAGGAGTGGTTCCGCGTACTCCGGCAGGGCTTCCTCAGGGTTCCCGCTGCGGTGGTGTAGCGCCAGGGCAATCCGGACGGGACCTTCCCCGCCGCTGTGTTCCTGGACGTCACGGACGAAGCGGTCGAACAACTCGGGGAAGGCTGCAGGGTCGGGACCGGCGCCCGCCAGGAGGATGCTCATGGCCTTCAAGATACCCGGATGCAGGGGCTTTGCGGTGCAAAGTGAATGGGGTCCCGGCCTCCATTGACACCGGGGTCCCGCGGGGTTATCGTACAACCAAATGGTTGTAGATCAGCTCAGTGATGCGGACGTCGATCGCCTGTTCCAGGCGCTGGCGGACGCCACCCGGCGGGACATTGTCCGCCGCGTAACAGCCGGGGAGTATTCCGTCTCCGGCCTTGCTGCCCTCTACGACATGAGCTTCGCCGCCGTCCAGAAGCATGTGGCGGTGCTGGAGCGCGCGTCCCTGGTCACCAAGGAAAAGCGCGGAAGGGAGCAGATTGTGCGGGGTAACCATGAAGGCCTGCAAAAAGCCCGGCGGCTGCTCGATGAGTACGAGGCGATCTGGCGGCAGCGCGTCGACCGGATCGCGGACATTCTGGCTGAAGGATAGGAAGGTTGCGCAATGCCTGTTATCAGTTCCACCAAGAATCTCGAGGCCCTCAGCCTCACGCTCGTGGCGGAGTTCGACGCCGGCGTCGAGCGCGTCTGGCAGATCTGGGAAGACCCGCGCCAGCTGGAGCGCTGGTGGGGCCCGCCCAACTATCCGGCCACGTTTGACCGGTTCGACTTCCAGCCCGGCGGGAAGGCCGGGTATTACATGACCACCCCGGAAGGCGAGAAGCCCCGAGGCTGGTGGAAATTCAGGACCATCGAGCCGCCGCGGAAGCTCGAATTCGATGACGGCTTCGCTGACGAAACCGGAGCGCCCTTGGATGCCATGGGCAGTGCCCATGCCGCTGTTGACCTGGAGGACATCGGCGGCCGCACCCGCATGACCATCATGTCTATCTTCGATTCCGAAGAGCAGATGGAAGAGATGGTCAAGATGGGCATGGAGGAGGGCATGAAGGAGGCTTTGGGCCAGATCGACGCGATCCTGGCCGAGCATGCCAACGCCGGCTAAGCCTCGCGGCACCTGGGAGAGCGTACGACGGCGGGACGTTCCGGCGTCGTACGCTTTCCTCTGTCCACGGGCTGGCTGCGCCCGGCAGGCGTTGAACAGGGCGAAAAGCTTCTGAATACTGGAAGGAAGCAGCATTCCCAGGCGAGGCGGTGGCAGCGGTGAGCGGCGGTGCGAAGGATATCCGGAGGCGCCTGGAGCGCGCCGCTGAGGTCCGGTCCTACCGCGGAGCCGGAATCAGCGCCGAGGAAGAAGCCGCGCTCGACGCCCTCGAAGCGCAGGAACGCGAGAAGCGCAAGAAAGTGAGCGACGCCGCCCGGGCGGAATACCTGGTCCGCGATGCCATGGCCCAGGGCAAATTCGACAACCTCAAATACGCGGGCAAACCGATTCCGGGGCTGGGGGAGCGGTACGATCCCGACTGGTGGGTCAAAGGGCTCATCCAGCGGGAGAACCTCAGCGGGCTCGGCCCCGCCGCGATCCTGCTCCGTACCGAGGATGCGGAGCTTGATGCCCGGCTGGATGCCCAGTACACCGAGCAGCAGGTACGGGACATCCTGCAGGACTTCAACCGGCGGGTCATCGATGCCCGGCGCCAGCTCCAGGGTGGCCCGCCGGTGGTCACCAAGACCCGTGACGTGGACGAAGCGGTGGCGCGGTGGCGCGAACGCCGTGCCGCCCGTCCCGTAGAGGCGCCGCCGGAACCGGAACCGCGGCACTCGTGGTGGCAGCGGCTGTGGAAGGGGACCGGCTAGCGGCTTGCTTCTTCCCGGTCCGCCGCGCCGCCGCTGCCGGGCACAGCATGGCGCATTCCGGACGGCGGGAGGCGCCGTCGTCGTAATTCCCACGCGAATGGCCCGGTGCTTACGGCCGCGGGCTCGGCGAGGGGCTCGGGCCAATCATCGATGGCGGAGGAGGCGGGAACGGGCCGGCGGGATAGAGCGGCACCACGTTAAGCATGTAGTAGGCCCATTGGGGTCCGGCGATCATGTAACCGTCAAGGCGGGGGTAGAAGATTCCGTTGATGGTGACGTTCTGCCCGGCTCGCTTCTGCCCCTCAAGTGCGTCACCGAAGAAGGACGCGGTGGCCAGACCGGTGGTGTAGCCGACGATCCACGTGGACCCGTTGGTGTTCGAGGTGCCCGTCTTGGCCGCCACAGGGAACTTGTCATGGGTTTTGGGGTTGATCCAGACGCCCGAGCCCTTCTTAAGCACGTCCTGCAACACACTGTTGACGCCGCGGGCCACGTCCGGCTTCACTGCGTCCCGGCACTCGACCGTCTGGGCAGGCAGGTTACCGCCGGTTGCGTCCTTGACGTCCGCCAGCGCAATCGGTGTGCAATAGCGGCCGTCGTTGGCAAAAGTGGCAAAGGCATTGGCCAGATGAAGGGGAGCAACTCCGATCGCGCCCAGGAGGTTGCCCAGCTGGTGCATGTTGATCGGGGTCCCGTCGAGTCCGCTGTGGAGGCCCACAGCGTCCACCATCTTCTGGATGCCACAGAAATCCAGCTGTGCGGCTGTCGCAAACGTGGCAGTGTTGATCGAGTTGTAGAGCCCGTAGTTGATGGGCATCTTCCGGTAGAAGCCCTCCTCGGCGTTCTGCAAGTCATCAGCGGCGCCCAGCTCCGGGTTATTCTGGGCGGTGCTGTAGGCGCCCAGCACCTTTCCGCAACTGGACCTCCAAGGGAATCCCAGCGGATACACGCGCCGGGACGCGTCCACTTCCGCTGTCAGCGACTTGCCCTCGTTGAGCCACTCGGCAAAGGTGAACGGCTTCATGGTGGACCCGGGCTGGAAACCGCCGGCTCCGTTCAGGTCGTTCCCCTGCGGATCCTTGGCGTCCACGTTGAAGTTCAGTTGCGTGTCGAACTTGCCCGGTTCGGGAAGGAACACGGTGTTCTGGGCCATGGCCAGGATCTTGCCGGTACCGGGCTGTACCGTCACCAGTGCCGCACCCCACCGGTCCGGATTGGGCCCGGCCGTACCGTCCACCTGCGCCTGGGCGGCAGCCTGGAGCCTGCTGTCCAGGGTAGTGACGATGGTGAGGCCCCCACGGTACAGCTTCCTCTGCCGTTCCATCAGGCTCGCCCCGTAGGCAGGGTTGTTCAGGATGAGATGCGAGATGTAGTCGCAGAAATAGGGCGCCATCGAGGCGTTGGCGCAACCTTGCCGCTCCGGACTGATTTTAAGTTCAATGGGCGTAGCCACGGCTTCGTCGTGCTGGGCCTGGGTGATCATGCCTTGGCGGAGCATCTCCGAGAGCACCTGGTTCCGGCGCACAATCGACTTGTCAGGGTTGACCGCCGGGTTGTAGAACGTCGGGCTGTTGACCAGTCCGGCCAGCAGGGCTGCCTGCGGAAGGCTGAGGTCCTTGGCGGTGGTGCTGAAGAAGTAGTGCGAGGCTGCCTCGATGCCGTAGGCGTCGCTGTTGAAGAACACAATGTTCAGGTATCCCTCGAGGATCTGCTCCTTGGTGAACTTCTTCTCCAGCGCAATGGCCAGTTTCATCTCGCGCAGCTTGTCGCCGACGTTCTTTTGCCCGCTCAGGATTACTTCATCCGGCCTGTCCTCCGAGAGGCGGGCCTCATTTATCACGTTGGTGACATATTGCTGCGTGATGGTGGAGGCGCCCTGCTGGCTGCCTTTGGTCAGGTTCGATACCAAGGCCCGCACGATCCCTTGGGGATCAATGCCGGCATGCTCGTAGAACCTGCTGTCCTCAATTGCGACGATGGCACCCCTGATATAGGGCGACATCTGGTCCAGGGGGATCCTGACGCGGTTCTCCGCATAGAAGATGGCGATCGGCTGGCCGTCGGAGGTGAGGACCTTGGTGGATTGCGACGGCGGCTGGACTGTCAGTTCTTCCGGCAGGCTGTCGAAAAAGCCAATGGAGTTGCTGACGCCGAGGCCAGCGGCCGCCACGGCCGGAACCACCAGGCTGGCGGCCAGGACTCCGCACAGGGCACTCGTTGCCAGGAACCCGAGGAACCTTCCCAAGGCAAGGCTGAAACCGCGCCCGCGCTTCCTCTTCGTCGCCATTCTTCAGCCCTCAAGCCTAGGGGGTGCCAAAAGACTACGCCGGTGGGAGGGGGCGATCCACACCTCGGAGATCAGGATTTGGTCACACTTGAACCCTTGACCGTCGATAGATAGCGACATATCGTTAACTATCGCTGATAAATCCAGCGAAGACTACGGAAGCAAGAGGAGGATGGCATGAAAGACATTCCTGAAGGAAGGTTTCCAGGGCCGGAATTCGGCAGGGGACGGTTTGAGCGCGGGCGGGGCCGGAGGGGGCCGCACGGGCACCGGGGTGGCGGGTTTGGCCCCGGCTTTGGACCAGGCTTCGGCCCGGGATTCGGGCCGGGATTTGGCCCTGGCTTCGGTCCGGGGCTGGGCCGAAGCCCGCGAAGGGCCAGCAGGGGCGATGTCCGTGCCGCCATCCTCTCGCTCCTGGCGGAAGCGCCCTCGAACGGTTACGGATTGATCAAGACGATCGCCGAAAAGACGGGGGGAGCGTGGCGGCCCAGCCCCGGGTCCATTTATCCAACCCTTCAGCAACTCGTTGACGAGGACTTGATCTCAGCGCTCAGTGAGGGCCGCGGGACGGAGTTCACCCTTACGGACGCGGGCCGGGCCTACGTTGCCGAGCATGCAGAGGAGATGGAAAACGCCTGGAACGCCGGGCAGGACAGTCCGGATCGGGACTTCCACCAGAGCATCGGGAAGCTGATGGGCGCCATTCACCAGTTCCGCAGCGGGGTTACCGAGGAACAGCGCGCCGCCGCTATGGAAAAGATGGATGAGACCCGCCGGGCGCTGTACAAGATCCTGGCTGACTGATCAGGCGAAAGAGTCTTCCTTGCGGTGCTGTGCAGCCGCGCCGGACTCCGCGTCGGCGGACATGCCAGCGGCGGACACTGCGGCAGGGAAAGGGGATGCGGTGTGCGGCAGCGGATTGAAGCCCGCTCCTATCTCCCCGAACGCATAGGCGCTCTCGGCATGTTCGGCCAGGTCCACACCCGCAGTTTCCGCCTCGTGGCTGACCCGGAAGCCGATGGCCTTGTTGATGGCACGGCCAATGACAAGGGTTCCGACGCCGGAAAGCAGCAGGGTGATCACGACGGCCGCGGTCTGCGCGATGAGCTGCTGGACGCCGCCGCCGTAGAAGAGGCCGCCGCCAAGGCCGTCTGCCGGGAGGGCGATGAAGCCCAGCGCGAGGGTTCCGATGAGCCCGGCGCCGAGGTGGACGCCCACCACGTCCAGGGAGTCATCCAGGCCGAACCGGTACTTGAGGTCCACGAAGACCGCGCAGGCAGCTCCCGCCACCAGGCCCAGGCCCACGGCAGCCAGCGGGCTGATGTTGGCGCAGGACGGCGTGATGGCCACAAGCCCGGCCACCACGCCGGACGCCGCGCCGAGGGAGGTGGGGTGGCCGTGGCGGAGCTTCTCCGTCACCAGCCAGCTCAGCATGGCCGCGGCGGGAGCAACCAGCGTGTTCACCCAGATGAGGCCGGCCTGTTCCGCCGTTGTTGCGGCGCCGCCGTTGAAGCCGAACCAGCCAAACCACAGGATGGCGGCGCCCAGCATGATGAAGGGGACGTTGTGCGGGCGGTGGTTGGGGTCTTTCGCGAACCCGTGGCGCTGTCCCACGATCAGGGCCAGGACCAAGGCGGCCGTTCCGGAGCTGATCTCCACCACGGCGCCGCCGGCGAAGTCGATGACCTGGCCGAACACGGCGGTGACTGCGCCGCCGGAGCTCATCAGCCCGCCGCCCCACACCATGTAGGCGAGCGGGCAGTACACAACTGTGATCCATACGGGGACGAACAGGGCCCAGGCGCCGAACTTGGCGCGGTCCGCAATGGCGCCACTGATCAGGGCAACAGTGATGATGGCGAAGGTGGCGCTGTATCCGGCCTTGATCAGGTCGGGGGAACCCATGAGGTTCTGCAGGCCGAAGTTGGCGAACGGGTTGCCGAAGAGGCCCAGCACGCCGTCGCCCGTTGTCATGGAGTAGCCCCACAGGACCCAGACAACCCCGACGATCCCGGCGGAGATGAAGCTCATCATGATCATGTTCAGCGCGGCCTTGGCCCGCGTCATGCCGCCATAGAAAAGGCCAAGCCCGGGCGTCATCAGCAGTACCATCGCGGCTGAAATCATCAGCCAGACATGTTGGGCAGAAATCTCCACCTGCGGGTCCCTTCGCGTTGCGCCTCGAAGCGGGGCACTCTTCCAGGCCCTCGCATTTCCCCCGCAGTCCATCTTTCGCGTTTTGTGTTTCGGGAAATGCGCCTCAAAGTTGCGTCCGCGTTACAGAAACGGCCGGTGTGTGAAGTCCCCGTGTCCGTAATGTTTCGGCTGTGTAAACAGCCGCCATCCGGAAGGGGACGGGGCCGCCGCGTTTTGCTCCGCAGGCCGCGCGCTAAAAGGGCGGGCCGGATGCTGAAGGTGAGAAGCGCCGTCGCACGCTGGACATGGGGAGATTACGGCGCGGTGAACGGAAGCTCACCGCACCGGCGCGCTGAAAAGTCCCGCTTAGAACTGACGGGCGTTGGCCAACACCGGAAGCTTGCTGCGCACATCGTCCACCAGGGACGGGTCGATATCGACGACGGCGAGTTCCGGCTTTCCGCCCAGAGTTGCCACGGCGGTGCCGAAGGGAGTGATTACGGCGCTGTGGCCGATGCCCGTGGGGGCTGTGCCTGCAGGGCCGGCGCCCATGGTTTCGGGATCGCCCTGGCCGCAGGCAACCACGAAGGTGGTGCTGTCCAAGGCCCGTGCCCGCACCAGGAGGTCCCACTGCTCCGCCTTGCCCTCGCCGGCGCCCCACGACGCGCACACGATGTTGACCTGTGCTCCCCGGCGGGCGTTGGCGGTGAAAAGGGCGGGAAAGCGGACGTCGTAGCAGGTGGCAAGTCCGAACACCGTGCCATTAAGTTCAAAGGTCACCGGAGCCTGGCCCGCGTCCACTGTCCTGGATTCGGCGAAACCGAAGGCGTCGAAGAGGTGCACCTTGTCGTATGAAGTGTCCAGCCCGGGGCCGGTGACCAGGAGGGTGTTGCGGACCCGGCCGTCCTTGCCGGGGGTGAACATCCCGGCCACGATCGCTATGCCCAGTTCCCTGGAAATGGCCCGGACTTCCCCGGCCCACGGGCCGTCCAGCGGTTCAGCGACATCTCGGAGGGAATGGCCAAAGGCGCGCATGGCGGCCTCGGGGAACACCACCAGCTCGGCGCCGGCGGCCTTGGCCTGTGCAGCGTAGTCCCGGATCAGCTCCAGGTTGGCTGCGGGGTCAGCGCTGCTGATGATCTGCGCGACTGCAAGGCGCATGGAACTCCAATCTCTTCACGGCGGGGAGCGGCACGGGTGCAACGGTGCCGTGCAGCTACTGCTTGTAGCCCTCGACTTCGTTGACCGGACGGACTTCGGCGTCATCGGGGTTCTCGCCGGAACCGGCTTTGGCCCTGCGCTGGCGCAACAGGTCCCAGCATTGGTCCAGGCTTTCTTCCACCTGCTTCAGCCGCGCCTTGTCCGGCATCTGGCCGTCTCCGGAGGCCTCGCGGAGGGAGTGCTCCTCTTCCACAAGGGACCGGATGCGCGTGAGGAGATCTTCATCGTTCATGTCTACCCCTTAGGCCGGAACGGTTTTCCCCCAGCGTACGCCTGTACCATCGGAATCATGCCCACTGTGCTTGATATGGCAGGTCCAATCCTCGAGATGCTCACCTGGTTGTGCCTGCCCGCAGGGCTCGGATTGCTCTTCTATACCGGGTTCCTCCGCCGCTTCGTTCATCCCTGGGCAGTAGCCGAGGCCGTGGTGTATTCCGACACCACAGGGGTGGGCTTTCGGTGGTTCGACCGCAAATACCAGGTGCACCACGCGCCCATGTCGCCCCATGACATCAGGGACCTGGCGGTGGGCGACACCCTCCCCATCTACTATCACCCCAAGCGCCCCACCCAGTGGCAGACCACGGCGCCGGAAGAAGCAGGGAGGACAGCATCCGTGCTGGGCCGCTGCCTCACCGCCATCGGCGCTGTGGCCTTGCTTGCCGGCTTTGTCCTGCCGATGTTCTAGGGGTCCTGCGCCGCAGCTTCAGCCGGCAAGGACAACGCCAATGCCCAGGCAGCCCAAGGCGACCCCTGCGAAAGCCGTCCAAAGCACCGCGGTGATGTCGGCGTCGAGCCTTTCCCTGGAGAGTCCCCGGGACCGGACACGGTACCGGCGGCGTTGGGTCAGGTAGATGGCCAGCGCTGCGGCGGATGAGACGGCGAACAGCATCAGGATGGGGAGTCCGTGCTGCGGGAGCCAGCGCAGGAAGATGGCGCTGACCGTCACCAGGGCCAGCATGGTCCGGCCCCAGGCGAGCGAGGTCCGCTCCGGCTGCAGGCCCGGGTCGCCATGGCCGCCGGCGGTGCGGGACGCCGCCACCTGGTCAGCGCCAGAGGACAAAGATGAGGACGACGGCGGCCGCCAGCGCGCCTGCCCCGGCCAACAGCGGGACAACGAGCGGCAACGGAAGCGGCGCGTTGTTCCGCATGCTGCGCTCCACCCGAAGCCACCGCACGGCTGATCCCGCACTCAGCAGCATTCCCAGCAGGAGCAGCAGCACCGCCAAACCCTTGCGGACCGGTTCCAGGAAGAGGCCGGCGGTGAATGCCTCGATGGCGATCCCTCCGGCCAGCAGTGCGAGCGACGTGCGGATCCATGCAAGGAAGGTGCGTTCGTTGGCGAGGGTGAACCGCGGGTCAGGTTCTTCTCCGCCCGGCAACAGGCGCTCGGCGATTTTCCCGCGCGACGGCGGGACGGAAGCGCTGGCGGGCTGGTCGCTGTTGGTCACGCTGCCAGTCTAGCCACGCCGCCGGGCTTCACTGGGCGGCAGCACGGAATAGGCCCAGGGCAGTCCGGACCGTCGGGAATGCCCGCGGTGTCCGTGCAGTTGGGGCAGGTATGGAGCGCATCGGATTTCTTTCCTTCGGCCACTGGGGTCCCGGACAGGGCTCCCGCACCAGGACCGCCGGCGACGCCCTCCTCCAGGCCATTGACCTTTCGGTGGCCGCGGAAGAGCTTGGGCTGGACGGGGCGTTCTTCCGCGTGCACCACTTCGCCCGGCAGCAGGCCTCGCCGTTCCCGCTGCTTTCCGCGATAGCCGCCCGGACCAGCAGGATCGAGATCGGTACCGGCGTCATTGACATGCGGTACGAAACCCCCTCTACATGGCCGAGGAGGCCGCAGCCACAGACCTGATCAGCGGCGGCAGGCTTCAGCTCGGCATCAGCCGTGGTTCACCCGAGCCCGCCCGCCAGGGTGCGGCAGCTTTCGGGCACGTGCCCGAAGCTGGGGAGACCGACGCCGACATGGCCCGCCGGCACACCGCCCTCTTCCGTAAGGCAATCACCGGCGCCGGTGTGGCGGAAGCGGACCCGCGGTATGCAGGCGGAACCAGGGGACTGCTGCCCGTCCAGCCCCAGTCGCCGGGGCTCGCGGAGCGCATTTGGTGGGGAGCCGGAACCAGGAAGACGGCGGTCTGGGCCGCGGATCTCGGCATGAACCTGATGAGTTCCACCCTGCTCACTGAAGATACCGGTGTTCCCTTCCACGAACTGCAGGCCGAGCAGATCCAGCTGTTCAGGGATGCCTGGGCCGCAGCAGGCCATGCCCGCCGGCCGCGGGTTTCGGTGAGCCGCAGTGTCCTCCCCATCGTGGACGCCGAGGACAACATGTACTTTGCCGGCAGCGCCCTGCGCGACAGCCGGGACCAGGTGGGAATCATCGACGGGCTTACTGCCAGGTTCGGGAAAAGCTATGCAGGCGCACCGGACGTCCTGGCGGAGCAGTTGGCTGCCGACACCGCGGTGCAGGCCGCGGACACCCTCCTGCTCACTGTCCCCAACCAGCTGGGCGTGGACTTCAACGCCAAGCTTTTGGGCAACGTCGCCCGGTATATCGCACCGGCACTTGGCTGGCAGGCGGCACGCCCCTGACCCGTAGCTGCCGGCCGTAACCTTGCCGTCTTCCCCGTAAATATCCGCCTGCCCACGCGCGGTGAGGGTAAACTAAGTATGCTTAGTGAAGACTGGGGAACCTTCTGCACACCGCAGCCGTTAGACTTATAGTGCGGCTTTGGGGGCTTAGCGCCCTCATTATTACAGCGTGACTGCGGAACGGTCATATAACGAAGAGAGAGAAATATGGCCCGCGCCGTTTTAGGCTTTACCCTATGATCCGGCTACGTCAGCTGGCCCAGGCGGCCTCTGTCCTCACCACGCCCTTGGCGCCGGAGGATATCCTCGCGCTGTTCAACCCCGTCTATTCTGCCCGGCAGCTTCGCGGCGTGGTTACGCGCGTGGTCCAGGAGACCGCGCAGTCCGCCACGATCTTTTTCCGGCCCGGCCGCGGTTGGCACTCCCACCTGGCAGGCCAGTGGGCGCGCATCGGCGTCGAACTCGATGGCGTCCGCCACTGGCGGTCCTACTCCCTGAGCGCCCCGGCAGGCAAGGACCCGGCTATCACCGTCACGGACGTCGGCGCAGTCTCCGGCACGCTGGTGCGCACCACCCGGCCGGGCGACGTCCTGTTCCTTGCCCCGCCGCAGGGCGACTTCGTGCTTCCCGAGCACCCCCGGCCCCTGCTGATGGTCACGGCGGGCAGCGGCATCACTCCGGTGATGTCCATGATCCGCACCCTTGTTCCCCGGCGTCCGGATGCCGACGTCGTGCTGGTCCATTCGGCCCGCACGCCCGGGGACAGCCTGTTCCGCGAGGAACTTGCCGAACTCGCGGACCAGTTCCCCAACTTCCGGCTGGCCCACTGGTACACCGGCGAACAAGGCCGGATGGACCTCACCAACACCGACCAGCTGGACGAGATCTGCCCGGACTGGAAGGAACGCGCGGCGTATGCCTGCGGTCCGGACAGCTTCCTGGACGACGCCGAAGCCCTCTGGAAGCGGGCGGCGCTGACTACCGCAGCTCCGGGCTCGGACGTCGCGGTGGCCGGTGACCCCGGGAACCTCATGATTGAACGGTTCAACACCACGTTCAATGCCGGCGTGGGGCACGACGGCGGCCTGGTCACCTTTGAAGCGTCTGATCGGGAAGTGGAAGCCGACGGCGACACCCCCATTCTGGACGTCGGTGAGGACGCCGGCGTGCTGATGCCCAGCGGTTGCCGGATGGGCATTTGCCACAGCTGCCTCACACCCCTCCTGGCCGGACAGGTCCGCGACCTCCGCACCGGGGAAATCCATGGCGAGCCCGGCCAATTGATCCAAACGTGTGTCTCGGCAGCCGCCGGACCCGTCAACCTCGAAATCTGAGGAGCACAACGGTATGTCTGTAGTTACACCCAGCAAAACCACCGCCGGAGATGCCTCCAACCAGGAGAAACCTGCGGCGGGAAGCAGGACGCGCCCCGGGAAGCTGGCCGAATCCGGCAGCCCCACGGTGCGGCCGCCGGCCGCCGCCCACCTGAGTGATGAACAAGTGGCGGAACTCGGGCGCGAACTGGACGCCATCCGCGACGAGATCCTGGCCAAGCGCGGGGCATCGGACGCCGCCTACATCCGCCGCGTGATCAAGATCCAGCGCGGCCTGGAGATTTCGGGCCGTGCCGCGCTGCTGGTCAGCAAGAACAAGGCAGCCTGGGTCACCGGCACCACGCTGCTGAGCCTGGCCAAGATCCTGGAAAACATGGAGATCGGGCACAACGTCCTGCACGGCCAGTGGGACTGGATGCGGGACCCGGACATCCACTCCACCACCTGGGAATGGGACTTCGTCACGCCGTCGCGCTCCTGGCAGCACACCCACAACGACCTCCACCACCGCTGGACCAACGTGGTGGGCAAGGACAACGACGTCGGATACAACCTCCTGCGGATGGATGAAAACCAGCCGTGGAAGCCCTTCAACCTGGGCAACCCGCTGTACAACGCGATCCTGGCTCCCCTTTTCGAATGGGGCATCGCCATCTATGACCTCGAGCTGACCGAGTACCAGGAAGGCAAGAAGTCCAAGGAAGCGCTGCTCAAGGACCTCAAGGCCCTTGGCAAGAAGGTTGTCACCCAGTTCACCAAGGACTATGCCGCAACCCCCGCGGTGGCCATGCTGACCGGCTCCGGCAAGCAGGCGCTCTACGGAACCCTGACAGCCAATGCCGTCCGCAACGTCTGGGCCCACGCGGTCATCTTCTGCGGCCACTTCCCCGAAGGCACTGACACCTTCACGGAGGAAATGGCCGAAGGCGAAACCCGCGGCGACTGGTACATCCGCCAGATGATCGGCTCCGCCAACATCTCCGGGTCAAAGTTCATGCACATCATGACCGGTAACCTCTCGCACCAGATCGAGCACCACCTCTTCCCGGACCTGCCTTCCAACCGGTACGCCGAGGTGGCGCCCAAGGTCCGTGAAATCTGCCAGCGCTACGGTCTGAACTACACCACCGGACCGCTGCTGAAGCAGGTTGGCTCAACCTGGGGCAAGATCTTCAGGCTGGCCCTGCCCGGCAAGGCCGCCAAGGCCTGACCCGACACCTTTGCAATGCATCGACATGCACCTCCGGTTCCGGATCATCCTGGAACCGGGGGTGCATTTGTGTTTCCCCGTGCTCTCGCATTTTTCGAGGTCAACGGCGCATAATTGACCCACACCCGCCGCCGTGGCCAATGGAGGACTCATGCGGATTGTCGGAGCACTGATTGTCATCTGGCTGATCATCGGCGGCGTTGCTGCCTGGCAGCGGGGCTACTTCGGGGGAGCGCCCGGAAACTGCGCAGAGGCAGGCACCATTGCCATCACCATTGCCGCCGGCCCGTTGAACTACATGGGAGCCAACCCCCAGATCAACTGCGAGCTTCCGCAACCTTCCCAGTAAGCGGTAGCGTAATCGGACCTGGCACCAGCCGGGCCTCACGGTTGGGCTGTACTGGATGGCGGACCGTCCTAGAGTGGGTATTGCGCGGGCATTGCACTGCGGCCCGCTCCGCATCGATCCCACAGTCTCGAAAGGACCCGCCGCGATGGCTCTCATCACCGTTGGAACCGAAAACAGCACTGACATCGAGCTTTACTACGAAGACCACGGCTCCGGCCAGCCCGTCGTGCTGATCCACGGCTACCCCCTGGACGGCTCCTCCTGGGAGAAGCAGGCCGCTGCCCTGCTGGGCGCCGGGTACCGTGTCATCACCTATGACCGCCGCGGCTTTGGGAAATCGAGCAAGACCACCGAGGGCTACGACTACGACACGTTCGCGGCGGACCTCAACACCGTACTGACAACCCTGGACCTGAATGACGCCGTCCTGGTGGGCTTCTCCATGGGCACCGGCGAGGTGGCCCGCTACCTGGGCACCTACGGCTCCGCCCGGGTGGCACGGGCAGCCTTCCTTGGTTCCCTTCAGCCCTTCCTGCTCAAGACCGGGGACAACCCCGACGGCGTTCCACAGGAGGTCTTCGACGGGCTGAAAGAATCCGTCACGGCTGACCGGTACGCCTTCTTCACCGACTTCTTCAAGAACTTCTACAACAGTGACACGTTCCTCGGTACGCCCCGACTAAGCCAGGAAGCCGTCAATGCCAGCTGGAACCTTGCGGCCAGCGCCGGAGCAACGGCATCTGTCGCTGCCCAGCCCACCTGGCTCACCGATTTCCGCGCGGACATCCCGAAGATCGACGTTCCGGCACTCATCCTCCACGGCACGGCGGACAACATCCTGCCCATCGACTCCACCGGCCGGCTGTTCGCCAAGGCCCTGCCCAGCGCTGAATACGTGGAGATTGAAGGTGCCCCGCACGGCCTTCTGTGGACACACGCCGCCGAAGTCAACGAAGCGCTGCTGCGTTTCCTCGCCAAGTAAGGCGCACACGGAAAACTTCCGGCGACGGCGGGAGTCCGCCGTCGCCAGAAGTGCGAGACCGTTGGGTGAAAAGCCGCGTTAAGTGAGAGAGCGTCGGGCCAGGGAGCGTCGCCGAGCCAGGCGCTGACTGTTGCCGTGCCGCCTGTGAAAGCTATCCGTCGTAATGGGTCCGTGCAGGCCCCTGCCCCAGCGAATTGACCACAACGGCGGCCACGTCATGCAGCTTTGAATTGCGGGTGCTCGACGCCGTCTTCAGGATCTCGAAGGCGTCGTGCTGGCTGCACCGGTTCTGGGCCATGATGATGCCCACGGCCATGTCGATGACGGTGCGTGATTCCAGGGTGGCGCGGAGGTTCGCCGCGGTCTCGCTGTAATGGGCAAAGCGGACCGCAAGCCGCAGGGCAAGGGACGTCTGGCCCACGAAGTCCTCGGCGAACTCAAGGATGCGTGACTCAAAGCGGCGCGGCCGGGGCGAGTACAGCAGCAGCGCCGCCTTTGTTTCGCCCTCCAGCCGGAAGGGCAGGGCAAGGACGGAACGGACGCCCTGGGCCAGGACGGCAGAAGAGTATTCAGGCCAGCGGCCGTCATGCTGCGCGTCCGGAACGCTGATGGTCTCCCGGGTGGTGGAAGCTGCCAGGCTGGGCGTCTCGCTGAACTCGTACTCAAGCTGCGCGATGGCCTTCGCCTCCGGGCTGCTGCTGGCTACCGTTGCGGCCTTGCGCTGCCGCAGCAGGGTGATGGCGCACATGATTTCGTCGCCGGGCTCGGAAAGGTTGCGTGCCGACACCTGTGCCAGTTCATTAAGGAAGTCCTCAACGTCAGGGCTGCTGAGGACCAGTTCATGCAGGTGCTCGGTTATGGATGTATCGGGTTTTGCTGTTGACTCGCTGGCCACGGTTTTTTGGTGCCATTCGCTCAGGACAACCCGGCGCCTTCGAGCATCCCGCCGCAATGCCGGCAGGTTATGAAGGTCGCTGGATCGAAGAACTCTCCAACGGCCTGCTGCTAAACCGATATCCAGAAGTATATACATCCTCCGGCTGGGGGCGGCGTCACTTTGACATGCGTGAAGGCGGGGTTCTCTGGCGCCTGCCGGGAAGTTACCGCAGAATGAAGCAGGCGCCGGTGCCCCGGCGGCAGGGCCCCGAAGCGGCGGCCGGCACGCCCCGACGGGGCAGGAAGTGGGACAGGAACATGACCAGGCTGCTCATCATCGGCCCGCCGGGTTCCGGCAAAGGCACACAGGCGGAACAGTTGGCACGGCACTTCGGCGTCCCGGCAGTCTCCACCGGAGAAATCTTCCGAAGCAACGTCAGCCAGGAGACGGAGCTGGGAAACCAGGCTGCCAGCTACCTCGACGGCGGCGATTTTGTCCCGGACCACCTCACCAACGCGCTGGTCAAGGACCGCCTCCTGGAGAGCGACCTGCAGGCGGGGTTCCTGCTGGACGGCTATCCGCGTACAGCCCCCCAGGTGACGGAGCTGGACAACATGCTCGCCTCGCAGGGGTACGCCCTGGACGCGGTCATCGAATTGTCCGCCCCGGACGCCGTGCTGGAAGAACGGATGCGGCGGCGCGCGGCGGACCAGGGGCGCACGGACGACACCGTGGAGGTGTTCCGGCGCCGCCTGGACCTCTATCACCGCGAGACGCATGAAGTAGTCTCGGTCTACGCCGGTCGCGGAATCCTCGTGTCCGTGAACGGCAGCGGGGATCCCGGTGAGATTACCGGACTGGCGATCGCCGCCGTCGAGAAGTTCCTTGGAACGCCGCGCCGCGGCAACTGACCCCCGACCGACCTGGCGGCTAACCTGGCGCAAAGCCACAAACATGAAGGAAACCTGATGAGAATTGCGGTAACCGGCGGTAGCGGAAAACTCGGGCGGCACGTGGTCCGCAGGCTCACGGAGGACGGCCACCAGGTCCTCAACCTGGACCGTGAGGGCAGCCGCAGCCCCGGCTTGGTGGTGGTGGACCTGAGGAACTACGGCCAGGTCCTGGATGTCCTGCTGGGGCTGGATGACAGGCACGAAGGTTTCGACGCCGTGGTGCACCTTGGCGCCATCCCTGCCCCGGGCATCATTCCTGACGTCGCCACGTTCGAGAACAACATGCTTTCCACCTACAACGTGTTCCAGGCGGCACGCAGGGCCGGCATCAAGAAGGTGGTGTACGCCTCCAGCGAGACCGTGCTGGGACTGCCGTTCGACGTCGACCCGCCGTACATTCCGGTGGATGAGGAATACCCCGCCCGGCCTGAAAGCACCTACTCCCTGGTGAAGCACCTGGAGGAGCAGATGGCGGTGGAGCTGACCCGCTGGGATCCGGAGCTGAGCATTGTGGGGCTGCGGTTTTCCAACGTCATGGACGTGGCGGACTACGAGAGGTTTCCTTCCTTCGACTCGGACGCGACACTCCGGAAATGGAACCTCTGGGGATACATCGACGGCCGGGACGGTGCCCAGGCGGTGGCCCGGGCACTGGAGAACGGGAAGCCGGGATTCGAGGCCTTCATCATCGCCAACGCGGACACTGTCATGAGCCGCTCAAGTGCAAGCCTTGCCGCGGAAGTTTTCCCGGGGGTCAGGGTGGTCAAGGACCTGGGCGAACACGAGACCATGCTGTCCATCGACAAGGCGCGGCGGCTGCTGGGATTCGAGCCGGAACACACGTGGCGGACGCACGTTTCCCCCAGTGTTGGCGGTGCCAGTGTTGGCGGTGCCAAAACCGGCTGAACCGGCCCGGGCTCAGGAATCGCCAAGGGTTGCCGAAGGATCCCGCAAAGACCACGTGGCGGCGCGTTGCGGGCTCCTATTCTTTTGGTAGGGCGGGGAAACTCCCTGCCCCCGCAGCCCGAAAACGCCGAACGAGGACCCCAAATTCGCACTTCATTCTTAGCGCTGCCCGCCGCCGCAGTGCTGGTCTCAGCAGTCCTGTCCGCCACCGCCCTTCCCGCCGCTGCCGTTGCGCCGGCTGATCCCGGAGCTACCGGGCGCTACATCGTCCAGTACGCGTCCGGTACCGACGTGGCCGCCGAGGCGGCCGGGCTGCGGGCCCAGGGCCTCGCCGTCGCCCGGACCTTCACCCACGCCATCCGCGGCGCCCTGGTCACCGCCAGCCCTGCCCAGGCGGCAGCGCTCGCGAAGTCCGGCCGGGTGGTGTCCGTTGAAGCCGACGCCCTGGTGGGCATCTCCGACACCCAGCAGCCCGCGCCGTGGGGCCTGGACCGGGTGGACCAGAGGCCGCTGCCGCTTTCCGGCTCCTACTCCTGGGCGTCCTCGGGAACAGGCGTGACCGCATACGTGGTGGACACCGGCGTCCTGGCCTCGCACACCGAGTTCGCCGGGCGGATCACCTCCGGCTGGACCGCCGTGGCTGACGGAAGGGGCTCCAGCGACTGCAACGGCCACGGCACGCATGTTGCCGGAACCGTTGCCGGGACCACCTACGGGGTGGCCAAGAGCGCCACGATCGTTCCCGTCCGTGTGCTGGACTGCAACGGATCCGGCTACAACTCGGATGTAGTGGCAGGCCTGGACTGGGTGGCAGCGAACCACGCAGCAGGGGCTCCGGCGGTGGTGAACCTCAGCCTGGGCGGCGCCGCCAGTTCAACCGTGGACACTGCCATCCAGTCCGTGGTGAACGACGGCGTTACCGCTGTGGTGGCCGCCGGCAACTCCGCCGTGGACGCGTGCGGCAGTTCGCCGGCACGGGTCCCGGCGGCGGTGACAGTGGCTGCCAGCGACTCCGCCGACAGGCAGGCATCCTTCTCCAACTTCGGTTCCTGCGTGGACCTCTACGCACCGGGCGTGGGCATCAGCTCGGCGTACCACACGTCTTCCACCGCCACCGCGTCAATGTCCGGCACCTCAATGGCCGCACCGCACGTGGCCGGGGCAGCAGCCGTCCTGCTCTCCCAGAACCCGGCACTCACCCCTGCCCAGGTCTCCGGCGCGCTCACCTCCAACGCCACGGCAGGGGTGGTGGCGGGGGCCACCAGCGGCACGCCCAACCGCCTGCTGTACTCTGCTGCGGCCGCTCCTGCTCCCGCACCTGCTCCGGCCCCTGCCCCCGCCCCCGCTCCCACGGTGACAGCCGTGACGCCTGCCGCGAATGCCACTGCCGTCGCGGCAGGAACCAACGTCACTGCCACCTTCAGCACCGCCGTCCAGGGCGTCACCGGCGGGACCTTCGTGCTCAGGAACTCCGCCGGCGCCACCATCCCCGCCGCCGTCTCCTACAACGCGACCACCCGTACGGCAACCCTGGACCCTGCGGCCGGACTTGCCGCCGACACCACCTTCACGGCCACGCTGGTGGGCGGTACGTCCGCCATCCGGGACAGCGCCGGCACCCCGCTTGCCTCCGTCAGCTGGAGCTTCCTCACCGGCCCCGCGCCCGCCATCACCGGGTACACGCCCGGCAGCAACGCCTTGCTGGTGCGCCGTGGCAACAACGTCAGCGTCACTTTCAGCGAAGCGGTCCAGGGCGTCAACGGAACCACGTTTACCGTGAAGAATGCCGCCACCGGCGCCCAGGTTCCGGCCAACGTGTTCCGGAACGGCACCACCAACCAGTGGATCCTGGATCCCTCGCAGCCGCTGGCCGCCAAAACCAAGTACACCGTGACGGTCACCGGCGGCGGAACTGCGGTCCGGGACCTTGCTGGCAACCAGCTCACCGGCCGGACCTGGCAGTTCACCACCGGTTCCTACTAAGCGGTTTCGAGCACGAACTCCGCGTGCCCGTGCACGGCGCCGTTGACTTGGAGTTCCAGGGCGTGCATGCCGGGATGGTGCACCCTGGTGGTCATCTGCCGGAAGGCGTGGCGTTTGGACAGGCTCCTGCACTCGCCTGGTGCAAGGGTGAGGGTTGAGGCCTTGAAAACCTTGGCCGACTGGCTGCCGTTCGCCTTGCGGTAGTGGATGAGGTAGTCCACCGCCAGGGCCACATCTTCTGTACCCAGGTTGGTGATGTCGAATGAAAACGTCAGTTCGCCGGGCACCCTCAGGATCTTCCGGTCAAGGCGGGGCCCGGCCACCGCTACCTGCGCCGGCGTGAAGCCCAGGAGCGCCAGGGCGCCAGGATGCCCCTTCTTGACGAGCGTGCGGAGGCCGTGGCGGACCACCCGTCCCGTGTTGGCATCAGCCGCGGAGAGCCACTCCCGGGCGGTGGCCACCACGGCCGAAGGCGCGTGCCGGGCAAGATCGTTCAGGTGGTTGGCAACGGACCGCCGCACGTATTCGGACGGGTCGCGGTACAGGGAACTGAGGATGGGAAGGGTGGCTTCCGGCCGCTGGACGAGGGCGGGGATCCGAACTGCCCACGGCAAATAAGGGCGGGTTCCCTCGCTGGCCAGGCGGCGGACATGCTCATCCGGATGGGAGGTCCACGCCTGGATGATGGCCAGCGCCCGGTCCGGGTCCTGGCGGAGGAGGCGGCGAATGGCGAACTCACCGGTAAGCCTGGGCGTCAGTTCCGCCAGCAGGGCCATGGCGTCGTCGAAGTCCCTGCCGGAGCCGGAAGCGACGGCAAGTGCGGCGGCAGCTTCCGAAACCGGCCACAAGATCCAGCCCGTGAACTCCTCGAACCCAAGTGCGGCGCGGAAGCTGCCCGCCGCCGTCGGATATCCCGCCCCCGGGACTTTTCCAATGTCAGCCTGCAATGCCTGGGCCACCAGGTCAGTCCTGGCGCGCAGGTTGAGGTCGCTCAGCAGGTGGGCGGCGGCTGCCGTGCTGTCCCACCGCACATTCGGAGCGGATTCCGCCAGGATGGCGGCAACGGAATTCACGGCAGGCGCGTCAATCAGTTCGTTCATGGCACCCATGCAGACAGGCTACCCCGGGTCTGGCGGTGGATGGCCGGCAGGGCGTCACTGCATGGAAAATGCGGGCAAACGGCGCCAACGCGGCCCGTGCGGGATAATCTTCACCCTAGGTTAAACTTCACGGCGCAGGGACGGGTATGACAGTGGGACAACAGGGATCAGCAGGCTCGGGAACCAAGCATCGTGCCGGCAAGTGGCGTGCCTTCCACGACAAGTTCGTGGTTGAGGAACGCTACCTGGATCCGGCCGACCGGCGCTGGCTGTACCGGGCAGCCATTATCCTGGCGGCGGCGGGAACCCTTCTGTTCATTGCCACCCTGGTCAGCGTGCTGCAGGCCGATGGCCTGTCCGCAGCCGACGTGCCCGTCCGCGATTGGCTGCTCGGGCTGAGGTCACAGACGCTGACAGTCATCATGATTTTCCTGGCTGTGGTCTTCGGCCCGATTGCCCTGCCCATCATCGTCCTGGTGGTGATCCTGGCGTGGGGGTTCGCGGCGAAGCATGCCTGGCGCCCCATCCTGCTGGCGTCCGCGATGATCACCGGGGTGATCGTTTCCCAGATCATCCTCCAGATCGTGCGGCGCTCGCGGCCGCCCGTGGAGCAGATGCTGTTCGGGATCGACCACACCTTCTCGTTCCCCTCAGGGCATGTCCTGGGAGCCTGCGACTTCCTCCTGGTGGGGGCCTTCCTGATCTTCTCCCGGCGCCGCAATCCCCGCGCCGCCGTCCTGGGTTTCGTGGGGGCGGGGATTGGTATCTTCCTTGCGGCGGTAAGCCGGCTGTACCTGGGGTACCACTGGCTCAGCGACGCCCTCGCGTCGTTGTCTCTTTCACTGATCATCCTCGGCGGGGTCATAGCCCTGGACACCTGGCGCACGGCCCGGATCCCGGGGGAGCGGATCACCGGGGAACTGTCCAAGGCCGATTCGCCCAAGGACTGAGCCGGAACCACCTAGCCCGGCGGCCGCGACCGGGCACGCTTCAGCGCCCGGTGCAGCTTGACGTTGGCGGCCTCAAGTTCCAGTACTTTGGCCACGCCTGCCAGGTTAAGGCCCTGTTCAAGCAGTTCGCCGATCCGCAGCAGGACGGCGATGTCGTCGTCACTGTACTGCCGTGTTCCGCCGGATGTCCGCGACGGGGTCAGCAGGCCCTTGGTCTCGTAGAGCCGGATGTTCTGCTGGCCGGTTCCCGCCAGCTTGGCCGCAACGGAGATGGCGTACAGCGCGCGGTTGCTGCCATTGGGGCCGGGCGGCCGCCCGGTTTCCTGCGGTGCCATAAGTTCTCCAAAATCCGTCCGGTAGCCTTGCCTCAGTTTCCCACGAGTGCTATAAAAAATCTATATCCATCACCATAGATTACGGAGGGTGGATATGACACGGATAAACACCTACAGAGCTGAAGGAGTGGGAAATGATGTTGATGCGCACGGACCCGTTCCGTGAGTTGGACCGGCTCACGCAGCAGGTCTTTGGGACCGCCGCCCGCCCGGCTGCCATGCCGATGGACGCCTGGCAGGAGGACGGCGAGTTTGTGGTGGCGTTCGACCTTCCCGGCGTGAAGATTGATTCACTGGACCTGAACGTTGAACGCAACGTCCTCACGGTCCGGGCGGAGCGCAAGGACCCCACGCAGCCCAATGTGGAATTGGTGGCTTCCGAGCGCCCCCGCGGTGTCTTCAGCCGGCAGCTGATCCTCGGCGACACCCTGGACACTGACAACATCAAGGCCAGCTACGACCAGGGCGTCCTGACCCTGCGGATCCCGGTGGCAGAGCAAGCGAAGCCGCGCAAGATCGAGATCCAGACACAGCAAAGCGAGAAGCACGAGATCGGAACGTAGCCAACGGGCGGCGGGCACGGGCAACCCTTGGCGTTGCCCGTGCCCGGAACAGGGCAACACATGACGAACACCCCCGACTACTACGCAATCCTGCGGGTCCAGCCACACGCCACCCAACAGGAGATTTCCCGCGCCTACCGGGCACTGATGCGCAGCCACCATCCGGACGTCGACGGCGGGGCCACCCCGCAGGGGGAGCTCCTGGAGATCATGCAGGCGTTCAATGTACTGCGCGATCCGCAACGGCGTGCCGCCTACGACCAGCAACGGGCAGCAGCCGCTGCCCAGGCCATCCCCGTCCGCAAGGTGCGCAGCCAGGCCGGTTCTTCCGGACCCGCCATCAGGGTCACCCCGGTGCGGTGGGAGAGCGGGCCCTGGGCCTGACGCAGGGCTGATGGAGTACAACGACAACCGCGAGGAGGCGGAGAACCGAATGAGCGAATGGCGCCGCTACGACTCACCCCTGATCCCGGCGTTCCACGAGCGCTTCGAACAGCGATGGGGCCCCGGCACTGCCCCCTTCCTGGACCCCGAGGCGCATGAGCAGCCGCTGCCCCGTGCCCAGTGGATCAATCCGGCCACCGGCGCTGCCCTGGCCGTTGTGCCGGTCTGGACCGCCGATGAAAAGCAGCAGCGGTCCTTCGGGGTCTTCTACCTTCCGCCCGCGGGGGACATCTGGGTATTGCGCCCCGGCTACACCGGTTACCTGGAACCTGCCGACGGTGAATCGGAGCATCTGGTGACCCTCCGGAATGACGCGTTCCGCAAGGCCGTGGCGCATGCCAAGGAGTTTCTGTTCGGTTCCCAGTAGCGGCCGCAGGTTCCGCTCGTCAGTTGCCCCCAGCTGTGCCATCCTGAGACGTACTCACACGCTCCGTCACAAAAGGCCCGCCGATGCACATCACCGCCAAAGACCTCGCCGCACTCATCCCGCCCGGGTTTACGCTTGGCGTTGCCACCGCAGCCTTCCAGATCGAGGGCGCGCTGGACGAGGATGGCCGCGGGCCGGCAGGCTGGGATGTCTTTGCGGCCAAGGACGGCGCCATCGTCGAAAACCACAGCCCGGTGACGGCCTGCGACCATTACCACCGCATGCCCCAGGACGTTGCCCTGATGAAGCAGCTGGGCGTGGACTCCTACCGGTTCTCCTTCGCCTGGCCGCGGATCCAGCCCACCGGGCGCGGGCCGGCCAACCGGGCGGGCCTGGACTTCTACGACCGGCTCCTGGACGAGCTGCTGGCCAACGGCATTTCCCCCATGGCCACCATCTACCACTGGGACACGCCGCTGGCCCTGGACGAAGCCGGCGGCTGGCTGAACCGCGACACCGCCTACCGGCTGGGGGAGTACGCAGGCATCCTGGCAGAGGCATTCGGTGACAGGGTGGCCAGGTGGGTGACCATCAACGAACCCGCGACTGTCAGCACCAACGGCTACTCCCTCGGCCTGCATTCGCCCGGCAAGGAACTGCTCCTGGCCGCCTTTCCCACCGTCCACCACCAGTTGCTGGGGCACGGACTGGCGGTGCAGGCACTGCGCGCCGCCAAGGTGCCTGGCGAAATCGGCATGACCAACGTCTACTCGCCCATGGTCCCGAATTCCATCAACCCGCTGGACTACGTCAGCGCCGGGCTGATGGACCTGGCCCAGAACCGGCTCTACGCCGATCCCGTGCTGACCGGAAAATATCCGGACCTCATCCGGGCCGCCAAGTTCTTCAGCTCGTTCGAGCACCCGGAGGAGGACATGGAGCTCATCTCCCAGCCCCTGGACTTCTACGGGCTCAACTACTACATGCCCACCAAGGTGGCTGTTGGCCCGGGCGGCGGTGCAGTGCCGGCGAGCATGGCCGAGGCCATGGGCAGCGACCTCAGTGCGGCCGGCAACGGCGGAACACCCTTCCATGTGGAGACCTGGCCGGAAGCGGACATCACCTCCTACGGCTGGCCCGTGAAGCCGGAATACATGGCAGTGGCCCTCAAGGAGATGGGCGAGCGGTACCCCAACCTCCCGCCGGTCATCCTCACCGAGGGCGGTGCCAGCTTCGAGGACATCATCGTGCGGGACAAGTCCACCAACACCAGGTTCATCCCGGATGAGCGCAGGCTGAAGTACCTCTCCGACCACCTTGAGGCCGCCCTCAGGGCAACAGCCCCGGGCGGAGTGGCGGAAAAGGTGGACCTGCGCGGCTATTACGTCTGGTCGCTCATGGACAACTTCGAATGGTCCGCCGGCTACAACCAGCCCTTCGGGCTCCTGCACGTGGACTTCGAAACCCTGGAGCGGACGCCCAAAGCCTCCTACTTCTGGCTCCAGGAACTCGTCGAGGAGCGCGACCTGGCCGCGGCGGCGGGTACCGCAATCGCGGAGGCCATGGCTTCCGACGCTTTTGACGTTGAGGTCATAGGCACCGACGTTGTTGGTGCTGATGCGCCGGACGACGACGACGTCACGGCTTTGGGTGCCAGCGCCTAGGACAGGTTCAGAGCAGGTCCAGGGCGGCGAGCTGCTTGGCTATCCCCGCCCCGTCGGGTGAGTAGATCCACGGAACCCGGGATGCCGTGTGGTCCCCGTCCTCCGAATGGCCGCCTGCGAACACCGATTCGCTGATGGACAGCTGGCGGATGGCGATTGCGGCTACCTTGTCCGGGTTCTCCTGCGCGAATTCGGAATAGATGGCTTCGTCATGCTGGCCGTTATCGCCGATCAGGAGCCAGCGCATGTCAGGGAATTCCTTGGCGAGCCGTTCCAGGTTGCGGTGCTTGTGGTCCTGGCCGCTGCGGAACCACCGGTCCTGGGTCAGGCCCCAGTCGGTCAGGAGCAGGGCACCGGACGGGTACATGTTCCGGGTCAGGAAGCGGGCCAGGGTGGGGGCGGCGTTCCACGGCCCCGTGGACAGGTAGATCACCGGCGCGTCCGGGTGTTCGACGGTCAGCCGGTCCAGCAGGACCGCCATGCCGGGCGTGGCCATGCGGGCCCGCTCGCTCAGGACGAACGTGTTCCACAGCGCCAGGAAAGGCCGGGGCAGGGCCGTCACCATCACGGTGTCATCAATGTCGGAAACGATGCCGAACTTTACGTCCGGGGCAATGACCCGGATCTTCGCCTCAACAGGTTCGGTGCCTTCGCCCCGCAGGACGGCAGTGTGCCAGCCGGGCGTGAGCTGAACATCCACTTCGGTGTCAATGAGCCCGCCCCGGTCAGCCCGGACGTGGGTGACAACATCGCCGATGGTGATTTCGACGTCGGTGAACTGCAACGGCACGCTGGTGAAGGCGCGCCAGCCGCGGACGTTCTGGTTGCCGTTCCGGGCTGCATGTTCTGCCTTGCTGCCCGGCGACGGCTTCTGGGTCAGGAGGACCCGTCCCAGCACGCGCACCATGCTGGTTGAGCCATAGCCCTGGTAGGCGATCGTCTGGGGAACGAACTTCCAGCGTTTGGCCAACTGGATGCGAACGGTGTTAACGGCATCCGAAATCCGGTGCGCAAACCTGAACACCTGGTTTCCGTAGAGCTGGGTGTGGTCCGTCCCGCCGTGGTCTGTGGGTGTTGCTGCATGCTCTGGCGGGGTCTGGGGAGCCGTGTCCATGGAACCACTCTGCCACAGGCTGCACCGCGCGGGGCCACTTCCGGCTGCTTGCCCTCACTCCGTGACGTCACCCTTCCCCCAGGATCCAGCGCAGGGTCTCGGCGTTGCGCACGGCGTTGCCGCCGCCGTCGTTATTGAAATAGGCATACACGTCCAGGCCGTTGCCGGACCACTCGCGGATGCGGTCCGCCCACCAGTGCAGGTCGGTGTCCGAGTAGGAGCCCGCGTAGAGGTGCTCGTGGTCCGGGCCGTGCAGCCGGACATACGTGAACGGGGCGGTGGTCCGCAGGATGCAGGGAAGGTTGGCCCCGCTCATGATGCAGTAGGCGGCCTGGTGCCGTTCCAGCAGGGCGTACACCTCCGGGCTGTCCCAGCTCGCATGCCGGAACTCGACGGACACCCGGATCCACTCCGGAACCATGGCCAGGAAGTACTCCAGCCGGGCGTCATCGCGTTCCATGCCGGGTGGCAACTGGACCAGGAGGACGGCCCGTTTGTCACCGAGTTCGTGCCAGCACCGCTCGATCCGCTCCAGCCACACCTCCGGCTGGTACAGCTTCCGGGCGTGGGTCAGGCCGCGGGGAGCCTTGACGGACAAGGTGAAGCCGTGCGGCAGCCGCCGGTTCCAGCCCGCGAAGGTGGTGTCCCGGGGCCAGCGGTAGAAGCTGGCATTGAGCTCAACGGTGCTGAAGCGGGAGACATAGTGCGCAAGCCTGTCCCTCACCGGCAATTTGGGCGGGTAGAGGACGTTTTCCCAGTGGTCGTAGCTCCAGCCGGAGGTTCCGATGTGGATTGCCATTGTTCCTCCCCGCCGGTCGGCATTCCTTCAGGCTACACCGGCGGATGCCCTTCCTTTTCGGGACGGCTGTGGCAGGGTAAGGACATGGCGCGAATTGAAGATTACGCGGTGGTCGGCGACCTTCAAACCGGGGCCCTGATCAGCAAGGACGGCTCCATCGACTGGCTGTGCCTTCCCCGGTTCGATTCCCCGGCCTGCTTCAACTCGCTGCTTGATACGCCGGAGGCCGGCCGTTGGCTGCTGGCGCCCAAGAGCGGCGGGCCGTGCACCCGGAGGGCCTACCGGGACGGCACGCTGGTGCTGGAGACGGAGTGGGAAACCCCCGACGGCACCGTGCGGGTCATCGACTTCATGCCGCCCCGCGACTCCGTGGCGGACATCGTTCGCATCGTCGAGGGGGTGAGCGGCAGCGTGCCGATGCACGGTGAGCTTGTCCTCCGCTTTGATTACGGCCACATCATCCCGTGGGTCCGCCGGGACAAGCTGGGGCTCCACGCCATCGCAGGCCCGGATGCTGTCTATTTCGTCACGCCCGCGCCGCTTCAGAGCGAGAACATGCACACCGTCAGCGACTTCACGGTCAACGCCGGGGACCGCGTCCCGTTCGTGCTCACCTGGGCGCCAAGCCATGTGGCCCGGCCGCACACGGTGGACGCGGAGGAAGTCCTGGGCAGCACGTCCGCCTTCTGGCGCGGCTGGGCTTCCCAGTGCACCGTCAAGGGGAAGTACCAGGACGCGGTTGTGCGCTCGCTTGTGACGCTGAAGGCGCTGACCTACGCCCCCACCGGCGGCATCGTGGCGGCCGTGACCACGTCCCTGCCGGAGCAGCTGGGCGGCCCCCGCAACTGGGACTACCGCTACTGCTGGCTGCGGGACGCCACCATGACGCTCCAGGCCCTCCTGGCGGCCGGTTACACAGCGGAGGCGGCCGCCTGGCGGGACTGGCTGCTCCGGGCGGTGGCCGGCGACCCCGCGGACCTGCAGATCATGTACGGCATCCACGGCGAGCGCCGCCTGCCGGAGATGGAGCTGCCCTGGCTGAAGGGCTATGAGAATTCGTCTCCGGTGCGCATTGGCAACGGAGCGGCGGAGCAGCTGCAGCTGGACGTCTGGGGCGAAGTGCTGGACTGCCTCGCGCTGACCCGGAATTCGCTGCTGACGCATCCGGACGAGGCCTGGGACGTCCAGCTGGCCCTCATGGAACACCTGGAGACGATCTGGGACCAGCCGGACAACGGCCTCTGGGAAATGCGGGGCCCGCGCCGCCACTTCACCCACTCTAAGGTGATGGCCTGGGTGGCGGCGGACCGGATGGTGAAAGGCGTCCGGGAGTCCGGGCTGCCGGGTCCGGCCGAGCGGTGGGAAAGGCTGCGGGAGACCATCCGCCAGGACGTCATGGCCAATGGCTTCGACGCTGCCCGCAATACTTTCGTGCAGTCCTACGGCCGGTCCGAGCTGGACGCCAGCCTCCTCCTGATTCCGCGCGTAGGGTTCCTGCCGCCCGATGATCCCCGGGTGATTGGAACCATCGAGGCGATCCAGCGTGACCTTACGCAGGACGGGTTCGTCCTGCGGTACCGCCCTGAAGAGAGCGACGACGGCCTGCCGGGGGACGAGGGCGTCTTCCTTGCGTGCTCCTTCTGGCTGGTGGAGGCACTGCTGGGCGCGGGACGGCACGAGGAATCGCGGGAGCTTTTCGAGCGGCTGCTGGACCTGCGGAACGACGTCGGCCTGCTGAGCGAGGAATGGGCCGTGAAAGCCGGCCGGCAGTTGGGCAATACGCCGCAGGCCTTCAGTCACTTCGCGCTTGTGACTAGCGCTTTGGAGCTCCATCAGGATACGGTTCGGCGGAGTGACACCCCCATTCCGCCGGAGGCGGCGGAACCGTGCTGAGGCGGCGCGGCCCGGGGTCTCTTCTCCTTCGCGCAATAGATAAGTATACTTACTAACACCTCATGGAGTGCTCCAACAAAGCACAACGCGGTGACTGACGGAGGAGTGATTTGCATGGCCGGGTATTTTGAGCTCGTGGATGCGCCTGACGGCGGCTACAGGATCCGGATGCTGGACGGAGCAGGGAGCCTGATGGCCATCTCGGTCACCTTTCCCACCAAAAGGGCCGCGGTTGCCGGCGTGGCACTGGCGCGGGAGATTGCCGGTACCGGCCTGATCCGGGATAAGAGCCACGACGGCGCCGGGACGGTTCTCCGGGAACGCGTTCGCCCCGTGAACTCCGCCAAGGAGGAAGCAGCCCGCCGAAAGAAGGCCCCTGCGGCCAAACGGGCAGCGGTAGGCTGATGGCACCCCAAGGCACCACACCCCCTGGCGTGCGACGCCGGGGGGTTCTTTTTGACGTTGACGGGACCCTGATCGACTCGTCCTACATCCACACCATTGCCTGGTGGGGCGCCTTCCGAGAGCACGGCTATGACATCCCCATGGCCTCCATCCACCACTATGTGGGCATGGGTGGCGACCGGTTGGTGGACAGCCTCCTGCCCGAGGGGCGGGACCGGTCCGCGGACCCGGAGGTGATGGCCAGCCATGGTGCGCTCTATGCGTCCCACTGGCCCGCGCTCCGCGCCTTCAAGGGGGCAAAGGACCTGCTGGCCCAATGCCATGCCGGCGGCCTGGCCGTTGCGCTGGCCTCATCCGCCCGCAAGAAGGACCTTGCGGTCATGGGGTCCGTCCTCGACGCCGATGCCTTCATTGACAGCGCCACCAGCGCCAACGACGCCAAGGAGAGCAAGCCCGCCCCGGACATCCTGGTGGCGGCACTCGACGCGATCGGCGTGGAGGCCGCGGACGCCGTCTTCATTGGAGACGCCGTTTGGGACATGCTGGCCGCGGGGGCATTGGGGATTCCCGCCATCGGTGTTACCTGCGGCGGAGTCAGCGCCGCCGAACTCCGGGAGGCGGGGGCGGTGGAAGTCTATGAAGGGCCGCAGGACCTGCTGCAAAACCTGACGTCAAGTGCCATCGGCCGGCTGCTCGCGCGGCCTTGAAGCCGCATTGCGCAGGCTTGGTACCACGCCGGGTCAGGGCGCCTGCCCGCCCGCAACGGCGTCCTCGTCGCCTGCATTCGCGGCCTTGTTCCATACCACCGCAACCTTGACCGATCCGTCGTCGTTCCGCTCAATGTCCGTGAGCACTTCCGCCATGTTGGCTCCCATCTCCATGATGCGGGTCCGGTAGCTGTTGACGAGCGCCTCCAGGCTTTCCTCGCTCCACTCGCCGGGCCGCATGCGCGTGGAGATCTCAACGGGTTCCGGCTGGTAGAGCGACATGGCGTTCCTCTTTCATACGTAGCTGCGGAGCTGGCCCTTCCCACGCTAGGAGCCCGGGGCCGGGACGGCAAGTATTTAGTCAGCCTACTTATCTTTTCTGTTGGAAGCCGATAGCGTCGAATGACGGGCTGCGGCCCGGACTGAAGGCAGAACCTCCAGAAAGGCGAATCGTGAAAGCACTGACCTGGCAAGGAAAACGCTCGGTAAGCGTGGAAGAAGTACCTGATCCCGTGATCCAGGAGCCCACCGATGCCATTGTCCGCATCACCTCTACGGCAATCTGCGGCTCGGACCTGCACCTGTACGAGGTCCTGGGACCGTACATGCACAAGGGCGACGTGATCGGCCACGAACCGATGGGCATCGTGGAGGAGGTGGGCAGCGCCGTCACCAACCTGCGCAAGGGCGACCGCGTGGTGATACCTTTCAACATCTCCTGTGGCCACTGCTTCATGTGCGGGCTGGGCCTGCAGTCCCAGTGCGAAACCACGCAGGTCAGGAGCAAGGGCTCAGGCGCAGCCCTCTTCGGCTACTCAGAGCTTTATGGGTCGGTTCCCGGCGGCCAGGCCGAGTACCTGCGCGTGCCGCACGCCGATTACGGCCCGGTGAAAGTGGGAACTGAGCTTCCGGACGAGCGGTACCTGTTCCTCTCGGACATCCTTCCCACCGCCTGGCAGGCAGTGGAGTACGCGGATACCCCAGCCGGCGGCACCCTCGCCGTATTTGGTCTGGGCCCGGTAGGCCAGTTCGCCGGCCGGATCGGCGTCCGGCGGGGCCTGCGGGTCATCGGCGTGGACCCTGTTCCCGAACGCCGCGCCATGGCGGCGCGGCACGGCGTCGAAACGCTCGACTTCGGCAAGGACGTGACGGACCAGTTGCGGGAGATGACAGCCGGAAGGGGTCCGGACGCGGTGATTGACGCCGTCGGCATGGAAGCCCACGGTTCCCCGGTTGCCGGCTTCGCGCACCAGGCGCTTGGACTGCTGCCCGACAAACTCGCCCGGAAGGCGATGGAGACCGCCGGGGTGGACCGCCTCGCCGCACTGAACACCTCCATCGATGCCGTGCGGCGCGGCGGGACGCTGTCCCTGAGCGGCGTGTACGGCGGCCAGGCGAGCCCCATGCCGCTGCTGGCCATGTTCGACAAGCAGATCCAGGTGCGGATGGGGCAATGCAATGTCCGGCGCTGGACCGAGGACATCCTGCCGCTGGTGGAGGACGACGCCGATCCGCTGGGTGTGATGGACCTGGTCACCCACCGTTCGGGGCTGGAGGGGGCGCCGGCCCTGTATGAGAAGTTCCAGAAGAAAGAGGACGGCTGCATCAAGGTGGTCCTCAACCCCGGCGCCTGAACCCGGCGTGAAACCCCGTCACGAAGCCCTCAGCACAGCGTGTTGAGGGCTTCCTGGGCCACGTCCTGCATCTCAAGGATCAGCGGGTTGAGTTCGAGGGTGGGCGGTGCGGGAGGGTAGGCGACCGCCAGCGCCAGCTGGCTCCGGCCGTCCTCGCTGGTCATGGCAACCGTGCCGTAGCCGTCGGTATCACCGGGAAGGCCATAGTAGAACCGGTTGTTGCAGGTGTTGTTCCAGCGGCGCAGGGCAAAACCGTAGTACTGCGAGTAGCCGCCCTTCATGGCCGTCACGCTGTCCGGAGGAAGCAGCCTGCCCTCCAGCAGCGCGGCGTAGAAACTGTTCACTTCCTCCACGGTGGACACGGCCCCGGTTGAAGGGGACTCCGCCTGCCAAGCCGGCATGCTGACGTCCGTGCGCCTGCCTTCAAGGGCGACGTAGCCGTGGATCATTCCCAGGGGCGGGGAGCCGCCAAGCCGGGTTTTCGCCAGGCCCAGGGGCCTGGCCGTGTCATCGGCGAGGACCTGCTCGATAGTGTCGCCGCGGAGCCGCTCGACAATCAGTGCCAGGGCTGCATAGTTCGAGCGGGAATAGTCGAAGATCCGTGCCAGCCGGCCGTCCCACGGCAAGGTGGCGGCCAGGGCCAGTTGCTGTTCAAGGCTGAGCGGCCGGTTCATGGTGTCCGCCCAATTGCCGGACGCCAGCAGGGGGACCGAGAAGTCGGGGAGTCCTGATTCGTGCGTCAAAAGCTGGCGGACAGTCACAGGGCCGGGTGGACGGAGGACGCTGCCGAACTCGGGCAGGTAGCGGTTTACTTCGGCGTCCAGGTCAAGCTTCCCTTCCGCCGCCAGCTTCATTACCGAAACCGCGATGAAGGATTCAGTGATGCCGCCTACGCGGACAGGATCGGAAACCGTGGCCGGCTCGCCCGTTTCCAGGCTCCGCACGCCGGCGGCGTGCGTCCAGGTGGTGCCCCGGGTCCGGACGGAGACCAGGACTGCGGGAGCGCCTTCCGCGAGCATCCGGGCACTGAAGTCCTCCAGGAGGGCGAAGGCGGCAGGCTTGTCCGGCTCAGGCTCCGGAGGTTGCGGCTCCCCGGTACAGCCGGGCAGGGACGCTGCCAGCAGGGCTGCGCACAGGACAGCCGCGACCCGCTTCGACCCGCGGCCCCGGCTTGTGCCCATGCCACCAATTTTCCTCCAACTAAGTAGCGCCAAGTGTCGTTTTGGAGCCTCAAAACGACACTTGGCGCTACCTAGTTGGGAGGGGGATCAGGTGAGGCGCACCTGGCGGTTCATGTCCTTGTAGAGCAGGTAGCGGAACTCGCCCGGACCGCCGGCGTAGCAGGCCTGGGGGCAGAACGCGCGCAGCCACATGAAGTCCCCGGCCTCCACCTCCACCCAGTCATTGTTCAACAGGTACATGGCCTTGCCCTCCAGGACGTAAAGGCCGTGCTCCATGACGTGGGTTTCGGGGAACGGGATGACGCCGCCGGGCTGGAACGTCACGATGTTCACCTGCATGTCATGGGCGAGGTCGTTGGAGTCCGTGAAACGGGTGGTCTTCCAGACGTCGTTGGTGTCCGGCATGGACGTGGGCTCCACGTCCTTTTCGTTGGTGACGAAGGACTTGGCTTCGTAGCCCTCAAGGCGTTCGTAGGCCTTGCGGATCCAGTGGAAGGACACGACGTCGTCCGAAACGTTCTCCAGGCCCCACTCAGCACCGGCGGCCAGGTAGGCGTAGCCGCCTTCCTCCATTTGGTGCAGTTCGCCGTTGAGCCTGAGGTTGAGCCTGCCGCGGGTCACGAAAATGACGCCTTCGACGCCGGCCTCGAACTCTGCCTTGGGAGCACCGCCGCCCGGGGCGATTTCCACGATCAGCTGCGAGAAAGTGGTGGCGAAACCGGAAATGGGCCGCGCGATGATCCAGGAGCGGGTGTTGGAAAAGCCCGGGAGGTTGGACGTGACGATGTCCGTCATCACGCCCTTGGGGATCACCGTGTAGGCCTCGGTGACGATGGCCCGTTCGGTGGTCAGGTGGGTCTGCGGCGGCAGTCCGCCGGCGGGGGAGTAGTACTTGCCCATGAAGTGAAGGTCCTTACCTAGGAGTTGGAAGTGGTGGCGAGACGCGGGTGGGCCAGGGCAGTGAGCTGCGGAAGTCCGACGCCGGCAAGCGCCTGGACTTCATCTGCACCGACTGCGCCGCACTGGACGCCGCGGAGGACGAAGGCGGCCAGTGCCCGGGCGGTGGCGGGTTCATCCATGACGCCGCCTGCGGTCTGCTCAACGTAGTTCCGCAGCCGGGCCGCGGCTGCGGGCAGTCCCTGCCGGTAGAAGGCATAGGTGGCGGCGAAGCGGCTGGGGAGCTGTGCCGGGTGCAGGTCCCAGCCCTGGTAGTAGCCGCGTTCAAGTGAACGCCTGACCAGCCTGCCGTGCAGCTGCCAGGCGTTTTCCACGTTGTCGCCCACCGGGATGATGTTCGTGGATCCGTCGGAGAGCCGGATGCCGGTGCCGGCCACCGCCAGCTGCATGACCTCCTTGGCGAAGTCCGCCACGGGGTGCTCCATGGACTGGTATTCGGCGGAGATCTGCAGTGACGCCGAGTAGTCGTACGTGCCGTAGTGCAGGCCGCTGATCCGGCCCGGGACAGCATGCGGGAGCTGCGCTACGGGCGACGTTCCGTCCGGCCCCAGGATGAGCTGCGGTGTTTCCACCTGCACCTCGAAACGGAGCCGTCCGGCCGGGAGGGAGTGCACGTCCTCCAGCCGGGAGACGGCGTAGTCCATAGCCTTGACCTGGGCCACGGTGGTCACCTTGGGCAGGGTCAGGACCAGCCCTTCGGGGAGTTCCCCGGCGGAGGCCAGGGCGGAGACAAACAGGTCCAGGGTCCGCAGCCCGCGGGAGCGGGTGGCCGCCTCGAAGCACTTGAACCGGATGCCGATGAACGGCGGAGCAGACCCGGCCGCGACTGCGGCGGCCACGGCGGAAGCCGCGGCAACAGCGGCGGTGTCCTCGGCGTCCTCGCCCCTGTCCCCGAAGCCGTCCTCAAAATCGAGGCGCAGGTCCTCGATGGGCTCGCTGGAGAGCTTGGCTTGCACGCGCGGGGCAACGGCCTCCGCAAGTGCGGTGTCCTGGCCCAGGAGCGACCCCAGCCTTTCGAAGCCGCCGTGGGCCTTGGCCGCAGCCAGTGCTTCGGCGCCCCACTCGGCAGCGAACGACGGCGTGAACCGGTCCGCAGGGACGTACACCGTGTGGACGGGCTGGCGTGAGCCGTCGTCGCCCGGGTAGTTCTGCTCCAGCAGCCGGTCCGTGGCGGCCAGTTGCCGGTCAATGTCGGCCAGGTCTCCGGCGGACAGCGACGGCACGGGTGATGCTGCCATGCCTCAGCCCACCAGTTCGTAGGCCGGGATGGTGAGGAAGTCCGTGTAGTCCTCAGAGAGGCAGATTTCCCCGATCAGTTCGCTGGCCGGCTTGTAGTAGCGGCGGAAGGCTTCGTCGCCGAATTCGATACGCAGCCGCTCGGTTTCCTCGCCCAGGATTCGCTCCACGAGTTCGCGGGTGACGGTGTTGCCGGTGTCCGCGAGGACCGACTTGTTGCGGATCTGCTGCCACACCTGGGAACGGGAGATTTCCGCGGTGGCGGCGTCCTCCATCAGGTTATGGATGGCCACGGCGCCGTTCCCGGACAGCCATACCGCCGTGTAGGCGATGGCCACGTACAGGTTCAGGCGGAGCCCGGCTTCGGTGACCTGCCCGTCGGCGGAGGAAACGTCCAGCAACTGCCCGGCCGTGACGTTGACCTCCGGGCGCTGCTTGTCCAGCTGGTTGGGCCTGTCACCGAGCACGGAGTCGAAGACTTCCCGGCAGGTGGGAACAAGGTCCGGGTGCGCCACCCAGGAGCCGTCGAAGCCGTCGTTCGCCTCGCGGGTCTTGTCCGCCCGGACCTTTGCAAACGCAGCCTCCGTGACCTCCGGGTGGCGGCGGTTGGGGATGACTGCCGCCATGCCGCCCATGGCGAAGGCGCCGCGCTTGTGGCAGGTCTTGACCAGCAGTTCGGTGTAGGCGCGCATGAACGGCGCGGTCATGGCAACGCTGGCGCGGTCCGGGAGTACAAACTCCTCGCCGGCGTCCCTGAAGTACTTGATGATGCTGAACAGGTAGTCCCAGCGGCCGGCGTTCAGGCCGGACGCGTGGTCCCTCAGTTCATACAGGATCTCGTCCATCTCGAAGGCGGCCGGGATGGTCTCGATCAGCACGGTGGCGCGGACGGTGCCCTGGGGCAGCCCCAGGTAGTCCTGGGCGAAGACAAAAACGTCGTTCCACAGCCGGGCCTCGAGGTGGCTTTCCATCTTGGGCAGGTAGTAGTACGGTCCCTGACCGTTGAGCACCAGCTGCTTGGCGATGTGGAAGAAGTGCAGGCCGAAGTCCACCAGGGCGCCCACGGCGGGTTCGCCGTCGAGCAGCAGGTGCTTTTCCTGCATGTGCCAGCCGCGGGGGCGGGCCACCACGACGGCGAGGGGCGCGTCCGTACGGAGCCTGTACTCCTTGCCTTCCTCCGAGGTGTAGCTGAGGGTGCCCTGGGCGGCGTCGCGGAGGTTCAGGATGGCATCGATGACGTTGCCCCACGTGGGGGTGCTGGCATCTTCGAGGTCCGCAAGCCATACCTTCGCGCCCGAGTTAAGGGCATTAATGGCCATCTTTGCCGGCGAGGCGGGCCCGGTCATCTCAACCCGGCGGTCCTGCAAAGCTGCCGGTGCCGGCGCAACCTTCCAGTCGCCGTCGCGCACGTCCTTGGTTTCCGGCAGGAAGTCCAGTTTGCCGGTTTCGGCCACGCGCTGCCGCTTGGCGGCACGGGCTTGCAGGAGTTCGTTGCGGAAGCCGGCGAAACGGTTGTGGAGCTCCTCCACGAAGGCCAGTGCCTTGGGGGTGAGGATTTCCTCCGCGCGGTTGATGGGCCGGGGGTCCGTGACAGTGATGGCCATTTCTGGTCCTTTCCTTGTGCTGAAGTCGGGCGGTGAATCAGGCGCCGGCCAGGGCGGCAACGGGAGCCGCGGTTTCCGGAACAGCTGCGTTTGCCACGTTGGCGGCGTGGGCTGCGGCGGCAACGGCTGTTGCGACATCAGCGGCGACATGGGGATCGAAGACGCTGGGGATAATGTAGCTGGCATTCAGCTCGTCGTCAGCAACCCGGTTGGCGATGGCCTCCGCGGCCGCCACCAGCATCTCCGGGGTGATGTCCGAGGCTCCGGCGTCGAGCAGGCCCCGGAAGAAGCCCGGGAAGGCCAGGACGTTGTTGATCTGGTTGGGGAAGTCGCTGCGGCCGGTGGCTACGACGGCGGCGTGCTTCGAAGCAACGACAGGGTCGATTTCCGGCGTCGGGTTGGCCATGGCAAACACGATGGCCTTCTCCGCCATGGCGGCCACCTGTTCCTCGCCGATCACGTGCGGGGCGCTGACGCCGATGAACACGTCCGCGCCCACGAGTGCTTCGTGCAGGGTTCCGGCGAAGCCTTCTTCGTTGGTGTTCGAGGCGATCCAGCTGCGGTGCTCGTCCCCGTACGTTTCACCCGAGTGGATGGCACCGGAGCGGCCGGCGGCGACGATGTGCTGCGCGCCCTGTGCCTTGAGGAGCTGGATGATTGCCGAGCCCGCGGCGCCCACACCCGAGACCACGATCTTCACCTCGTCCAGCTTCTTGCCCACCACGCGCAGGGCGTTGACCAGGGCGGCGAGGGTGACGATGGCGGTGCCGTGCTGGTCGTCGTGGAACACCGGGATGTCCAGTTCCTCGCGGAGCCGGTTCTCGATTTCGAAGCAGCGCGGGGCGGCGATGTCCTCCAGGTTGATGCCGCCATAGACCGGGGCCATTGCCTTGGCGATCATGATGATTTCCTCGGTGTCCTGGGTGTCCAGGCAGACGGGCCAGGCGTCCACGTTGGCGAACTGCTTGAAAAGCGCGGCCTTGCCTTCCATCACCGGAAGGGCGGCGGCCGGGCCGATGTTGCCGAGGCCCAGGACGGCCGAACCGTCGGTAAGGACGGCGATGGTGTTCCGCTTGACAGTGAGGTTACGGGCCGCTGCGGGGTCCTCGGCGATGGCGAGGCAGACGCGGGCGACGCCGGGAGTGTAGGCGCGGGAGAGGTCGTCGCGGTTGCGGAGGGCTACCTTGGGGACGACTTCGAGCTTGCCGCCCAGGTGCATGAGGAAGGTGCGGTCCGAGACGTGCTGGACCCTGACGCCGTCGAGCGCGTTGAGGGCATCCTTGACGCGGGCTGCGTGTTCGTCGTCGGTGGTGTTGCAGGTGACGTCCACGACCAGGGTTTCATGGTGGGATTCGCTGACGTCCAGGGCGGTGATGGCGGCGCCTGCCGCGCCGACGGCTGCTGCGAGCTCGCTGGTGGCGCTGAAGCTGGACGGCGCTTCCACGCGCAGGGTGATCGAATTTCCGGGGCTGGGGTTCGCCATTGAATGTCCTCCTGTTGGGCCCGGGAACGGGCATCTACTCAATCAAATGTTTTCGTATTATGGATATTATTATCTGCAAGATGGAAATACAAGCTCCGCATATATGACCGGCCAAGGCTCATCGCGGAGTGAACCGGCGTGCTGTATGTTGGGTGTTCCAAGCAACTCTTTTCACGATGCGGATAAGAGTTGTCGGATTCCGAACCGTAGGAGACAACGGAATGGCAGAAAAAGCGTCGGGCGGCGTGCAGTCAGTGGAGCGTGTCTTCGAACTGCTCGAGCTCATCACGGACGCCGGCGGCGACGTCACGCTCAGCGAACTGTCCGCGTCAACGGACCTTCCCCTGCCCACCATCCACCGCCTGCTGCGGACGCTGGTGTCCCTTGGCTACATCCGGCAGCTGCCGAACCGGCGCTACGCGCTGGGGCCCCGGCTGATCCGCCTGGGCGAGGGGGCCAACAAGCAGTTGGGCGCAGTGGCGCGTCCGCAGCTTAAAACGCTGGTGGACCGGCTGGGGGAGACCTCCAATATGGCGGTACTGGACTCGGACATGGTGATCTACGTGGCACAGGTTCCCTCGCTGCATTCGATGCGTATGTTCACGGAAGTGGGCCGGCGCGCCCATACCCACGCCACCGGCGTCGGGAAGGCGATCCTTGCCCAGCTGGATGACGAGGTGGTCCGCGGCATCGTGACCCGCGCCGGCATGCCCACCCCAACCCCCAAGAGCATCGGTGACGTGGACGAACTCCTGGCCGACCTCAAGCTCATCCGGGAGCGTGGCTACTCCATTGACGAGGAGGAGCAGGAACTGGGTGTACGGTGCTTCGCCATGGCGGTACCGAATGCGCCCACTCCAGCGGCAATCTCTGTTTCCGGCCCGGTATCCCGCGTGGACGAGCACTTCGCCGACAAGGCCGTACCCGTCCTCCGGGAGGCGGCCGAGGCCATCTCCCGTGAGCTGAACCGCACCTGAGGCACCAAAGCGGCAAGCCGCCGTCGTGCTTAACCGCCGGAATGGCAGTTCGCAGCAATGTTCCTGGGGAACACTGCCGTGAACTGCCATTTCGCGTTTGCCCCTAGTGCTCCGACGCTTTCTCGGACGACTCGACCTTCACTTCCTTGCCTTCACAGTCGATGAGCTTGCCGCCCTCGAAACGGTCGCCTTCCGCCAGGCACTTGAGGTCTTCCTCCCGCACCACGCGGCCCGTCCCCGCCACGAATACCGACTGGTTCTCCGAGTTGCCGGCTTTGAGGTGGTTGAAGAGGAGGTTCAGCAGGATCGCCATGACCGCTGCCGAGCTGATGCCGGAGTGGAAGATGGTCCCGAACCAGGAAGGGAACTTGTCATAGAACGTCGGCGCGGCGATCGGAATCATGCCGAACCCGATGGACGCGGCCACGATGATCAGGTTCATGTTGTTCTTGTATTCGACCTTCGCAAGGGTCCTGATGCCGCTGGCGGCGACCGTGCCGAAGAGTACGATTCCCGCGCCGCCCAGGACGGCGGTGGGGACGGCGGCCACGACGCGGCCCATGACCGGGAGCAGGCCGAGCAGGACCAGGATCACGCCTCCGGCTGCCACGACATAGCGGCTCTTGATCTTTGTGACTGCCACGAGGCCCACGTTTTGGGCGAAGGCGCTCTGCGTAAAGGAACCAAACACCGGTGCGATGAGGCTGGAGCCCATGTCGGCCCGCAGTCCTGCGGCGATGCGCTTGGAGTCGGTCCGGGTTCCCACGATTTCGCCAACGGCAAGGATGTCAGCCATGGTTTCGGTCAGGATCACCAGCACAACAATGAGCATGGAGATGATCGCCGCAATCTCGAACGTGGGGGCGCCGAGGTGGAAGGGAGTCGGAAAGGCGACAATCGGCCCCTGGCCCACCTTGGAGAAGTCCGCCATTCCGGTGGCCGCGGCGATGGCCGTGCCCACGACCATCGCCAGAAGGATCGACAGGCGTGAAATAGTGGCGCTGCCGACCTTGCTCAGGAGCAGCACCAGGGCCAAAGTGGCGGCGGCGAGGCCGATGTTCGCCATGCTGCCGTAGTTTTCGGCCTTTCGGTTGCCGCCCATGGCCCAGTTTGCAGCGACGGGCATCAGGGTCAGGCCGATGGTGGTGATGACGGTGCCGGTCACCACCGGGGGGAAGAACCTGACGATCTTGGAAAAGATCGGGGCGATCAAGAGGCCGATGGCCGCCGAGACCATGACCGCGCCGAAGACGGCGGGCAGCCCGCCTCCACCGCTGACTATCGCGACCATGGTGGCCACGCTCGCAAAGGAAACGCCCTGCACCAGGGGAAGCTGGGATCCGAAGAAAGGGATGCCGATGGTCTGCAGGAGGGTGGCCAGGCCGCCCATGAATAGGGCCGCTGCGATCAGGATGCCGATATCGGCAGGTGAAAGGCCTGCGGCCTGGCCGACAATCAGGGGAACGGCAATGATGCCGCCATACATGGTCAGGACATGCTGGAAACCGTAGGCGAAGCTGCTCCCGATTGAGAGCCGTTCATCCTCGGGCCTGGTGGAGGTGGCGCGTTTCAGGCGCTGTTTGGCGTCGGCTTTGAGGGGGTTCTTGATGTTCATGGCAGACTTTCTGGTTCATGGCAGACGTCTTCGTCTGGCTAACGTTGTCTGGCTAACGGTGTGGCTGAAAGGCTAGGGGCGTGGGCCCGGAGCTGCCGCCCAGGTCACGGGCGCTTAGAAGCGCCATGGGATGACCAATGGAAAGAAACCCCGGGCCCGGATGGGTTGACGGCGCTGCGGTTCAGCAGAACCCGGCGATGCCCGACCAGGCGATGTCCGCAGGGGTGGCGTCCTCGCGCTGGACCGTGGCCTCGATCAGGCCGTAGGGACGGTCGGCCGCGAAGAAGACCTCGTTGGGGTTGTCCAGGCCGAACGGCGAGAGGTCCACCAGGAAGTGGTGCTTGTTCGGCATGGAGAACTTGATCTCGTCGATCTCGCTGTGTGCTTCCAGCACTTTGGTGCCCATGTCGAAGAGTGTCTGCTGGAGGGCGTGGGAGTACTTTTCCGTGAAGCCTTCGAGCAGGAGGCCCTTGACGTCGTCGTAGCTCTTGTTGAAGTCCAGCGTGCTGAAATCGGTGCCGGTCTTGAAACGCCAGCGGGCAGAGACATCGGTCGCCAGGATGCGGTCGGTGGTCTCCTGCAGGGTGGTGTACTTGTCCTTCGGGTAGCCCACGAAGCCGGATTCGGTCGACTTGAGGACGGTCAGGTCCTTGAGCCCGGAAATCAGGTGCGTGGTGGCGCCATCGCGCACCACGACTGCAGTGCGGACTTCCTGGCCATTACGCACGAAGGAATGGTCGTGTTCGGTGCCGTGGGCCTGGATCCGGTTCCAGCTGTAGGACTCGGCCTCCCAGCGGCCTCCGGCCACCCAGTCGAAACTGGAGGTGAAGTGCTCACCGAGGCGAAGCAGGAACGCTTCGGGGGAGCCGATGCCTTCACGGGCGAAGGCGTACACGGTGTTCTTCTGGGTGTCAGTGGGCACCACGCGGGCGTTGTCGCCTTCGAGGTGGGCGGCCGTGAAATCCCCCCGCAGCTGCGAGGTGACGTTGAGGTCTTCGATTTCGTGGCGGTCGGTATCGCGGGTGATCTTGACGACCCGGACCTCGGCCTTTCCGTACTGGTTGTCGCCGAGGATGATCTTGCTGCTCATGGTCTGTTCCCAACTTCCGGTAAGTGGAACCTAGGTTCCGTCACTGAAATTAAGCGCGCATTTCAAGCGCGTTTCCGGTGGTGCCGACCCAACAAAAAAGAGCCGGCATCCATTGATGCCAGCTCATTAACAACCCTGCCTGCTGCTCCCAGGTTACGTGACATGCGCCACGAATTAACATCCAGCGTACCCGCGGAAGCCGGTGGTGTACATCACAAGCCGAAAATTCATTTTGTGACCGGGCCACCTCCGGACCATTGACGAAGCTGCCGACGGCATCCTAAGATATTCCACATAGCAAAAGTTGTTTTCCATTTTGTGGAACTACCCCAAGCCCTCGAAGGAGGATCAGATGTACCAGCAGGACAGCACGCCGGTCTCACCGGCACCCACGGCGGCACCCTCAGTCCAGGAGTTCTACCTCCCCCTCGGCGGCGGCACCGACCCGGACTTCTACCTCCCGCCTGACCGGGAGCACGTTCCCGGGCCTATCTCACGCTGGATCCATGCGCTCCCGGGGTTCGGACGGCGCGCTTAGCGGGCCCGGGCCGGGCTACCCCTTCACCAGCCGGCGGGCAGCAGCGGAGTGCTCCGCAATAAGGCCGGCAATATCGAGGTCCGGGATCTGCCCGTCCACCACGCGCCACTGTCCGCCCACCATGACCCGGTCCGCCCGGTCTGCACCGCACAGCAGCAAGGCGGCCACTGGATCGTGGCTGCCGGAGAAGCGCAGGCTGTCCAGCCGGAAAAGTGCCAGGTCCGCCTGCATTCCCGGAGCCAGCTGGCCTAATCCGGTCCGGCCCAGGACGGCTGCCGAACCGCGCGTGGCCCAGCCGAGCGCGCGCTCCACCGGGACATGCGCCCCGTACCGCAGCCGCTGCAAATAAAGCGCCTGCCGCGCTTCCAGGATCATGTTGGAGGCATCGTTCGACGCCGAGCCGTCCACTCCCAGCCCCACGGGAACTCCCGCATCCTCCAGTTCCAGGACCCTCGCGGTCCCCGATGCCAGGCGCATGTTCGACGTGGGGCAGTGCGCGACGGCGGTGCCCGCGGCACCCAGCCTGGCGATCTCCCCGTCGCTGAAGTGGATGCCGTGCCCCAGCCAGGTGCGGTCCGTCAGCCAGCCAACGCTTTCCAGGTAGTCAACGGTCCGGAGTCCGAACGTTTCCCGGCAGAAGTCCTCCTCGTCCAGGGTCTCCGCCAGGTGGGTGTGAAGCCGGACATCCAGCCGTTCGGCGAGCGCGGAGCTTTCGGCCATGAGCTCGTTCGTGACCGAAAACGGCGAGCAGGGCGCCAGGGCAATCTGGATCACCGCGTCCTCGCCGCGCTCGTGGTACGAGCCAACCAGGCGCTCGCTGTCGGCCAGGACCACCTCAGCCGCCTGCACTGTCGCCTGCGGCGGCAGGCCGCCGTCGTCCGATCCCAAGGTCATGGACCCGCGCGTGAGGGTTGCGCGCATTCCCAGCCGGCGTACCGCGTCCACCTGGATATCGATGGCATCCTCAAGGCCCGCGGTGAAGAGGTAGTGGTGGTCGGCCGCCGTGGTGCAGCCGGAAAGCAGCAGCTCCGCCAACGCCGCCGTGGTGGCGAGCTCAAGGTCCCGCGGGGTGAGCCTGGCCCATACCGGGTACAGGTTCTGCAGCCAGGGAAAGAGGGGGGCGTTCGCAGCCGGGCCCCAGGCGCGCGTGAGGTTCTGGTAGAAGTGGTGGTGCGTGTTGACCAGGCCTGGAAGCAGTACGTGGTTCCGCGCGTCGAAGATTGCGGAGCACGGTTCGGCGGGCCCTTGCCCCGCCGTGAGAACCTCCTCGATCTTCCCGCCGCCTACCACCACTCCGCCTGAGGCGTCGAGCTGGTTGGCGGTAAACGCCGCTTGCGGGTTCCGGATCCAGAGGCGGGCGGGTGCGGTGGCTGGCGTCATGGCTGACCTTCCTGAGCGCGGTCGATATGCCAGCTCAGTGGGGCCCTGTCTGCTGATCCAGGCGGCCGCGCCCGCGAAGGCGGGCGGTGCCCGGCCGGGGCTCGGCTGGGACCTAGGCTAGAGGCGGCCGAGCGGTGCGTCAACGCCGGCGGATTGTGACCGGAGAACGTGAAACCTCCGAAACATGGATTTCACATTGCGAAATTAAATTTCCAGAAAACTATGGCGCGGACCACAATCCGGTGCTAATCTCGATTCTGCCAAAGGCGGGCACCCGGTCCCCGGGAAGCTATCTACCAGGCGCAACTTAACCTTCACAGCACATGCTGAAGCCTGGTAACCGTCGCACCTGGTTCTACTGGTCCTGCAAGCGGCATCAGGCTTCCCGGCAAAAGGAAGTCGCATCATGAGTACTACCGTCACGGCCGAACAGTTCCTGGCCAGATCCATCAGGTTGGCTACGGCCAACGTCCTGAACAGCGGGGGCCCCTTCGGAGCCATGATCGTCACGGCGGACGGCCGCACGTTCGACGGCGTCAACCGCGTCACCGCGGACAACGATCCCACCGCCCACGCCGAGGTCACCGCGATCCGCACGGCCTGCCGCGAACTGGGCACCTTCGACCTTAGCGGCGCCGCCCTTTACACCAGCTGCGAGCCATGCCCCATGTGCCTGGCCTCCGCGCTCTGGGCCCGGGTGGACCGGGTCATCTTCGCCGCCGACCGGCATGACGCCGCGTCCGTCGGCTTCGACGACGCCGTTTTCTACGAGTACTTCGACAACAAGGACCGGAACTCCCTGATGCCGGTCTCGAAGCTGGTGCTGGACGATCCGGAGGCCCCGGCCCCGCTGGAACCGTTCAACACCTGGAACGCACTCGAAACCAGGATCGACTACTAGGCGGCCGGGATGACCATCCTGGACAATTCCCACGAGGAGCATTCGGCTCCAAGCACCCGCATCCCACGTCCGGCGAACAGCACTCCCAAGCCCCCGGCGCCGGGCTCCTTCCTTGACCGGTTCTTCCAGATCACCCGGCGCGGCTCCACGCTTGCGCGGGAATTCCGCGGCGGCCTGGTCACCTTCTTCACCATGGCGTACATCGTCATCCTCAACCCGCTGATCCTGGGAGGATTCAGCGCGGACAATGCACCTACCGACGTCGCCGGGGGCTGGCTGTCCGCAGCGCAGGTGGGCGCCGTCACCGGGCTCACCGCCGGCGTCATGACCATCCTCTTCGGGCTGGTCGCCAACCTGCCCTTCGGCCTTGCCGCCGGGCTGGGCATCAATTCGTTCCTGGCCGTTTCCGTCATCCAGGAAGTCACGTGGGCCGAGGCCATGGGCCTGGTGGTGATCAACGGCATCCTGATCGTCCTGTTCGGAATCACCGGTGCCCGCACCGCCATCTTCCGGGCCGTGCCCAAGGAACTGAAAGCCGCCATCACGGTGGGCATCGGCCTGTTCATCGCCTTCATCGGGTTCGTGGACTCCGGCTTTGTCAAGGCGTCGGGCGGCGGACCCCCCGTCCAGCTGGGCAACGGCGGCTCCATCACGTCGGTTCCCACCCTGGTGTTCATCATCGGTTTGCTGGCCATGGGCATCCTGGTGGCACGCAAGGTCCAGGGCGGGCTGCTGATCGGCATCGTGGGCACCACTTTCCTGGCCGCCGTCGTCGAGGCAGCCATGAAGATCGGCCCGGCCACCGAAACCAACCCCGGCGGGTGGCACCTGAACACCCCGGTCCTCTCCGGCCAGCTGGTCTCGGCACCGGATCTTGGCCTGGTGGGACACTTTGACCTGTTCGGCGCCTTCGGCCGGATCGGAGCCCTGGCAGCCACCATGCTGGTGTTCACCCTGGTGTTCACCAACTTTTTCGACGCCATGGGCACCATGACCGGCCTGGCCAAGAGCGCCGGCGTCGCCCACAAGGACGGAACGTTCCCGCGGCTGAAATCCGCCTTCATCGTGGAAGGCTTCGGCGCCGTGGCCGGCGGGGCAACCTCCGGCTCGTCCAACACGGTGTACATCGACTCCGCCGCCGGCATCGGTGAAGGCGCCCGCACAGGCCTGGCGTCGGTGGTGACCGGCGTCCTGTTCCTGGGCTCGATGTTCCTGACCCCGCTCACCAGCGTGGTTCCGCTCGAAGTGGCCGCCGCCGCACTGGTGGTGGTGGGCGCAATGATGATGGCGCAGATCCGCGAGATCAAGTTCAGCAAGTTCAGCGTGGCCCTGCCTGCCTTCCTCACCATTGTCACCATGCCGCTGAGCTACTCGATCGCCAATGGCATCGGCGTGGGCTTCATCAGCTGGGCCGTTATCGGGGCCGCGTCCGGCAAGGCCAGGAAGGTCCATCCGCTCATGTGGGTGGTCAGCGCAGGGTTCCTCGTGTACTTCGCCCGCGGGCCCATCAACCTGCTGCTGGGCGCCTGAGCGCACCGGTTCCGGACATCCGCCCCCGCGACCCGGGGAGCGGATGTCCGGAACGGCAGCGCATTTTCCGACCCACACGCTTCCAGGACCACATGCTTTCCGAACCAGCCCGCAGCAACGACAATATGGACACCACCGCAGCGCGGAAGAAGGAGTGCCGCCATGCTTGACCTGATCCCGTCACTGGGCACCTGGGCGCCGGCCCTGGCCGGACAGCCCTTCGCCGTGGCCACCATCGTGCGCGCCAGCGGTTCCGTCCCCCGGCCCGTGGGCACCTCCATGCTGGTGTCCGCGGACGGCGCGGTCCTGGGCAGCCTCTCCGGAGGCTGCGTCGAAGGCGCCGTCGTGGCGGCAGCGCTGGAAGCAATGGACGACGGCGCCACGCGGCTTGAGACGTTCGGCTTCAGCTCAGACGACGCCTTCGCTGCCGGGCTCACTTGCGGCGGAGAGCTGGATGTGTACATCGAGCCGGCTAACCTGGACCGCACGTGTCCCCTGGGCGAGGCGGTGCGGCAGCTGGCTGCCTACAGACCGGATGAGCCGGTGGCTCTGGTCCGCAGGCTGGACGGCCGCGCTGGCGGCGGCAGCAGCGCCGTCGTTCTTCCTGATCCTGGTTCCCCCGGTGTGACCGGGCATCCGGGGCTGGCCGCGCTGCTCGAGGGCAGCCAAGGCACAGGCCTGGCGCCGGCCGCCCGGCTGGGGTCCTTCCTGCGCAGCGGCGCCACCGGCGTGCTGGACCTGGGCGGGGCAGGCCTGTGCCCGGGGGGAGCCGCCGTGCTCGTGGAGTCCAGGCTTGCGCCGCCGCGCCTGCTGGTCTTCGGTGCCAATGACTTCAGCGCAGCGCTGCTGCCGGCCGCCAAACCGCTCGGCTACCTAGTCACCCTGGTGGATGCCCGCCCGGCCTTTGCCTCCCAGTCACGGTTCGCGGCGGCGGACCAGGTGGTCACAGCCTGGCCGCACCAGTACCTCGCAGCAGAGGCCGCCACGGGCCGCGTGGATTCCCGGACCGTGATCTGCGTCCTCACCCACGACCCTAAGTTCGACATCCCGCTGCTCGAAACCGCACTTGGCCTCAGAGTGGCCTTCATCGGAGCACTCGGGTCCCGGCGCAGCCACGCCCAACGGGTCGATTCCCTCCTGGACCGGGGAGTGCGCCCGGAGCGGATCGCCCAGCTCCACTCACCGCTCGGCCTGGACATCGGAGCAGTGACCCCCGCCGAGGTGGCGGTCTCCGTCCTCGCCGAAATCATCGCCGCCCGCAATCCGGCGGCGTCACATCAGCCGTTGAGGGAGACCTCCGGCCCCATCCACCGGACCGCCACGCCGTCAGCACCCGCACCAGCCAAGGCGCCGGCCCCTACAGACCTTTTGCAACAGGAGATCGCATGGACATGAACACCATCGAGGCGGTGGTCCCCACCACCGACCCCGCGGAATGGCGCGACGGCGACGCGTGGCTGGCCGGCGGCACCGTGCTGTTCTCCTACGGCAGCCTGGCGTTCGGCCCCCGGCCGCTGACGCGCCTCCTGGACCTGGGAAGCTCCGGCTGGGCCCCGGTGACGGTCACTGACGGAGGCATCGAGCTCGCTGCCACCTGCACCATCGCCGAACTGTATGAACTTCCGGCCGCACCCGCAGCGATCGGCCGGACCTGGCCCGCCCTTGACCTGGTCCGCCCCTGCTGCGATTCCTTCGTGGCCTCCTTCAAGGTGTGGAACATGTCCACCGTGGGCGGCAACCTGTGCACGTCCCTGCCCGCCGGCCCCATGATCTCGCTCTGCGCCGCGCTGGACGGAACGGCCACCATCCTCGGCCCGGGCGGCACCAGCCGCACCGTTCCGGTGGCCGACTTCGTCACGGGCGACGCAAGGAACTGCCTGGCACCCGGCGAGCTCCTGCGCAGCGTCCGCCTTCCGGCATCGGCCCTCGCCGCCCGGGTGGCGTTCCGCCGGCTCTCCCTGAGCAACCTCGGCAGGTCGGGGGTGCTGCTGATCGGGAGGCTCGACGGCGGCGCCTCCTTTGTCCTCACCGTCACCGCCGCCACCAAACGGCCCGTCCAGCTCCGCTTCGACGCCCTGCCGGAGCCGGACGCGCTGGCGGGGGCACTCGACGAGGCGATCCCCGCCGGCCTTTACCACGACGACATCCACGGACTGCCGGCCTGGCGCCGGGACATGACGTACCGCCTGGCCGAGGAGATCCGCGCCGAGCTCGCCGCCCCGGAGGGAGCGCCCGGTCTCCGGGTTTCCGGCGACTTCTGGCCAACCTCCGGCCACGAACATCACGCACAGGGACTTCACCCACAGGGACTTCACGCACGGCAGGAAGGGGCCTGAACATGGCCATCGAGATCAACGGAACGCCGGCCGGGACAGCACCGCGCCCCGGGCAGTGCCTGCGGACCTTCCTGCGGGAGCAGGGCAGCCTCGGCGTGAAGAAGGGCTGCGACGGCGGAGACTGCGGTGCCTGCACCGTGCACGTGGACGGCACCCCGGTGCACAGCTGCATCTACCCGGCCGTGAGGGCCGAAGGCCACGCCGTCACCACCATCGAGGGACTGGCGTCCACTGCCGGCGACGGTGCAGACCTCCACCCCGTCCAGCAGCAGTTCATGGAGCGCCAGGGTTTCCAGTGCGGGTTCTGCACGGCCGGCATGGTGATGACTGCCGCTGCGTTCAACGACGAACAGAAGGACAACCTGCCCCGCAACCTCAAGGGCAACCTCTGCCGCTGCACCGGATACCGGGCCATTTCCGACGCCGTCTGCGGACACGCCGGCCACCCCGATCCCAAGGGACAGGGCTCCGGAATTGCGGGGGAGGGGCAGCCGGATCCCGAGCCGGGACAGCTGGGTGACGACGTTCCGGCACCCGCCAGCCGCGCCGTGGTGACCGGCACCGCCCGCTACACGCTGGACGTTCCCGCGGACCAGTTGCAGGGACTGCTCCACCTCAAGCTCCTGCGCTCGCCGCACGCGCATGCCCGGGTGCGCTCCATCAACACTGGACAGGCGTTGAAGGTACCGGGCGTGGTGGCCGTCTTCACGCACAAGGACGCACCGGAACAGCTGTTCTCCACTGCCCAGCACGAACTGTTCACCGATGACCCGGACGATACCCGCGTGCTGGATGACGTGCTGCGCTTCCGGGGCCAGCGGGTTGCCGCGGTGGTGGCCGAAACGGTGGCCGCCGCAGAGGCCGGGGTCCGCGCACTGGAGGTGGAGTACCAGGAACTCCCTGCAGTCTTCTCACCCCGGGATGCACTGCAGCCGGGTGCGCCCCTGGTGCACGGGGACAAGGATGGAACTGTGGCGCGCATTTCCCGGCCCGACCGCAATGTGGTGGCCGAGCTGCACTCCGAACTGGGGAGCGTGGCCGAGGGCTTCGCCGCCGCGGACTTCATCCATGAACAGACCTACCGCACCCAGCGGGTCCAGCACGTGGCACTGGAAACCCATGCGGCCATCGCATCAGTGGACGGCGACGGGAGGCTGCAGGTCCGCACGTCCAGCCAGGTCCCGTTCCTGGTCTGGCGGACGCTGTGCCGGGTCTTCGGGCTCCCGGAGGAGCAGGTGCACGTGGTGGCCGGCCGCGTAGGCGGCGGGTTCGGCGGAAAACAGGAAGTCCTCACCGAGGACATCGTGGCCCTCGCAGCCCTGAAACTGGGCAGGCCGGTCCAGCTGGAACTGACCAGGACCGAGCAGTTCACGGCCACCACCACCCGTCATCCGTTCACCATCAAGCTCAAGGCCGGCACCAGCAATGACGGACGGCTCACCGCCCTGGAACTGGACGTCCTGACCAACACGGGCGCCTACGGCAACCACGGACCCGGCGTGATGTTCCACGGCTGCGGCGAATCCCTGAGCGTCTACAACTGCGCCAACAAAAAAGTGGACGCCCATGCGGTGTACACCCACACGGTCCCGGCCGGGGCGTTCCGCGGCTACGGGCTGAGCCAGATGATCTTCGCCATCGAGTCGGCCATGGACGAGCTCGCAGCCGGCATCGGCATGGACCCGTTAGAGTTCCGCCGCCGGAACATGGTGCGCGAAGGCGACCGGATGCTGTCCACCCAGCCGGAGCCCGAGGAGGACGTCCATTACGGCAGCTACGGCCTGGACCAGTGCCTGAGCCTGGTCCGCGAAGCCCTGGCCCGGGGCCGGGAACGCTATCGCGCCGCCGGCCTCGACGAACTGGGCCCGGACTGGCTCACCGGCGAGGGCACGGCGCTCTCCATGATCGACACCGTGCCCCCGCGCGGCCACTTTGCCCACTCCCGGCTCCGGCTCCTGCCGGACGGGACGTACCAGGCCGACGTCGGAACCGCCGAGTTCGGCAATGGCACCACCACCGTCCACGCCCAGCTGGCCGCCACGGCGCTGTCCACGGAGGCCGCCAGGGTGGTGGTGCGGCAGTCCGATACCGACCTCGTTGAGCACGATACCGGCGCCTTCGGCTCGGCCGGAACCGTGGTGGCCGGCAAGGCAACGCTCGCCGCCGCGGAGGAACTCGCCGTCCGGATCCGCGCCTTCGCGGCCGGCATCCGCCAGACCCAGGCCTCGGCCTGCGTCCTCGCCGGAAGCTCGGTGGTCATTGACGGAACGTCCGTGCCGCTGGCCGAACTGGCACAGGCGGCCGCTGACGCCGGCGTCGAACTCGCGGCGGAGGGACGCTGGGGCGGGACGCCGCGTTCCGTGGCGTTCAACGTGCACGGCTTCCGCGTTGCGGTGAACCGCGGCACGGGAGAGCTGAAAATCCTGCAGAGCGTGCAGGCCGCGGACGCCGGCGTGGTGGTTAATCCGCGCCAGTGCCGCGGCCAGATCGAAGGCGGGATTGCCCAGGCCTTGGGTGCCGCGCTGTATGAGGAGGTGGTGGTTGACGACGCCGGCCGGGTCACCACGGACATACTCCGGCAGTACCACATCCCCACCTTTGCCGACGTTCCCCGCAGTGAGGTGTACTTTGCCGACACGAACGACAAACTGGGGCCGCTGGGGGCAAAATCCATGAGCGAGAGCCCGTTCAACCCGGTTGCACCGGCGCTGGCCAACGCAATCCGCAACGCCACCGGGGTGCGCTTTACCTCATTGCCCATTGCGCGCGACAAAATCTACCTGGGCCTGAAGGAAGCGGGGCTGGTGCCCAACCTGCAGCGCTCGGCCATCTGAGGATCCGGCGTGGCGGGTGCCGTAAAATTCCGGTGGCTGCGCAGCCTCGGCCTATAGTCGAGGGATGGAACAGCGGATTTTAGGCAAGACCGGACGGAACGTCTCCATCGTCGGGCTGGGAACCTGGCAGCTTGGCGCTGACTGGGGCAACGTTGACCCGGCACAGGCGCAGGCCGTCCTGGCAGCCTCCGCGGAAGCAGGGGTGAACTTCTTCGACACCGCCGACGTCTACGGTGACGGCAAGAGCGAGCAGGCCATCGGAAAGTTCCTGGCTGACAATCCCGGCCTGGATATCACGGTGGCCACAAAGATGGGCCGCCGCGTGGACCAGCAGCCGGAGAACTACACCCTGGCCAACTTCCGCCAGTGGGTGGACCGGTCCCGTAAGAACCTGGGGACGGACACCCTGGACCTGGTTCAGCTGCACTGCCCGCCCACGCCCTTGTACAGCAACGCCGAGGTGTACGACGCGCTGGACACCCTGGTCTCCGAGGGCGCCATCCGCAACTACGGCGTGAGCGTGGAGCGCACGGATGAGGCGCTGGAAGCGATCCGGCACCCGGGCACCGCCTCCGTCCAGATCATCCTGAACGCCTTCCGGCTCAAGCCCCTCGACGAAGTCCTGCCCGCAGCGAAAGCTGCCAACGTCGGGATCATTGCCCGGGTGCCGCTGGCTTCGGGGCTGCTCTCGGGCAAATACACCAAGGAAACCACCTTCGCGGAGAACGATCACAGGAACTACAACCGCAACGGTGGCTCCTTCGACGTCGGCGAGACCTTCTCCGGCGTGGACTATGAGCTGGGGCTGAAGGCCGTGGCCGAGTTCGAGCAGCTTGTGCCTGCCGGTGCAACCACGGCCCAGGCAGCCATCGCCTGGATTGCCGCGCAGGACGGCGTCACCACCGTGATCCCCGGGGCGCGGAACGTGGACCAGGCAGCGGCGAACGCTGCCGCGGCTTCCGTGGCCGTCAGCGAAGAGTTCGACGCCGGGGTCCGCTGGATTTACGACCACTACTTCCGCGAAGCCATCCACCCGCGCTGGTAGCGTGCAGGACTCCTGGGGGTTCCGGGAACACTGCAGATGAAAGCGCCTTCCGCCGGTGGCTTCGTGGAACGGCTCGCAGCCGTGCCCACGGTTCCGGGACGCAACAACTTCTTTGACCACAGTGTCCCGGAGAACGCCGTGCGCCGGCGCAACCTGGAGCTTTACCTGGAGGAGATGCGGGACCGCTCGCCGAAGGTGCTCCTGTTGGGCGAAGCCCCGGGCTTCAGGGGAATGCGGATCACCGGTGTCCCCTTCACCAACCGCACCATGTTCCAGGGGCCGGCCAACTCCTTCGGCCTGTTCGGGCCGGGCAAGGGCTACTCATTGCCGCCGGAGGCGGCGGATGTTGCGGCCGAGCCCACCGCAACGGTGATGTGGGGCGTCCTGGCGGAGCTGCAGTTCCTTCCCCTGCTGTGGAGCGCGTGCCCTTGGCATACCCATGTTCCGGGGAAGCCGCAGTCCAACCGGACGCCAACGGCTGCCGAAGCCCGGCTGGGAACTCTGTTTTGGCAGGAGCTGGCGGAACTGTTCGCCATCCAAACCGTGGTGGCCGTGGGAAACGTCGCGCACCGAAGCCTGCTGGCCAGCGGAATGGATGCGCCCAAGGTCCGGCATCCGGCCCACGGCGGACGCTCGGGCTTCAAGCGCGGCCTGGAGGAGTTGCTCCTGGCCGGAAGCATCACCAGCCAGCCCAGCACGTAGGGCTAGTCCAGCAGGTAGAGCTGCTCCGGCGTATCAACATCCAGGCCGCTGGAGAGATCACTGCAATCCACCTCGTCCACCAGTTCCGGGTGGTTACGCAGGAAAGCGCGCGCCCCGGCATCGCCCGTCACGGTTGCAGCCACGGCCTGGCGCAGGGAGGCATCGATCACCAGGGGGTGGCCGCGGCGGAGCCCGCCGTCCCCACCCTGCGCTGCGGCAGCGCCGTCGTCGTACGCCGCTGCGGTGACCCGGCCCGGACGGTGGGACGCAAGCAGCCGCGCCACCGCCAGGGAAGACAGGCCGGGCTGGTCCACGAGGGCAATCATCAGGTGGTCCCGGGGATCGGCGGCGGCGTTGCCCAGCAGCAGGGAACTCCCCATCCCTGACTGCCATTCATGGTTCACCACCGTGCGGCAGCCGTCCAGCCTGGCGGCGGCCAGGACTTCGTGGGCACCCGCGCCGAGCACCACCACAACCTCGCGGCAGCCTCCGTCGAGCAGCGCTTCAGCGACCGCTTCCACCAGGGGCCGGCCACGGTAGGGGAGCAGCGCCTTGGGACCGCGTCCCAGCCTGGCGCCGCCGCCGGCCGCGAGCACAACGCCGGTGGTGCCCGCCGCCTCCGTGTTCCGCATAGCCACACCCTAGCTCTTGTTGTCTCAGGCGTCGCCGCCGGCCCCTCCGGTGGTTCCGGCGCTGACGTCCAGGAGTTTGTAGCGGTCCATGGCGTACGACGGCGCCCCCTCCTCGACCTCGCCCCTCGCCGCGAGCATTTGCAGCGTCTTCACCACGATGGAGTGGGTGTCGTTCTTGAAGTGGCGGCGGGCTGCGGCGCGGGTGTCGGAGAAGCCGAAACCGTCCGCGCCGAGCGAGGCGAACTGGTTCGGGAGGAACTGGCGGATCTGGTCGGGGACGGCTTTCATGTAGTCCGAGACCGCAACGACCGGGCCTTGCGCATCAGCCAATTGCTGGGCCACAAACGGGATCCGGGCGGGTTCGCCGGGGTTGAGGAAGGCTTCCTCTTCGGCGGCGAGGCCGTCGCGGCGCAGTTCGTTCCAGGAGGTCACGGACCAGACGTCGGCGGAGACTGACCAGTCTTCGGCGAGGATCCGCTGGGCTTCGAGGGCCCAGGGGACGGAGACGCCGGAGGCGAGGATCTGGGCCTTCGGTCCTGCAAGGTCCGACGCCGATACCCGGTAGATGCCTTTCAATACACCGTTGACGTCGAGGTTCTCAGGCTCGGCGGGCTGGGTAATCGGCTCATTGTAGACGGTGAGGTAGTACATCAGGTTTTGATCGGATGCAGCTCCGGTTCCTTCGCCGCTTGCGGCCCGCCCGTACATGCGTTCGATGCCGTCGCGGATGATGTGGCCCATTTCGTAGCCGTAGGCGGGGTCGTAGGTGACGACGGCGGGGTTGGTGGAGGCGAGCAGGGGGGAGTGGCCGTCGGCGTGCTGGAGGCCTTCGCCGGTGAGGGTGGTCCGTCCTGCGGTGGCGCCGATGATGAAGCCGCGGGTCATCTGGTCGGCTGCGGCCCAGAAGGCGTCGCCCGTGCGCTGGAAGCCGAACATGGAGTAGAACACGTAGACCGGGACCAGGGGCACGCCGTGGGTGGCGTAGGCGGTGCCGGCGGCGGTGAAGGCTGCGACGGCGCCGGCTTCGTTGATGCCGGGGTGGATCAGCTGGCCCTGGGCGGATTCCTTGTACGCCAGGACCAGGTCGCGGTCCACGGAGAGGTAGTTCTGGCCGCCCGGGTTGTAGATCTTGGCCGTGGGGAAGAACGCGTCCATGCCGAACGTCCTCGATTCGTCCGGGACGATGGGCACAATCCTGTGCCCGAAGTTCCTGTCCCGGATGAGGTCTTTCAGGAGCCTGACAAAGGCCATGGTGGTGGCGGCCTGCTGTTTGCCCGAGCCGCGTTTGGCAACGTCAAACGTCTTGGGATCCGGCAGCGCAACTCCATCATGGGAGGACCGGCGTTCAGGGACGGCGCCGCCCAGCGCCTTCCGTCGTTCATGGAGGTACACGATCTCCGGTGCATCATGCCCGGGGTGGAAGTACGGCGGGGAATAGGGATCCGCTTCCAGTTGCGCATCGGTGATGGGGATCCGCAGGTGGTCGCGGAATTTCTTCAGGTCATCCAGGGTGAGTTTCTTCATCTGGTGGGTCGCGTTGCGGCC
>NZ_JARCCZ010000028.1:0-62877 GCF_048957775.1 Pseudarthrobacter sp. CC4 | reverse complement strand
CGGGAGGGACTGGTCACAAACACATCGGCAGCAATGATTTTCACAACAGATCCAGGCTTTCTTAATCGATGGAGCGGTACTTGGTGGATTGGCAGGGGCTTAGCCGGTGGTTGCCGGCTGTTTGGCGGCCGCGGCATCCGCGGCGCCAGGTTCCGCGGCGGGGCGGCGACAACGGCCCAGTCCCCGAATCTCTCCGGGAACCGGGCAGATGTGCGTGCCTGCACAACTACCGCGGGACAGTCCGCGGCTCAAACGTCCCGCAGAGGCCCTCAACCAGGTCCACTGCGCCGGTGTCCCCGGCGAGGGCAGGATCCACCAAGGACAGGAGGGCACGGATCCGCTCCCTGCCCCGGAGTGAGTTGGCTGCGGCAACCTCGCCCGCGAGCGGATCCTGGACCGCGCCGCCGGCCGTGTAGTCCATCCACGCAGCGATCATCAGCGCGGCGGCTGCGCCCGAGCGTCCCGCGGCACGCTCCGCCTGCAAAACGGGGACGGCACGCATGCGCAGCTTGGTGCTGCCGTCCATTGCGATCTGTGCCAGGTGGTGGGCAATCCGGGCATTGCGGAACCGCGCCAGCAGGGCCGCGCGGTAAGCCGGGATCTGCAGGTCGACCCCGTCACCCTCCTGTTCCGTGAGGTTGGTTTCCGCCTCGTCCCAAAAGCTCTCCACGGCCTGCAGGCAGCGCGGGTCCGCCAAGGCCTCCGCGACGGTGGTATGGCCACGGAGCTGGCCGGCGTAGGCGAGGAGGGAGTGCGCCCCGTTCAGGAGCCAGAGTTTGCGGTTCTCATAGGGTTCGATGTGGTCCACGAAGACCGCGCCGGCATCTTCCCAGTGCGGACGCCCGGCGGGAAAGTCCCCGCTGAGCACCCAGTTGGCGAAGGGCTCGGCCACCACCGGAGAGGTGTCGCGATACCCGCAGGCGGCCTGGACGGCCGCGATGTCGGCGTCAGTGGTGCGCGGTGTAATCCGGTCCACCGAGGTGCTGACGAAGCTGACGTTGGCATCGATCCATCCGGCCAGGTCGGCATCCCAGGCCTCGGCCATGCCCGTGACGGCATGGTGTGCAATGGTGCCGTTGTTGGCGAGATTGTCGCAGCAGACCACAGCGAGCGGTCCCGCAGAAGCAGCCCGGCGGGCGGCGAGGGCGAACACGAGGCGGCCCAGCGGCGTCGTCGGTTGGCCCTTGCCGGAGGAGAGCACGGCAAGGTCGGCAGCTACGCCAGGCGCGGTGAGGTCCAGCCGGCCGCCGGAACCGATGCCGTAGGCGGCTTCCGTGATCGTCAGGGTGATGACGGCGGTACCGGGGGCGGCCACCAGATCCGCCAGGCGCTGCACGTCGGCGCCGTCCACGGCCTCCACAATGCTGCCGACGACGGTGTAGGAGTCGCCGTCGTCAGCACGTTCCACCAGGGTGAACAGGCCGTCCTGCTCAGCGAGGGCCAGAGCAGCATCGGGACGGCGGCCGGTGAAGGCTGCGATGCCCCAGTCCGGGGCATCGGACGCCTGCTGCGTGTACCAGGCCTGGTGGGAGCGGTGGAAGGCGCCCAGGCCAAGGTGGACAATCCGCACTGGAGCCTTGGCTAACTGGTGCAGGCGGCGGTTCAACTGCGGAAGGTCCCCGGCGGCGGACCCTGGTTGTGGTGGCAGTTCAATGCTCACAGCTTGAAGACCCTCCTCGGCGAACCGTCAACGATGTCCACGATCAGTTCGCGGGCGCGCTCTTCGCTGATGCGGTGCTCGGCTACCAGGCGTGCCAGGAAGGCCGACTCGATCCGGCGTGACGTGTCGTGGCGTGCCGGGATGGAGCAGAAAGCCCTTGTGTCGTCGATGAATCCCGAGGAGCGCGAGAAACCGGCAGTTTCCGTGACGGCGGACCGGAACCGCAGCATCGCATCCGGCGCATCCAGGAACCACCACGGGGCGCCGATGTAGACGGACGGGTAGAACCCCGCCAGCGGCGCCAGCTCCCGCGAGAACACGGTCTCGTCCAGGGTGAACAGCACCAGGTGGAAGTCCTTGGCCGTGCCGAAGTCCTGGAGCAGGGGCCGGATGGCCTCGGTGTAGTTGATCGCGAACGGAATATCGTGGCCCGTGTCCGCGCCAAATGATTCGAACGTGGGCCCGTGGTGGTTGCGGTACGAACCCGGGTGGATGGTCATGACCAGCCCGTCCTCCACCGACATCCGTGCCATCTCGTAGATCATGTGGGCTTCGAAAGCGTCGCGGTCCTCCGGACGCGCGTTCCCCGCACGCGCCCGTTCGAACAGCCGTTCCGCGTCGGAGCGGTCCAGCTTAAGGGTGGCCGGCGTACGGACGCCGTGGTCGGCGGATACCGCCCCGTTTTCGACGAAGTGGCGCCGCCGAGATTCCAGCGCGCTGATGTAGCCGGCGTACCCCGAACCGCCTCCACCGGCAGCGATGAGCCGCTCCACATTGTCCTGCCAGGCCGGATGGGCAATGTTGAGGTACTGGTCCGGCCTGAAGGTGGGCAGGACACGGCTGGCGAAGGCCGGGTCCTTGGCCAGGGCCGCGTGACTGTCCAGTGTGTCCAGCGGATCGTCGGTGGTGGCGAGCACCTCGATGTTGAATTCCTTGAACAGCTGCCGGGGCCTGAAGCCTGGTTCGGCAAGCTTGGCCGAGATCGCGTCGTAGATCCTGTCGGCGTTTTCGGCGGTGGGCTCCTCATGCAAACCGAACACGTGCTCGAATTCCTGCCGGATCCAGTACCCCGAGGCCGTGCCCTCAAATTGCGGCCACGCGGCACAAAAGTTGCGCCAGACCTGCCGGGAGCCTGCAGCGGAGCCGCCAAGGCCCAGCTGGTCCATTGGGACGCCGCCGGCATGGATCAAGCGGGTCACATAGTGGTCCGGGGTGACCAGGAGCGCGGCGGGATCCGGAAAGGGCAGGTTCTGTTCGATGACGGCGGCATCAACGTGTCCGTGCGGGGAGATGATCGGGAGGCCGGCCACGAGGCTGTAGAGCGAACGGGCAATCTCCCGAACGCCGGGGTCTGCGGGCAGGAGCCGGTCGGGGTGGGCTGCCATTGAATGTGCCATGGCGTCAACGCGCCCCGGCCCCTGCGGTGAGCCCGGCGAGGGCCGCCGTACGCCGCAGGTAGTCGAGATTGCCGGCAGTACGTTCGGCAAGGGGCAACTCCGTGGAGAAGTCTTCCACCGTGACCCACCCGTCATAGCCATGGGCCGCGAGCGCCTTGAAGTATTCGAGGACGCTTCCCTGTCCGGACTGCAGCGGTGCCCATTCGTTGCTGAACACGGCGGCACCTGATTCGTCCGTTGCGTCCTGGCGGACCCAGACGGCGTTCTTGACATGGATGTGTGCCAGGTATTCGCCCAGCAGTTCGAAGGCCGGAAGGAAGTCTTCCTGGCCTTCGATCAGCAGGTTGCCGAGGTCGTGGATGACCCCCACGTGCCGGGGGTCGAGGCCCTCCAGCAGGCGCCGCGCCGAGGACGCGGATGCGGTAATGGTGCGGTGGTGCAGTTCCACCAGTGCCTTGACGCCATGGTGGGCGGCCCGTTCAGCCACCCACTCGAAGTCACGGCGGGCTGCCTCAAACAGGGCAGGATAAGGAATCCCGCTCGGTCCTTCGTTACCCCACGCCGCCGTTCCCAGCGGAAGCGTGGTGACGCGGACCTGGCCCGCGCCCAAGGCGGCCGTAGCTGCCAGCATGCGCTCGACGTCGTCGTGGTTGTCACAGCGCGCATAGCCGCCGATTCCGGAGAACTCCAGCCCGGCGTCGCGGGTAATGGTTGCCACCCGCCCAAGGTTGTCTTCGAGTCCGGTGAGCGGGATCGTCGCTTTGTTGCCGGCCCAGAAACCTGGCTCGGGCGCCTCCGCCTGGTCCGTGATCCGCCACTCGATGCCGTCCCAGCCCTGGCCCGAAAGGTGGCTCACGGCTTCCTCGGGGGTCCAGTCCGGCGTGGAGGCTGTAAATACTGAAAATTTCATCGCTTCAGGCGCTTTCTGTCGCAGTGGAGCCCGTGCGGACCTCCAGGTCGTTGTACTTGCCGGCCAGGACGTCGTCGAAAAGGACCGCCTGGTTGAGCGTGGCGGACACATAGACGGCCCGCACGGCGGCCAGGGCATTGACTGCATCGCTCACAGTGACGCCCGGCTGGCGGCCTTCGGTGATGGCCCCGAGGATGTCGCGGTACTGGCGGATGTGTCCGGCCGGGTACACCGTGGGGTCCTTGGCCTCGTAATCCTCTGCCGGGTACTTGGCGAGTTCTTCCCGCGCCTGGTTGCCGCCGCCCTGAAGCCCCATATCCGCCGAAGGGCCGCCGGCGTCCTTGGCGTGGAAGTAGTGCAGCTGGTCGTTGTCCACCACTGCGGAGCCTTCGGAGCCCATCAGCTGTACCCGCACTGTCAGGCCCGGGTATGCGGCGGTGGTGGCATGCAGTACTGCCAGGCCGCCGTTTTCGAACGTCACGGTAGCTACGGCGGTGTCCTCCACCTCGATGCGTTCGTGTGCCAGGCGGGCCGTGTGCGCGTGGATCTCAACCGGGCGGCCCATGAACCACAGCAGCAGGTCAACCGTGTGGACGCCCTGGTTCATCAAGGCGCCACCGCCGTCCATTGACCAGGTGCCGCGCCAGTCACCGGAATCGTAATAGCCCTGCCCGCGCCACCAGGCAACAGAAGCGATGGCGGACGTCAGCCGGCCGAACCGGCCTTTTGCCACGGCATCGGCAACCGCAACGCTGGCCTGGTCAAAGCGGTGCTGGCTGATGACGGAAGCGACTACCCCGCGGCGTGCGGCTTCATTCGCTGCCGCCTCGATCTCCTGGGCGCGGCTCAGGTCCACGTCGAGGGGCTTTTCGATGACAACGTGCTTCCCGGCAGCCAGGACTTCGAGGCCCTGCTGGATGTGCAGGCCGCTGGGGGTGGCCAGCGCCACCAGGTCGATGTCTGCGGCGGCGAAGGCGTCCGCAAGGGACGCGTGCACGGAGGGCCTGGGGCGTCCGCTCTTTTCGATGAAGTCCGCAAGGGTAACAGCGGCGTCCGGGACCGCATCCACCAGCGCCACAATGCTGGCGCCGGGGAACTCCTTCAGGGCAACCGCGTGGGTCCGCCCAATGACGCCGCAACCCGTGATGGCAACCTTCAACGTCTCACTCATACTGTCTGCACTCCTGCTTCCGCTGTGACTTTTGCAAAGGCCCGGGCAGCAATACCGAATGCCGTGGGACCGGAGAATCCGCCAAGGCCGTGGGCCCCGGCAAGATGCGGCTCCAGGGAGGCGAAGCCGGTGAAACCGTCAGCCTTCAGCGCTTCAACGGTGCGCAGCAGGTCGCCGTCGCCTTCCCCTGCGGGGACCACATGTCCGTTGGAGAACAGGGCGTCCTTGACCTGGAGGTATTCCAGGTGCGGGCGCAGCTTCGCGTAGGCCTCGTCAAAGGGCTTCACGCCCACCTGCACGAAGTTGGCTGCGTCCCACGCCACTTTCAGCGCCGGTGAGTTCACGCTTTCGATGATGTCCAGCACGCGGTCGGGAACGTCCCCGAAGATGTCTTTTTCATTTTCGTGCAGCAGGACCACGCCCTCTTCCTCGGCAACAGCGGCGAGCGCCCTCATCCGCTCGATGACCGCGTCACGGATGCTGTCCACCGGAACGGATTCGCCGTAGTAGAAGGAGAAGATCCGGATGTACTTGGCACCCAGGACTTTGGCAGCATTGGCTGCCCGCCGCAGCCGCTCCACTTCGTGTTCAACGGGGAGGCTGACGTCCACCTTGCCGATCGGCGAGGCAATCGCGGAAACCTGCATGCCCTTTTCCTTGAGCAGCCCCGCGAGTGCCGCGAGCTGGTCATCGGACAGGTCCACGATGTTGGTGCCCCACGCGCTGCGCACTTCGATGTAACTGGCACCGAGTGCCTGCAGCACCGCGATCTGCACCGCGGGGTCGTCGTCGATTTCGTCGCCGAATCCGGACAGGGCCCACGAGACCTGGGTGGCTGGAACCATGGTTATTTAACTCCTCCGGCGGTAAGTCCGCCCACTAGATAACGCTGGAAAATCAGGTAAAGAATGACCACGGGGGCGGCACATACGAGGGCCGCAGCCATCATCTGGCCGTAGAACGGGATGGCGCCGCCTTCCTGGGACGCACCGAAGATCTGCAGTGCCACAGCCGCGGTCTGGCTTTCGGGCCGGGTCATGACGGAAGCGAACAGGACGTCGTTCCAGCCGAGCAGGAAGGCGAAGATGCCGGACACCACGATGCCGGGCCAGCTCAGCGGCAGGATGATCCTGAACAGGACACCCACGTTGCTGGCGCCGTCGATCCTGGCTGCTTCCTCAAGTTCCCGGGGAAGCCCGCGCAGGTAGGTCACCATGACCCAGGTGGAGAACGGCATGGCGAACGTCAGGTAGGTGACAAAGAGTCCCCACTGGGTTCCGATGACCTGGATTCCCAAGTAGGTGGCGGCCGAAGAGAACAGGACGAACACGGGCAGCACCATCAGGGTTCCCGGCACAGACTGCAGTGCAAGGAGGCCGCGCAGGATGGTGAGGCGGCCCCGGAAGCTGTAGCGGACCAGGACGAACGCGGTTGAGACGGACAACGCTGCCGAAACAACGGCTGTTGCGCCTGCCACGAGGACGCTGTTGGCAAGTCCGGTAGCCAGTCCCACGCTGGTCCAGATCTTCGAGTAGTTCTCCAGGGTGAAGCTTGACGGCCAGAACTCTCCGTTGGCCACGCCGATGTCCGAGTTAACGGACGCAAGGAAGATGTAGAAAACGGGGATCAGGACGAGGGCACCGAGGAACACGAGAATGATGGTGAGCAAAGGCCCCGGGAGCAGCCGCAGGACTTCGTGCTGTTTCTTCGATCCCGGACGTGGAATGTCCGCGGTGGCCTGACTCCGCCGGGTGGCAGTGGAGATGCTCATTTCTTGGCTCCAGGTGACTCGGCGTCGTCGAGCTTGACGGCGCGCAGGTAGACAAACAGCGGAATGGCGATCAGGACCAGGGAAACGAAAGCCATGGCAGCGCTCAGCCCGAAACGGAAGCTTTGGAAGCTGGTGACGTACGTAAGGATCGGGAGCACTTCCACGTCGGCCGGGGCCGGAACTCCAAAGAGGACATAGGGAAGCGTGAAGTTGTTGATGTGGTGCAGCATGCCGATCAGGAAAGCGAGGGAGAGCGGCCCCTTGAGGTAGGGGAAAATGACGTAGCGCAGTTTGTTCCACCACAGTGCGCCGTCCAGGGCTGAGGCCTCATGGACCTCATGGTCCACGGACTGCAGCCCGGAGAGTGCGAGCAGGTAGATGAAGGGCCAGGAGGCCCAAATCTGGACCAGGACCAGCGTCCAGAAGGTCTGCGGCCCGTTCAGCCACAGGCCGGCCTCGATGCCGACAGTCCCCAAGGCCTTGTCCACGATGCCGTCCGGCTGGAACATGGTGCGCCAGACGGTCGCCACCACGAACGACGGAAGCACGTAGGGGATCAGGAAGATGGACCGGATCACGGCCCGCCCCTTGAACGCGTTCTGTGTGGCGACGGCGGCAGCTATGCCCAGCGGAAGGGTCACGACCATTGCCAGCAGCGAGTAGCTGACGCTCAGCCAGGTGGCGTGGAGGAGGGGTGAAGACGTCAGTGCTTCGACGAAGTTTTCGACGCCGATGAAGGGCGAACTGATCCACTTGCGGAGTGTGTACTGGTCCAGGTTGAGGGTGGACATGAAGATGCCCAGCAACAGCGGCACGACGATGATGATGATCATCAGTACCCCGCCCGGGATCAGCATCCACAGTGGGCGGTTTCGTTCGCTGAGGCCTTTGCGGCGCGGGCTCTTCTGCCCGCCCGGCTCTGCGCCGGCGGTGTCAGCGGCTGAGCGGGCCGCCCGGCTTGCGGCGGACTCCGCCGCAAGCCGGACTTCGTTGGATGCGTCAGTTGACATCACAATTTATCCTTTGGAGGCCCGGTCCAGGGAGGCCTGGCCCTTGCTCTGGGAGTCCTTGATCCGTGCTTCAAGGGCAGAACTGTCCACCTTGCCGGCGGCAAGGTCAGGGACGGACTGGACCGTGACGTTCAGCAGGCCCAGCTGGATGTCGCCCCAGGCTCCGGTGAACGGCGTCGCCTTGGACTTCGCGGCTGCGTCGGTGATGGGCTTGAGCTTCGCATTTCCGCCCAGCTCCTCCAGGGCCTCGGCGTTGGCCGGCAGGTCGCCGAAGATCTTCTGGTAGTTCAGCTGTTCCTCTTTTGAGGTGATGAGTTTGATGTACGCGAAGGCCAGGTCCTTCTGCTTCGAGTAGTCCGCTACCACGAGGTTGTCGCCGGACAGGATGCTCGCTGCGTCCTCGTTCTTGGAGCTGGACTCGCCCGGAGGCGTTGTGGGCATCAGTGCGTACTCGTACTTGCCCGCAACGGCCGACTTCTCAAGGGTGGGAAGGGAGCTTGAGGTGGTCATCATCAGGTAACCGGCCTTGCCGCTGGCAAAGGCCGCGACTGCGTTGCTGTTGCTCCAACCCACGGAAGCCGGGTCAACGATCTTGTCCTCTGTCAGCCAGCCGAAGTAGGTTTCGTAGGCCTTCTTGACGGTGGGGTCGTCGAGCTTGAGCTTGTTGCCGTCCACGATCGGGTTGCCGGCCTGGACGGACATCGCCCAGATGAACTTCCAGGGGTCGTAATTGTCCTTGTAGCCGGTGGCCAGGCCGTAGGTGCCGTCCTTGGTCATCTTCTTCGCCTGCTCCGCAAGCTCATCCCACGAAGTGGCCGGCTTTTCGATTCCGGCGGCGGCCAGCAGTTCCTTGTTGTACGCCATCACGAAGGGGCGGCTGACGAACGGAATGCCGGCCTGGTGCTCCTCGTCCGGCCCGGAGATCCCCAGGGCAGCCTTGTTGAACCGTTCCTTGCCTCCCACCTTCTTCCAGTCGTCGTCGGACAGGGTGACAAATGCCTTGGTGGCGAAGGCAGTCGGCGTGAAGGTGGTGCCCAATCCGTAGATGTCCGGGCCCTGCCCCGATACCACTGAGGTCTGGATGCGGGTCAGTTCATCGTTGGCCGAGGCAAAGGTCTCGAACTTCACGTCGGCGCCGGTTTCAGCCTTGAATTTTGCCGCGATGTCGCTCTGCCACTGCTTCTGCTGTTCCGGGTATTGGCTCAAGACACCGACGAGGACGTTGAGGGTCTTGCCCGTTCCGTCCACCTTTCCGTCCGCGCTGGTGGACGAATCAGTAGTGCCGGAGCCGCCGCCGCAGCCGGTCAATGCCAATGCCGCAGCCGTAACGATAGCCGCGAGCCCGGAAGACGATTTAAACCTCATTGTTTTCTCCTCTTGGACACCCACATGGCCACAACGTCAAGTGGCGCACATCACTGCAGGCGATTCGAAACCCAGTCTAGGGAGCGGCAACACATGCGGCAAGCGGTTGCCAAAAGTTGCCAAAAGATGTTTCCATTGAGGTACGGCCACTCCACCGCGGATGAAGGACCGGGCGCCTTCTCGGCACGAAAGGATTGGGCCAATGACTGCAACAACGCCGGGAGCTCGCACGGAGGGGGCACTGGAGGGCCGCGCGGGCGCGGAAAAACTCCCAACAATCCGGGACGTCGCCCAACTCGCGGGGGTGGCCACATCAACGGTTTCGCGGGCCCTCTCCAAGCCGGACCGGGTCAACCGCCACACCAGGGAACGCATCGAAGCAGCGGCCGCTCAGCTGAACTACGTGCCCAGCTCACAGGCACAGGGACTCAGTTCAGGGCGCACCAACGCCGTCGCCGTCCTGGTGCCGGACATTACCAACCCGTTCTACTTCGACATCATCCGGGGCACCCAGCACCAGCTCAAGGCTGCGGGGTATACGCAGTTACTGGTAGATACCGAGGAGTCCAATGAAATGGAGCTTGAAGCGCTCCACAAAATGCGGCGGTCTGCTGACGGGTTCATCCTTGCAGCCTCCCGTTTGACTGATGCGCAACTGGCCGAGGTCTCCGAGACCCAGCCGCTGGTGACAATCAACCGGGCGTCCACCAGCGCTCCAACGGTTGTCATCGACACGCCCTCCGCGATCATCCAGGCCCTGGAGCACCTGGCGTCCCTGGGCCACCACCGCGTCTGCTACGTCAGCGGCCCGCCAACATCCTGGTCCAACCGGGCACGGTGGACAGTCTTTGAGGAGGAGTCATCCAAACGCGGCATGGAAACCCACCGCATTGGCCCCTACACGCCCAAAACAACCTCGGGCGCAGCCGCGGCAGACGCGGCCGTGCGCACCGGCGCCACGGCGTGCATCGTGTTCAATGACCTCCTTGCCATCGGAATGCTCCAACGGCTTCGCGAGCGCGGAATCCGCGTACCGGAGGACATCAGCATCGTCGGCTCGGATGACATCTTCGGCGCAGATTTTTGCAACCCCCCGCTGACCACCATTTCCAGTCCCATCGAGCAGGCCGGCCGGGTGGCTGTATCCATGCTGCTTTCCCAGCTGAATCCTGTTCCAGGCCGCTCGAGCCGGCAGCTTGCCGTGATGCCCACGCACCTCACGGTGCGGGCATCCACGGGGCCTGCTCGGGCTTGATCCCGGCTGCCTGCTACAGCCGGTCCGTCTTGTCCTCGCCCTTGTGGCCCGCTCCGCGCAGGTTTTCCTGCACCTTGCCGAAAAGGTCCTTGATGGTGGACTCAGCGTTCGTGATGACGTCCACGGGCACATAAACGTCGTGGGTAAGCGGCAGGTCGTATTCATCCTTCAGGTGCGTGCCGTTTCCGACCCCCGTCAGGGACAGGTAGACCATCGCCTCCGTGCGGGCGATTCCCGCGAGCTTTCCAAAGACGATGGTGAACTCGTTGGGCTGGAAGCTGATCGTCTGGCCGATGTGGCTGCGGCCAAGTTCACCAGCGGGAACAACCTTTTCTGACTGGCTTCCGGTGTAGTCCATGAACTTCTCCTCAACATCGCCAACAGTTACGCAGGCAGTCTAACCCGGCCCTGAAGAGGCGGTACATGGCCGCCGCTCAGGGCTGCACCTCCCCTGCCGCCACAGGCGCGGGCAGGCCCCGGATACAATTTGTACGACTGACTTCAGGCCGGAAGGGGACCATCCGTGGATGCGCTTCGTACCCGCGTCCCCTTCCACTTCCTCCGGTCTTCAGCCATGGCGACCGCCATCCTGACCCTTGCCGCCGGAGCACACCTGGCGGGCGGCGGCGCGTTGCCGGCCCCCACCGTCATGCTGGCAGTGCTGGCATTGACTGCACTCGGCAGCACCACAGCCACCCGCCTGCGGTTGGGTTTCCCCGCCGTCATGGCGCTCCTGGGTGCCGGGCAGCTGGCGCTGCATGAGGTCTTTGGTGCCTTCAGCATCCCCGCAGCCGCCGCCGAATCCGGCGCCAAGGCAGCTCACGGCAGCCACCTGGCCGGAACCGCTGCGCTGCCGCTGGACCACATCTCGGGGGCCGGGGCAGCGTCCGGCCCGCTGATGCTTGCGGCCCACATCCTGGCGACGCTGGGGTCCGCGCTCCTTCTCGCCAAGGGCGAGGACGCACTGTGGGCGCTTGCTGCCTGGCTTCGGCCCCTCGCGGCGCTCCCCCGGCCGGCAGCGTGCGACGGCGGCGCCGCGCCTTTGTTTCCTTTCGCACCTTTCGCCGTGCCGCTGCGTCCCTGGCGCAACCTTCGGCAGGACAGCCGGCGCGGCCCGCCTTCCGCCGTCGCGCTTTCCTCCTGACCCCGCCGGATCCTTCCGGCGCGAACCCCGAAAACCTACGCACCCCGGCCGTTCCGGCGTGCGCCAGAAAGGCAACCCATGAACACCCCATTCCTTCGCCGTGCCCTGAAAACTTCCGCCGCAACCGGAGGTGCTGCCATGCTCCTGCTGGCGGCCGCGGGCGGTGCCGCCGCACATGTCGGCGTAACGCCGGACAAGACCTCGGCCAACTCCTACGCCCTGCTCACCTTCGCGGTCCCCCACGGCTGCGACGGATCGGGTACCACCAAGGTGGCCATCACGCTCCCTGCGGAGCTGAATGATGCCCAGCCCACCGTCAACCCCAACTGGACGGCGGAGAAGGTGACCGAGCAGCTCGCCGAGCCCAGGAAGCTCGCCGACGGCTCCTCAATCACCAAGCGGACCAGCCAGGTGGTCTACACAGCCAAAACACCCCTGGAGCACCAGCTCCGGGACACTCTGGTCCTTTCCGTGAAACTCCCCGACGCGGCGGGAACAACGCTGTATTTCCCCACCCTCCAGACCTGCGAGGCGGGGCAGACCGACTGGTCCGAGATCGCGAAGGACGGCCAGGACCCGCACTCCCTGAAGGCTCCCGCGCCGTCGGTCACCATCACCGAGGCGGCCGGCGCCGGCGGCCCCGGGACGGAGCACGCCGCAGCAGTCGCCGACGGCGGCGCAGCGGCAGGTGCAGATGGCGGTGCCGACGCGCGCAGCTGGGCGGGCCTGGCGGCGGGAGTCGGCGGGCTGGTGCTGGGCGGCGCGGCGTTCGTCCGGAGCGCTGCACGGCGCAAGTAGTCCGCCTTGATGCCCGGATCATCACGATCCGGGCATCAAAATGCCGTGCGGCCTCGTGGCGTCGTTGACGCGGGCTCCTGCTGCGGCGAAGGTGGTGCCATGAGGTCTCAGCGAATTTTCCAGGGGTTGGTCATTTCCACGGCTGCCGCGTCGGCGGCATTGATGCTTAGTGCCTGCAGTCCGGGCCAGTCGCAGGCACAGACGACTCCGCCGGCAGGCAGCTCAGCCAGCCCGGACGCAACGTCCGCTGCTCCCACGACGTCGGCACCGCCGTCGTCGTCCGGCACGCCCACCGGCTCAGAGACCGCGGCGCCGGGGGCACCTGCCCGCTGCAAGGCGGCAGGGCTTACGGCTGCTACCGATGCGTCGGGGGGCGGGGCCGCCGGCAGTGTCTACATGAAGCTCAACCTCACCAACACCGGCGCAGAACCGTGCATCCTCCAGGGCTTTGCCGGCGTCTCCCTGGCAGCGGATGGCGCCGGTGCCCCCATCGGCGCGCCCGCCACCCGCGATGAAACCACCGCACCGGCCGACGTCCTCCTGGCACCCGGCCAGACCGGCTCCGCCGTGCTGCGCTACACCCAGGCCGGAAACTACCCGGACTGCGCCATGGTGGACGCCGCCGGCTACCGGATCTACCCGCCCGAGGACACCGAATCCCTGTTCCTGGCCCAGCCCACGCGCGCCTGCAGCAACGCCGAAATCACGCTGCTGACCATCGGGCCGTTCCAGCCGGCCTGACCTTCCCCCCGGAAACAGTCCAAGGAAAACTGCAGGCGGTCCGGCGAGTGCCGGGCCGCCTGCAGCTGTCTGTGCTGTGTTGCTGACATGCGTGGTTGCTGACATGCGTGGTTGCTGACGTGCGTGGTTGCTGACGTGCGTGGTGCTTACCTGGTGGCAGTGGTGGGGCGTCCCGCGCGGGCGGTACCCCGTGACAGGGCGACTCCCAGGCCAACCATGGCCACGCCAAGGACGAAGTGCAGCCAGTCGTCCGCGGTGTTCACCGGGACAAAGTTCGCAGCGGTGTCCTTGCCGATCAGCAGGCCGTAGATCCAGAGGACCAAGTAGATGGCACCGCCTCCCACCAGGTAATTCCTGGACTGCACGGCGCTGCGGGCCATCGCGATGCCGGCCGCGCCGAAGAGCACGTGGACAATGTTGTGCAGCACCGACACCTGGAAAATCCCCAGCAGCAGCGCTTCCGAACCATGTCCGGCGAAACCCAGGGCCTGGTAGTTGGTGGTGACGCCTGGAATGAACCCCAGGAGGCCCACTAAGAAGAAGACTGCACCCACCGCAAGGGCTGTCTTTTGAATGTTGGTCCGGTCCACCGCGCGACCGTCGGAACTCATGCTGGTCATGATCTCTCCTGTTTGCCGTTATGTTCACACCGTGGCTGCCGGGCTGCCGCCTGACCATAGACTTAAACCCCGACATCATAAGTATACTTAGTAAACAGATTGGGATTCATAACAGACCCATCACAAATGGCCCACCAGGACCTGGAGCAAAAGGCAGGCTGAGCAGGCATGACGTCGATTTGGTTGGATCGGGCGGACACTTTCACAACGGACCCGTTCGAACCCGGAAGCAGCTATGACACCGTGGTGGCAGGCGCCGGACTCACCGGCCTCGTCACGGCACTCCTCCTGGCCCGCTCGGGGCAGAAAGTGCTCGTCCTGGAGGCCAGGTACCCCGGCGCAGTCACCACAGGAAACACCACCGCCAAAGTGTCCCTGCTCCAGGGGACCTTCCTGTCACAGCTCGCCCGCCAGTACTCGCGGAAGCAGGTGCAGGCATATGTGGACGGCAACCGCGAAGGCCAGGCCTGGCTCCTGCGCTACCTCGACGAGAACGGAGTGCCGTACCAGCGGAGGGACGCCTACACCTACGCCGCGTCCCCCCAGGGCACGGAAAAGCTCCGCGAAGAGGTCAGTGCCGGCACCACCGCCGGGCTGGACATGGAATACGTGCGCGACGCCGGACTGCCGTTTGCCGTTCACGGCGCCGTGCGCCTGGCGGACCAGGCACAGATCAACCCGATGGAGGTGCTGGACGTCCTGGTGTCCGACCTTCGCAGCCGGGGCGGATCGGTCGTGGGCGGCGTGCGGCTCCGGGATGTCACGGGCGCCGGACCCGCCACGGTCCACACAGCCCAGGGCAACGTCACCGCCAACCAGGTGGTGCTGGCCACCGGCATCCCGGTGCTGGACCGCGGCCTGTACTTCGCCAAGCTCACACCCAGCCGCTCCTACGCGGCGGCGCTGCAGCTGCAGGAGGACCAGGCGCCTCCACCGGGAATGTACCTCTCAGTGGAACAACCCACCCATTCGCTGCGGGACTATGAGGCCGACGGCCGGCGGCTGCTGCTGGTGGGCGGGCACGGACACCATGTGGGCAGGGCCAGGTCCGAGAAACACCACCTGGGCAGCCTCCTCGACTGGGCCGTGCGGCATTACCCCGGCGCGGTTGCCACCCATACCTGGTCCGCGCAGGATTACCTGCCAACCAACCTCATGCCCTTCTTCGGCAAGTTCCCCCGCGGCAAAGGCCATATCTACTTCGGTACCGGCTACAACAAGTGGGGCATGACCAACGCGGTGGCCGCCGCCGTCGGAATTTCCGCTGACATCCTGGGCGGGAACGTGCCATGGGCGAACACCATCCACCACCGCGTTACCGCACCCTCCGGCGCCCTGTCCGCCGTCGCCCTAAATGCGGGAGTAGCAGCCAAGCTGGCCTCCGGCTGGGGACAGGTGGCTGCCCAGGGCCTGCGGAGGGACAAAAGCCAGCCTGCTGAGCCCGCGCCGGTGGTTCCGGCCGAAGGCGAGGGCAAGGTTTACCGCGAGGGACCCAAACCAGTGGCCGTGTCCACCGTTGCCGGCACCACGTGCAGGCTGTCCGCCGTCTGCACCCACCTCGGCGGGATCCTGCACTGGAATGACAGCGAGCTGACGTGGGACTGCCCACTGCACGGCTCCCGTTTCAGCAGCGACGGGAAGCTCCTGGAAGGGCCCGCCACCAAGGACCTTCCGGCCGCAGGAAAGGCTTGAGCCAGGCATCGGGGAGGCCTGCGGCAAGGCCGGAGCACGGCCGGCATCAGTGTCGGTGGCTTGGGGCATGATGGAGGCATGATCCAGGAACAGGGCCCCCAAACTGGAAACACCAATGGCGGGACTGCCGGCGGGAATGCCGGCGGGAATGCCGGCGGCGCCGCCGCCATGGCACAGTTCAGCCGGCCCACCAGGGACTGGTTCCTCGGCGCCTTCCCAGGGCCGACGCCCGCACAGGAGGGCGCGTGGCGGGCGATTTCCTCAGGTTCGCACGCCCTGGTGGTGGCTCCTACCGGTTCGGGTAAGACCCTTGCCGCTTTCCTCTGGGCGCTGGACCGGCTGCTCATCGCCTCCACCGAAGAAACGGAGGCTGCCGAGCGCCATGCCGCCGCATCCGGCGCTGCCGCTGCCACGGGCGAAAAGGCCCCCGCCAAAGGCAAGCGGATACGGGCCCCCAAGCGCAAGACCCGAGTCCTCTACATCTCGCCGCTGAAAGCCCTTGGCGTGGACGTCGAACGGAACCTCCGCTCGCCGCTGATCGGCATCACCCAGACCGCCAAGCGGCTCGGCCTGCCGGCACCGCTGACCACCGTGGGCGTGCGCTCGGGGGATACTACTGCCGCGGACCGCCGGACGCTGCTGACCAGCCCGCCGGACATCCTCATCACCACCCCGGAATCGCTGTTCCTGATGCTGACCTCCAGGGCACGGGAAACGCTGGCCGAAGTGGACACCATCATCATCGATGAAGTCCACGCGGTGGCCGGGACTAAACGCGGCGCCCACCTGGCCGTCTCACTCGAACGGCTGGATGCCTTGCTGCCCAAGCCGGCGCAGCGCATCGGCCTGTCCGCCACGGTGGAACCCAAGGAGCTCGTGGCGCAGTTCCTCGCAGGTTCGGCACCGGTGGAAATCGTGGCCCCGCCCGCCAAGAAGAACTGGGACCTCACAGTCTCGGTTCCCGTGGAGGACATGTCCGACCTCCAGGGCGCTGCCGGCGCTTTTGACTCGGGCCCGGCCTCCGGACTGCAGCCGCAGGCATCCATCTGGCCGCATGTGGAAGAGAAGATCGTGGACCTGGTGCTCGCCAACCAGTCCACGATCGTCTTTGCCAACTCCCGCCGGCTGTCCGAGCGGCTCACGGCACGGCTCAACGAGATTTACGCTGAGCGGCAGCTGGTGGCCGTGGGCGGCGGCTGGGATGATCCGGTCCCCCCACCGGCGGCGTCAGGGATTCCCGCCTCCACGGCCACGCCCGCGCACATGATGGCGCAGGCGGGAAGCTCGGCGGGCGCGGATCCGGTGCTGGCGCGCGCGCACCACGGCTCGGTTTCCAAGGACCAGCGTGCGCTCATTGAGGACGACCTGAAGTCCGGGCGGCTGCGGTGCGTGGTGGCCACCTCGTCCCTGGAACTGGGCATCGACATGGGTGCCGTGGACCTGGTGGTGCAGGTGGAATCGCCGCCGTCCGTTGCCAGCGGCCTGCAGCGGGTGGGCCGCGCCGGCCACCAGGTGGGCGAAGTCTCCCAGGGTGTCCTCTTCCCAAAGCACCGTGCCGACCTCGTCCACACAGCCATCACCGTGGAGCGGATGCTGGCCGGCAAGATCGAGCGCCTCAGCATCCCCGCCAATCCCCTGGACATCCTGGCCCAGCAGACCGTCGCTGCCGCCGCCCTTGGCAGCATCGACGTTGAGGAATGGTTCGCCACCGTGCGGCGCTCCGCCCCTTTCGCGTCCCTCCCCCGCTCCGCCTTCGAAGCCACCCTTGACCTGCTGGCCGGCCGCTACCCGTCGGACGAGTTCGCCGAGCTTCGTCCCAGGATCATCTGGGACCGCAACGCGGGCACCATCGAGGGCAGGCCGGGGGCTCAGCGCCTGGCCGTGACCTCCGGCGGAACCATCCCGGACCGTGGCCTCTTCGGCGTGTACATCATCGGCACCGAAGTGGAAGGTGCCGCATCCCCTTCTGCTGACGGCAAGCCGGCGCCCGCGCCAAAGGGAGGACGGCGCGTTGGAGAGCTGGACGAGGAAATGGTGTACGAGTCCCGGGTGGGGGACGTCTTTGCCCTGGGCGCGACGAGCTGGAAAATCGAGGACATCACGCACGACCGCGTGCTTGTCTCCCCGGCCTTTGGCCAGCCGGGCAAGCTTCCCTTCTGGAAGGGCGATTCCCTGGGCCGGCCTGTGGACCTGGGGCGCGCCCTCGGCGCGTTCGTCCGCGAACTGTCAGCCTCCGACGTCGGCCCTGCCACCGAGCGCTGCGAGGCAAGCGGCCTGGATGCCTTCGCGGCAAACAACCTGATCCAATACCTCAAAGAGCAGAAACTGGCCACCGAGGTTGTACCGAACGACACCACGCTGGTGGTGGAGCGGTTCCACGACGAGCTGGGCGACTGGCGGGTGATCCTGCACAGCCCCTTCGGCATGCCCGTGCACGCGCCCTGGGCCCTCGCCGTCGGGCAGCGGCTCCACCAGCGCTATGGGATGGACGGCTCCGCCATGGCCGCCGACGACGGGATCGTGCTTCGGGTGCCCATGATGGAGGATGAGCCGCCGGGAGCGGAGCTGTTCCTGTTCGACCCCGAGGAGCTGGAACAGATCGTCACCGCCGAGGTGGGCGGCAGCGCGCTCTTCGCGTCGCGGTTCCGGGAGTGTGCTGCCCGTGCCCTGTTGCTGCCGCGGCAGACTCCCGGCAAGCGGCAGCCACTGTGGCAGCAGCGGCAGCGCTCCGCGCAGCTGCTCGATGTTGCACGGAAGTACCCGACTTTCCCCATCGTGCTGGAAACCGTCCGTGAATGCCTGCAGGACGTTTACGACCTTCCCGCTTTGAAGGACATCGCGGCGTCGGTGGAGCGGCGCGAGCTGAGGATTGTCCAAACCACCACCTCCCAGCCCTCGCCGTTCGCCAAGTCCCTCCTGTTCGGGTACGTGGCACAGTTCCTCTACGAGGGCGACTCCCCGCTGGCTGAGCGCCGGGCTGCCGCACTCGCCCTCGACTCCACGCTCCTCAACGAGCTGCTGGGGCGGGTGGAACTGCGCGAACTGCTGGATCCCAAGGTCATCGAGGCCACCGAGCGCGAGCTCCAGCGGCTGGCCCAGGACCGGCGGGTGCGGGGAATGGAGGGCGCCGCCGACCTGCTGCGGCTCCTTGGCCCCCTGGCACCGGAGGAAGTAGCCGCCCGGCTGGAACCGGCCGCGGCGGTGGAATCTGCACCGGTGGTTGAGCCTGCCGGCGTGGTTGATCCTGCCGGCGTGGTTGAGCCTGCCGAAACCGGGCGCACCCACACGGAGCCCACCCACGCAGAGCCCACCAACACAGAGCCCACCAACACAGAGCCCACCAACACAGAGCCCACCAACACAGAGCCCACCAACACAGATCCCACCAACACCGCGCACGCCCAACCCGCAGAAGCCGCTGCCCACCTCACCGCCCTGCAGCGGGCCAACCGCGCCATCAAGGTAAACATCGGCGGCGTGGAACGGTTTGCCGCCGTTGAAGACGCCGCGCGGCTCCGCGACGCCATTGGCGTTCCGCTGCCCATGGGCGTCCCGCTCGCCTTCATCGAGCCCGTGGCGGACCCCCTCGGCGACCTTGTTTCGCGCTACGCCCGCACGCATGGACCCTTCACCGCCGCCGAGGCCGCAGCGCGGCTGGGCCTGGGTGTGGCAGTCGTCAGCACGGCCCTGAAGCGCCTGGCCGCGGACGGGCGCGTGGTGGAGGGCGAGTTCCGGCCGCATGCCGCACAGCCGGAAGCCCCCCGGGAGGGCGGGGTCGGCGGCGAAGCCGCTCCCGCCGATGGCGTGGAACCTGGTGTGGTGGACCCGGGCCCCCCGCCGGCAGGTGACCTGCCCTCGCCGCACCTGCCCCTCCATGCTGCCGTCAGCGAATGGTGCGACGCCGAGGTCCTGCGGAAGCTCCGCCGTCGTTCGCTGGCGGCCCTCCGCGCGGAAGTGGAACCAGTGGACGCGGCAGCCTACGGGCGCTTCCTCCCCGCCTGGCAGCATGTCCGCACGCCAGGCGGTGGCCGCGGCCAGCCCTCGCTGCGGGGCCTGGACGGCATCATCACGGCCGTTGACCAGCTCTCCGGAATTCCTGTTCCGGCATCCGCGTGGGAGCCGCTCATCCTCGCCAGCAGGGTGTCCAACTACCAGCCGGCCATGCTGGACGAGCTCATGGCCGCCGGGGAAATCCTTTGGTCCGGCGCAGGCGCCCTGCCCGGGAATGACGGCTGGATCAGCCTTCACCTCGCCGACTCCGCGGAACTGACCCTGAGCCCCGCAGTCGAGTACGAACCCGGTGATGCCCAGCAGCGGCTGCTGGACCACCTGCGGAACAACGGCGGCGGCTACTTCTTCCGGCAACTGACGGACGTCGCCGGCGGCATGGACTCCGTGCTCAGCGACCAGGAAGTGGTCGCGGCGCTCTGGGACCTGGCCTGGGCAGGCCGGATCACCGGGGACACCTTCGCCCCGGTCCGCGCCCTGATTGCCGGTGGACATACAGCGCATCGGCAGGTGGCACGGGCACCGCGGGCCAGGGCTCCGCGGCTCAGCAGGCTGGGCCGTTCCCACGGAAGCGGGCTCGTGGGCTCGCCGGGACTGGCGGGCGGGCGTTATGGCGCCTTGGCCGGGGCGGCCGCAACTCCCCCGATGGCTGCCGGCCGCTGGTCCGCCCTTCCGCAGCCGGAGCTGGACGCCACCATCCACGCCCGCGCCACTGCCGAACTCCTGCTGGACCGCTACGGGGTGGTCACCAGGGGATCCGTGATGGCGGAACAGATCCTGGGCGGCTTCGGCCTGATGTACAAAGTCCTGGCCAGGCTGGAGGAGGCAGGGCGCTGCCGCCGCGGCTACTTCATTGAGCACCTGGGCGCGGCCCAATTCGCCGTTCCGGCCACTGTTGACCGGCTGCGCTCGTACTCAGAGGACAGCCAGCTCGCCAAGCCCGAGCCGGTTGCCCTTGCCCTGGCCGCCACGGACCCGGCCAACCCGTACGGTGCAGCCCTCCCCTGGCCCGCCCTCCAGGACGACGCCGGCACCGGGCACCGTCCGGGGCGGAAAGCCGGCGCCCTGGTGGTGCTGGTGGATGGGGCGCTGGTCCTGTACGTGGAGAGGGGCGGGAAGACCCTGCTGGCTTTCAGCGGCGATGATGCCGTGCTGGCGGCGGCAGGCGCAGCCCTGGTGGGCGTGGTGACCCGCGGGGCCGTGGACAAACTCATCATGGAGAAGGTCAACGGCCACGGCATCCTGGACACCCCGGTGGCTGCAGCCCTCAGCTCCGCCGGCGCCTACTCCACCCCGAAGGGGCTGAGGATCCGTGCCTGAGGGCGACTCCGTCTGGCGTGCAGCCAACCAGCTGCACCAGGCACTGGCAGGGCAGACACTGCTTGGCTCCGATTTCCGCGTTCCGCGCTTCGCCACGCTGAACCTTGCCGGCTGGACCGTGGCCGAGGTAGTCGCGCGCGGCAAGCACCTGCTGATGCGCGTGGTGGGACCGGACGACAAGAGGCTCACCATCCATTCCCACCTGAAGATGGAAGGGACCTGGCAGGTCTACCCGCCCGGGGGGAAGTGGCGGAAACCAGGCTACACGGCCCGTTGCGTGCTGCGGACCGCGGCTGCGGACGCCGTCGGATTCTCGCTGGGCATCGTGGAAGTGGTGGCCACCGCAAGCGAGGATTCCATCGTGGGATTCCTGGGCCCGGACCTGCTGGGCCCGGACTGGGACCCGGACGAAGCAGAACGGCGGATCCGCTCCGCCCCGGACGTCCCCGTGGGCGTGGCCCTCCTGGACCAGAGGAACCTTGCCGGGATCGGCAACATCTACCGGTGCGAGGCGTGCTTCCTCTCCGGGGTGCACCCCGCCTCGCCGGTGTCCTCGGTGGCGGACCTGCGGACCCTCATGACCGACGCCAAGCAGCTCCTGGAAGTCAACCTGGGCCCCGGCCGCCGGGTCACCATCCTCAACGCCAGGGGCCTGCCGGTGGGCAGGATGGCGGGGCGGCCCGGCTACTGGGTGTACCGCAGGGAACACCAGGCCTGCCTCAAGTGCGGAACACCCATCCGGCGCGGGGTGCTGGGCAAGCTGAACGGCGACGAGGAACGGGACATCTACTTCTGCCCCACATGCCAGCCCCTGTTGGCCTAGGATTCCCCGCCCCCGCCTGCCGCCTCAGTTGGTGCTGGCAAGCGGCTCCGGGGCTGCGCTTCGGGAGTCGCCGCCGCTTCCAGCGTCGGCGTGTGCAGCGGTCACCATGAAGACCGGCAGCAGGAGCTGGACCAGGGGGCCGATGGCAAGGGCGTACACAACAGTCCCCACTCCCACGGAGCCACCAAGGAACCAGCCGACGGCGAGGACAACAATTTCGATCAGCGTGCGGGACACCCGGACAGACCAGCCAGTACGCCTCGCCAGCCCGGTCATCAGTCCGTCCCGTGCGCCGGGACCGAAACGGGCGCCGATGTAGCAGGCCGAAGCGATGCCGTTCAGCAGCACCGCGCCGGCAAGCAGGCCCACCTGTCCGCCCAGGTGGGAGAACGCGGGAATCAGGGCGAGACCGATGTCCGCGAACAAGCCAACCAGGACGGCGTTGCAGAGGGTTCCGAACCCCGGCCACTGCCGCAACGGAATCCACAGCAGCAGCACCAGGAAACTGACGATGATGACCACCACACCGATGCTGAGCCCGGTCCTGCCAGCGACACCCTGGTGAAAGACATCCCACGGGTCCAGGCCCAGCCCGGCGCGGATGAACATGGCGAGGGAGATGCCGTACATGGCAAGGCCGGTAAAGAGCTGAAGAAGTCTGCGGGTCAACATACACACGACCCTGTCAGAAAACTGGCCTTGATTTACATAGCCAGTCTGAAATACTGGCCTGATGTCATCCCTCACCGCCGCCGGCCTTGCCCGTCTCTTGGGCGAGTGGAACGTTGGTGCCGCGGCCGCTTACCGCGAGCTGGCCGACGTCGTACGCCTGCTGGTGCTCGACGGGCGGGTGGCCCTGGACACGGCCCTGCCCAGCGAGCGGGCGCTGTCCGACGTCCTGGGCGTCAGCCGGACCACGGTGACTGCCGCCTACGGCCTGCTCCGTGACCAGGGTTTCCTTACCGGCGGCCAAGGCAGCAGGAGCCGGACACGGATCCCGCCGGTGACCCCGGCAGGCACCACGGTATTCACAGGCCCGGCGCGCAAGGACCCGGCGCTCACCGCCCCCGGACTGGCTGCCCCGGAAGGACTGATCGACCTCGCCTATGCCTCCCTTCCCGCCAGCGGAGAGGTGGTGCACCGCGCGTTCGCGGCCGCCCTCACCGAACTCCCGGCTCTGCTCCCCGGCTTCGGCTACGACGCCATCGGCCTGCTCCCCCTGCGGGAGGCAGTGGCGGCGCGCTACACCGCGGCCGGAGCGCCCACAACCGCGGACCAGATCCTGGTGACGTCGGGCGCGCAGCATGCCCTCAACATCGTCCTTCGCGCCCTTGCCGGCCGGCAGGAACGGGTGCTGGTGGAGCACCCCAGCTACCCGAACGCCCTCGATGCCATCCGGGCGGCCGGGTGCCGCCCCGTTCCGGTGGCATTCTCCGGGGGCCGGCCGGGGTGGGACATGGACAGCATCCAGGCGGCACTGCAGCAGCAGCGGCCCAAGCTGGCGTACGTGGTTCCGGACTTCCACAATCCAACGGGCCAACTGATGCCGGACCTCCAGCGCCGCCGGCTGGTCCGCGCGGCCGCGGCCGCCGGCACCGTCCTGGTGGTGGATGAGACCCTCCGGGAGCTGAACCTTGACGGCGCCGGGACCACTCCCGTCGCGGCTTTCAGCCCGGCAGTGGTAACCATCGGCTCGCTCAGCAAATCCCATTGGGGCGGCCTCCGCACAGGCTGGATCCGGGCTACTCCGGACCTGGTCCAGCGCTTTGCGGCAGCGCGGACCTCGCTGGATCTGGGCGGACCCCTGATGGAGCAACTGGCCGCCGCCCACCTGGTCAGGGCCTTGGACGAGCCCCTGCCGGCCCGTCTAGCCGCGCTCCGGGACAGCCGGGCCGCGCTCCTGGAACTCCTCGCCGGCCACTTGCCCGAATGGGAGGTGGCGTACCCTGCCGGCGGCCTCTCGGCGTGGTGCAGGCTGCCGGCCCCCATCAGCACTGCGCTGACAGTCATAGCCCCCGACTTTGGAATCCGGCTGGCGGCAGGGCCGCGCTTCGGGGTTGGCGGCGCCTTCGAACGCTACCTCCGGGTGCCCTTTACCCTGCCGCCGGAGAAGCTGGAGACCGCAGTCCTGGCCCTGCGTTCAGCGCAGGACCGGCTGGATGCCGCCCCGCAGCTCCGGCGCACCCTCAGGAACGCCCCGGCCGTGGCCATTGCCTGACCCTCGGCTGTCGCCAGCGGTGCGCGTCCCGGCGGCAGCCCTACGCGTACACCTTCGCCAGGAAGTTGCCCCATGCCCTGGCGGTGGCTTCGGAATCCCCTGCACCGCTGAAATCATGGACGGTCATCCCGACGGGTGCGCCCCACGCGTTGCGGCCGAAGAAGCGGTACATGGCCTCGGATGTCCGCAGGCCAAGGAAGTGCTCATTGGAGAAGTCCACTTCCCCTGAAAGCCTCCCCACGCCGTCGAGCTCCACGTCCAGGCGTGAACCCTGCTCCGCGGACGCCAGGCCCAGCGCGCCGCGCAGCCGGGCAAAGCCGTCTGGTGACTGGGACGCCGCCGGCGCCTGGATGTCCGTGAATACCACGGGCCGGCCGTCGAAGTACTGCAGGTACTGGCCCAGGGTGTGGAGGTAAAACTCGGTGTGGCGGGAGGCGCCGTCGTACTGTTCGTCCCAGCTGTCCGCAAAGATCCCGCTGTGGACGTAGTGGAGGCGGGCGCCACCGCCGTCAAGCGGTTCCAGGACGTGCTCCAGCTGGTTGAACCAGCCGTCCGGCCCCTCCATCCTGGACACGAGGTGCGTCGGGTATTCCTTGACGGTCTTGACGTCCGGCCACTGGTCCGTGGGGAACATCCACGCGGGCGTTCCAGTGGTCACAGCCTCCCACACGCGCTCCGGCGTGCCCGGAAGCTCGGTGTCGCAGACGATTTCGAAGTTGCGGTTGTCAGTCATTGTCCTGCTCCTTGCCTGAGGGGGTTTCCGTTGTTTCCTTGAGCGGCTTGAGGACGGGATGAAGGGCCACCACGAGGCGGTGCCGCCGCCCGCGGGGGGCGTCGCCGTCGTGGTATTTGTCCACCAGTCGGGTGACTGCCACGCCGAGCTCCTCGGCGAAGGCTGCGCGGTCGGCCGCGGTGCGGAAGGTGACTTCGCCGTCCACCGCGAACGTGGCCAGCTCCTGGCGGGCCGCGGCCGCGCCGGCAATCAGCTTGCCCAGCTCCTGCACCATCCGGCCCGCAAGCGCCAGCAGCCAGAACGCCGAGAAATGACTGGAAAAGCGGCCCGGATCCGGTGAGATCGAGGCCAGCGCCTGGGGCGAGATCAGGTAGGACGAGGCCGTGGCCTGGACGACGCGCTCGGTCACGTTGCCCTTGCGCCGCTCCTCCACCAGCTCCACCAGCCCGTGCTTCTCCAGGGCCTTCAGGTGGTAGTTGACCTTCTGCCTCGGCAGCGCCAGCCTGACCGCGAGCCGGGTGGCCGATGCCGGCTGGACCAGCTCCCGAAGGATCCGGGTACGGATCGGATCGAGTGACACCTCGGCCGCTGCCGGGTCCTCAATAACCGCTATCTCCAACATGCTTCCAGTATTGCCACCGACAATTTTTATTGTCAAGAACTTTTTTGTCGTCGGTTTTAGTTCGCCGAACGGGCAGGAACGCGCGCCGGTAGAATGGACCGGTGATGCAATCCCCCCTCCCCGTGCGCGACGGCGTGAACGCCACCCGCCTGCGCCTGCCGGAAGAGGGCCCGTGGGACACCGCAATGGACTACATGATGCACCGCTGGGGGCATATCGATCCGCAGGGCATCGAGGACAGGTTCGACGCCGGCGAGATCGTTGGCGAGGGCGGGGTGCCGCTGGACCGGGCTACTCCCCTCCAGGACCACACCTTCATCTGGTACTACCGCAGCCTGCCGCCGGAGACGCGGATCCCGGTGGACATCAGCATCCTCCACCAGGACGAGCACCTGCTGGTGGTGGACAAGCCGCATTTCCTGCCCACCACCCCGGGCGGCACCTACATCCAGGAGTCGGCGCTGGTGCGCCTGCGCAACCAGCTGGAACTGCCGGACCTGATTCCCATGCACCGGCTTGACCGCATGACCGCCGGGGTACTGCTGTTCTCCACCAATCCGCAGACCCGCGGCAAGTACCAGGTGCTCTTCGAGAAGCGCCAGGTGCAGAAGGAGTACGAGTGCGTGGCCGCCGCCCACCCTGCCCCCGGCCATGCCGCCGTCGAATTTCCCGTGGTGGTGCGCAACCGGATGACCAAGTCCCGCAGCTACCTGCTCGCCGAAGTGGTGGACGGTGAACCCAACGCGGAAACCCGGATCGAGCGGCTGGAAACGTTCGACGCCGGCGCTTCCCCGGGTGCCTCCGGCGCCACGGCCGCGGCATCGGGCGGTCCCCGGCGCCTCGCGCGGTACCGGCTGGAGCCGCATACCGGAAAGACCCACCAGCTGCGGGTGCACATGGCTTCACTCGGCCTGGGCATCATCAACGACGCGTTCTATCCGGAGCTGCTGGACAAGGCACCGGACGACTACAGCCGGCCGCTCCAGCTGCTGGCCCGCGGCATCCGGTTTGTTGACCCCATCGCGGGAAAGCCCGTGGAGTACCGCAGCCGGCTTGAACTCAGCACTGCCGGTCCCGCCCGCAGCTGACCGGCCGCGCCTGGCCGCTCCGTCCTCTGGATGGCGGGTGCCGACGGGACTATCCTGAGGGATACCTGGGCCAAGGCAAGGAAGCACAATGGACGCGCTCATCGAAATACCCGGCGATCGGACAGCCGCCCGTTTTGCGTACGCAGCAGCCGGGCTGGGCGCGGTGGGAGTGGCCACCCTGGGCGCCATGTTTGCCGTGGAAGTCCCCCGCAACGGACCCTATGTCTTCGGCACCATCAATGACGCAACGGGCGCCGTATTCAACCTGGTGGCCATCCCCGTAATCCTCCAGGTCCACCGCCGGCTGCCCCGGACGGGCGCCTCCGAGGCCGGCAAGTGGGTGGTCATTGCTTCCTGCGCGGCCGGATCCGCAAGCTCGTTCCTGCTGGTTTCCAGGCAGCTCGATTTCAAGAGCTCCACCGTCATTTCGGTCGCGGCGATGACCGTCCAGGCGGGCTGGTTCCTGCTGGCACACCGGGAGCTCCTGGCCTCCGGGGGGTACCCGCGGAAGCTCGCCAGACTGGGGCAGGCCATTGGAGGTTCGCTGCTGGTGGCGCTGCCCGTGGCCGGCCTCACCGCCGTGGAGCAGCTTCCCCGCTGGATCCGCTACGGGGTTGGCGGTGCCGGCGTCGCGGCGGGAGCAGCCGCCTGGATCGCCTGGCCGTACTGGTACTTCCTGGCCGGCCGGCAGTTGGGCCATGGACTTCGGCAGCGCTGAGAGCTGGGGGACGGCGATCTACTTTTGGATCATCCCCGTGGTTCTCGGTGATGCCATCTTCCCGCCCGTTCCCTCCGAAATGGTGGTGATCACCGCCGGCGCCCTGTCCGCGGACGGACGCGCCAACGTCTTCCTGGTGGTAATACTCTCGGCCGTGGCCTCCTGGATCGGCGACATGGTGGTTTTCCAGCTCTTCCGGCGGCGGCTGAGTCACGTGCTGGACCGGTGGAAGTGGGGCCGGCGGGTCCACCAGGGCATCCACGAAGCCATCGCCAAAGCCGGCCGTTCGTCCACCTACGGGACCATCATCGGTGCCAGGTTTATCCCGGGCGGCCGGCTGGCCACCTCGGCCGCTGCCGGCATAGCCAACGTCTCCGCGCCGGGATTCAGCCTGTGCGCGGGCATCGGGGCAGTGCTGTGGGCATGCTGGCTGGTGGGCCTGGGCTACTTCACGGGCTCGGCAACCAAGCTGCCGTTTTGGGCCAGCTCGCTGATTGGAGTGGCGCTCGGCCTGGTGGTGGGCGCCGCCGTCGGCGTGATCGTGACCCGGCGGCGCGGCAGCCGGTCACCAGTGGAGGAACCGGGCCCTCTGGGCTGAGCGCTGGACGACACCGGGCCCAGTGGCAGCGGGTCCTACACGGGAGCCCAGCGGCCGCGGTTGCGGCGCAGCACCGTGAGCGAACCGGTGAGGGCAACGCGTTCGACGGCGTCCCGCATCATGGCTGCCGATTCCCGCGCCCGCTGGTTCTCACCGCTGTACTCGGTGGCCTCCACGAGGAACCGCAGGTTCAGCTGCGGCACCCCGCCGGCAATCTGCAGCTGGTTCGACTCCACATGGTGGCGGGTTCCCAGCGCTTCCACCGCAGCGTCCATCACGGCTTCAGGCGGGTTACCCGGCCGAAGTCCGGTGATCTTCAGGCGGGTCTGGAAGGAGGGCATGCCTTCAACCCTAATCAATAGCCTGCGAAAAGCCCGTCCGGCAGTGGATCCAAATCACCCATGGCGGTCTCCGGTACGGCGGGGCTACACTAGCCCCGCGGTCTCATCTTCAGTATCAACAACGAGAAAAGAAGACGGAACATGAGACGGAATATCCTTCGCGCTTTTGCCACCACATTTGCGGTCCTCCTGGCCTCGGTTTTGGGCATCAGCGCCGCTTCAGCAGGCTCGGGCCAGAGCGACCTGGCGGCGGTTCGCCAAGCCACGGTCCAGTACCGCAACGTTGACGCAGCCGTAATGGCCGGGTACGAGGCAGTGGGTGAATGTGTTCCAGGCATGGGCTTCCACTACGTCAACTTCAGCCAGTTCGGCCAGATGGACCCGCTGACCCCGGACGCACTGACGTACGCAGCCAACAGCGCGGGCCAACTCAGGCTGGTGGCCGCAGAATGGTTCAAGGTGGACGAGGACCAAGACCTGGGAACCGACAGCGACCGGCCCTCCATGTTTGGCAAGGACTTTGACGGCCCCATGCTGGGCCACGCCCCTGGCATGCCGATCCACTACGACCTCCACGCCTACCTCTGGCAGGGTAACCCGGACGGTGTGCTGGCAACCTACAACCCGAAGGTCCGCTGCCTGTAGGGGCAGCAGCGGCCACTTACGGATGCGCTATCACTTTTAGTTGCTTCCCGGCACGGGAGCAACCAAGAGTGATGGCGCAACGCCAGAACGCCTAGCCCGTGTTCCGGAGCCCGGCTGCCACGCCGTTGACGGTGATCAGCATGGCGCGCTGGAGGCGTTCGTCAATTTCGGCGCCGCTGATGCCATCAGCGGCTTCAGCCGCTTCAGCCCGGACGCGGCGCAGGAGCTCCACCTGCAGGTAGCTGATGGGATCCAGGTATTGGTCCCGGATTTCGAGTGAACGCTTGAGCGTGGGCTGGGCATCCAGGAGCAGGTTCTCGCCTGTCAGCTTCTGCACCTCGGATACTGTCAGCTCATACTCCTCCCGGATGGACCGGAAGATGTGATGCAGTTCCTCGGGGACGAGGGTGGAGACGTAGTAGCCGGCGATGTCCAGGTCCGTCTTGGCGAGGGTCATCTCCACGTTGGAGAGCACGGACCGGAAGAAATGCCAGTTCTCCCACATTTCCACGAGCTGCGCCGCGTTGCCGGCCTCGCGGGCCGCCTTGAGGCCGGAGCCCACGCCGAACCAGCCGGGGACGATCTGGCGGGACTGCGTCCAGCCGAACACCCAAGGGATGGCACGCAGCCCGCCGAGGCCCGCTCCGGAATCCGGCCGCTTGGACGGGCGGGAGCCGATGTTCAGCGAGCCCAGTTGCTCCACCGGGGTGGAGGCCATGAAGTAGGCCGGAAGGTCGGGGTTGTCGATCAGGTTCCGGTAGCGGTCGAAAGCGGCGTCTGAGATGGTCTCCATGACGTGCCCGTAGCGTTCCCGCTGGTCGGCGGAGGTGCGCGGGTCCTTGTGCAGGGCCGAGCCCTGCAGCACGGCGGCCAGGGACAGCTCAAGGTTTTCGCGGGCGAGCTCGGGCAGGGAGTATTTGTCCGAGATGACCTCGCCCTGTTCCGTGAACTTGATCTCGCCTTCGAGCACGCCGTTGGGCTGCGCCAGGATGGCATCGTACGTGGGTCCGCCGCCGCGGCCCACCGACCCGCCGCGGCCATGGAACAGGCGCACGCGCACGCCGTGCTTGGCGGCGACGTCCCGCAGCTTCCGCTGGGTCTTGTGGATTTCCCACTGGCTGGTCATCACGCCGGATTCCTTGTTGGAGTCCGAGTAGCCAAGCATGACTTCCTGGACGTCCCCGCGCAGGCGCACCAGTTCGCGGTAGGAGGGATCGGACAGCAGCTGGTCAACGATCTCCGCGGAGGCCCGCAGCTCCTCAACGGTCTCCAGCAGGGGCGCGAACCCGAGCCTGGCGTAGGGCTTCTCGCCAAAGAGGTTCACCAGGCCGGCCTCACGGGCCAGGACGGCCGCGGCCAGGACGTCGTCGGCGCCGCGGGTCATGGAGATGATGTAGGTCTCGATGACGTCCGGGCCGTACGTGCGCAGGGCGCGGCGGATCTCACGGAAGACGTCGTACGTGCCGTCAGCGGCGCCGTCGAGCTTGATCGGGTGCCCGGACAGCGGCCGGCGCGAGGCGAGCTCGGAACCGAGCACCTCAAAGCGTTCCTCGCGGCTGAGTTCCGCATAGCGCAGGCCGGGTCCGCCCAGGCGGTCCATCAGCTGGCCAACGGCGTCATGGTGGTGGTCGGCGTGCTCGCGGATGTCCAGGGTTGCCAGGTGGAGTCCGAACGAGGCGATGGCGCGGCGCACCCGGGCCAGTGCGCCGTCGGCAGCCAACGACGCCGAGTGGTTGCGGAGAGAGAGCTCCACCAGTTCCAGGTCCGCCAGGAGTTCGCCGGTGCCGCTGTAGTCGCGGCCGTGTTCGTGGTGCGAGCCCGCCGCCACCCGCTTGCCGGTGTTGATCAGCTTGGCCTTGATGCAGGTCAGCTTCAGCCGGTAGGGCTCCTGGGCGTTGAGCTCCAGCACCCGCTTATCCAGGCCGGGCAGTTTCTGCAGGTCGGCCTCGATGGATTCCAGCAACTCCGGGTCCGCCCCCGCGAGCGCGGTGGAGTTGGAAAGGATGGAGATCAGTTCGTCGATCATGCCGATGCTGATGCGGACCGCATGCTGGTTCTGGATCTGCAGGATCTCCCGGGTGACCGCGGCGGTGACGTTGGGGTTGCCGTCCCGGTCGCCGCCGATCCATGAGCCGAAGCGGATGGGGGCGTCCTGGGATGCAAGGGTTACTCCGTGCTCGCCCAGCAGGTCGGAGAATTCGCTCAGCATCTCCGGCATTGCGTCGGTGAGGATGCTGCCCAGGTAATAGATGGCGTTGCGGGCCTCGTCCACCGGCGTGGGCCGAACCTGGCGGAGCTCGTCCGTCTGCCACATCTGGTCGATGATTTCGGCCAGCTGGCGGTCCTGGCGCCGGCGTGCAGTGGTGCCCTCTGCGGTGGGCCGGGCCAGCACGTCGGAGAGCTTGCGGATCTTGTCCAGCACGGACCGGCGCGAGGCTTCGGTGGGGTGGGCGGTGAAGATGGGGCGGACGTCCAGCCCGTTGACCACTTCCTGCAGCACCGCCGGTCCGGCCTGGTCAGCGATGTCGGCAACCGTCTTGGCCAGCCAGCCGTCCTTTTCAGCGCGCGTGCGCAGCCCCCGCACCCGGTGGACCTGTTCGGCGGCGTTGGCGAGGTGGAAGTAGAAAGCGAAGGCGCGGACCAGGTCGGTGGCCTGCCCGATGGGCAGGGAGCCCAGGAGCTCGCGGACCTGGGCCACGACGTCGTGCGCGCTCCAGGGACCGGTGGCGTCCGCACCGCCGCGGGCCGCTTCCTTGGACTCCTTGGTGAGGAGGCGCACCTGCTCCACCAGGTCAAGGAGCTCAGGTCCGTGCTGGCGGACCAGCGATTCTCCCAGCAGGGTGGAGACGCGACGGACGTCTGCCCTCAGTTCGGAGGCAAGATCGGTTTCGGGATTCGTTGCAGTGTGAGCCATGGAAACTATCTTTCGAGGGTTCGGACTTGGCTCGTACACTGCGCTGGATACTGTGAGCCACGTAACTAGCTAAAGATGCTACCCGCACTTCGGCGGCATAGGGGAATCCGTCTCAGATAATGTCGTGCGCTTGGTAACCTACGTGGCGCTTGACGAGTTCGAGCTCCTTCCGGAGTTGCTCAACTTCAGACTTATAGCCTGTGAATTCTGCCTTGAGCCGCTTGGCTGCCCTGGCGGTGACTACCATGGCCACCAGCGCCAGGGGCACCGAAAGCGCGAGCGCCCAGCCCGCGGCAACAAAGAAATCCAGCGCCACCGGCAACGCGGACCGGAAGTCCACGAACTCGTTGATGCCGTCGGTAACGCCGCCCAGCATCCCTTCCAGCGGTTCCAGGAACTGCCCCACCATCGGTGCGTCAGTGAGCGGAGGCGGGCTCAGTTTTGACTGCTGGTCACCGCCCCAGCGGCCGTCGCCCAGGTGGTTCAGGACGTAGATCCCCGCGCCGGCACTGGCTGCCATGAACACCACCAGGGCTGCCAGACCCGCCAGGTCGGGCCGCCGCGGCCGCCACAGGAGGATTGCCACGCCGACTGTTACTGCCGTGATCCAGGTCAGGGCCTTGAGCCATTCGGTGCTTACTCCAGCAAGTATGTCCACGCCACCTATTCAACAGGGCGGACCGTATCAAAGTGGAATGAACGCCGGCGCGGTGCGGTTGTAGGGTATGGCAATCCGACCGTGTGAAAGGAACCATGGGCACCCTCCCCGCAGCCAAGGTGGAGCGCTGGCAGCGCTTCCGCGACAACCGCAACAAAGCCCTCGCCGCCCGCCACGGCTGGCTGACCCTCACCTCGTTCCAGTGGCTTGAGAACTCCCCCGCCGCCGTCGAACTTGCTCCCGGGCTCTGGTCGACGGACGGTACGACCGCGGAACTCACCGCGGTGCCCGCCGACGGCCTGTCCCTGGTGGAGTCAGGGGAACCGGTGTCCGGGACGATTTCCGCGGCCCTCGCCGATGAGGAGTCGCTGATGTGGGTGCAGTTCGGCGGACCTGGCGGGGACCAGGTGGTGGTGGAACTGGCCATGCGGGCCGGGCGCTATGCCATCCGGACCCGGGACTCGGCCTCCCCCGTGCTCACCGGATTCGCTGGCGTGCCAACGTTCGACTACAACCCGGAGTGGGAGGTGGCGGGCAGGTTCGAACCCTATTCCCGGCCCGTGGACGTGCCGATCGCCACGGCCAACCCCCTGGTGGACGGCATCCACCGCACCGTGGGTGAAGTGGTGTTCCGCGTCGGCAGCGCCCACGAGTGCCGGCTGCAGGCGGAGGAGGAAAAACTCGGGGCGCTGTCCGTCACTTTCCATGACGAAACCAACGGCGCCGCCCCGCCGGGACAAACAGCTGACTGGCGCAAGCTGTCCCTGCCGCGGCCCCGAACGGATTCATCCGGAAATGCGACCGTGGTGCTGGATTTCAACCGCGCCATCAACTATCCCAGCGCCTTCACCCCGTACGGCACGTGCCCCATGCCGGTGCGGAACAATTCGCTGGACGTGCGCGTCGAGGCAGGCGAGAAGCTTCCGTACACCCGCGAGGATTAGGCGATGGCCGAAACCCCGGTGATGGCGCGGCCCGCAATCAGGGTGTTGACCTCGAAGGACCCTTCGTAGGTGTAAATGGCCTCGGCGTCGGAGAAGATCTTGGCCATGCGGTAATCGGTCACAATGCCGTTGCCGCCCAGGATGGACCTGCCCATTGCCACAGTTTCCCTCATCCGCGCGCTCAGGTATGACTTCGCGAGCGCCACCTGCGGCATGTCCGCGGCGCCGTCATCCTGCAGCCGCGCGAGGGCGGCCATCATGCCCATGCTCGCCACGGCGTTGCCGAGCATCGTCACGAGCTGCTGCTGGATCAGCTGGAACTGTGCCAGCGGGCGGCCGAACTGCCTGCGCTCCAGGGCGTACTGCCGGGCGACGTCGAAGGCGGCCAGCTGCTGGCCCACGGCCTGCCAGGCGACCATGATCCGCGAGCCCCGCAGCAGCTCCTTGGTGTCCTCGAAGCTGCTGACGGACGCGAACCGGTCCGCCTCGGCCACGCGGACGTCCGCCAGGAGGATGTCCGCGTTCTGCACCGTCCGCAGGGCAATCTTGTTCTCGATCCGGGTCCGCGTGACGCCCGGCAACGTGGCGTCCACGATGAACCCGCGGACCGACCCGTCCGCCTCATCCAGCGCCCACACGAGCATGTAGTCGCAGAACGTCCCGTTGCCGATCCACCGCTTGGCGCCGTTCAGCACCCAGGCATCACCGTCGTCGTCCGCCTCGCCTGTCACAGAGGAGATGCGCCTGGCCCGCGTCTCCATGCCGCCCGCCACGTCCGAACCGTGGTTGGGCTCAGTCAGGGCGAAGGCACCCGTGATGCGCAATTCCGAGGCGTCCGCCAGCAGCCGCTGCTTCTGGTCCGCGGACCCGAAGTCGTACAGGGCCTGGACAAACAGATCGTGGTGGACCAGGAAGAAAGTGGCAATCGAGGTGTCCACGCGCGTCATCTCGGCGATGACCAGGCCGGCGAACAGGTTGCTGTAGCCGCGCTGGGCGGGCGTGCTGAGTTCAAGGGCAGCCAGTTTGGGCAGGATGTGCGCGGGGAACTCGGCCTTGTTCCACCAGTCCCCTGCGTACGGCGCAATCTCGGCGGCCAGGAAATCCCGCAGTTCGGCGAGCTTGTCCCGTTCCTTTTGGCCCAGGAGGGATTCAAAGGCGAAGAAGTCCGCTGAGGGCAGCTCGGGCTGCGTTTCCATGCTCACTTCGGGCCCATCCGGATGGCGCCGTCCAGGCGGATGGTTTCCCCGTTCAGCATGGCGTTGTCCACGATGTGCGCCACCAGGTTCGCGTACTCGCCGGGCCTGCCCAGCCGTGACGGATGCGGCACCTGCGCGCCCAGGGAGTCTTGCGCCTCCTGCGGCAGGCCGGCCATCATGGGCGTCTCAAAAATGCCTGGCGCGATGGTGACCACCCGGACCAGCGAGCGGGCCAGTTCCCGGGCGATTGGCAGCGTCATGGCCGCCACCGCGCCCTTGGAGGCCGCATACGCCGGCTGGCCGATCTGGCCTTCGAAGGCCGCGACCGAGGCGGTGTTGATGATCACCCCGCGCTCGGGCCCGCCCAGCACCGTGGTGGCCGGCTCGGTGGCTGCCATCGCTGCCGCTGCGAGGCGCAGCACGTTGAAGGTGCCGATGAGGTTCACCTGGATGACCCGGTTGAAGGCCTCGAGCGGAAGCACGCCGTCCCGGCCCAGGACCTTTCCGGGGGTGGCGATCCCGGCGCAGTTCACCACGATCCGCAGCGGGCCAAGGCTGCCCGCGGCGGCGACGGCGGCCTGGACCTCGGACTCGCTGGTCACGTCCGCGGGTGAAAAGACGGCGGACCTGCCTGGAGCGCCGGCCGCGTTCAGTTCTTCTGCGAGGGCAGCCCCTGCCGACGACGGGAGGTCAACCAGCACCACGGAAGCGCCGTCGTCGAACAGGCGCCGGGCTGTTGCCGCCCCCAGGCCGGAGGCACCCCCGGCCACCAGCGCCACAGTGCCATTGACGTCCATACATCCTCCTTGATGCGCGTCCCCCATGGCAGGGCGGCCGCGGAGGTTAGTTAGTGAATGTTAACTGAAATACGCGAGGCCTGCATCACCGGGGCCTTCCTGGCCGGCTGGAGGAAGCGGGCTAGGGTGGGATTCATGACGCGTCCGGAGCCCGCCCCTGACCGCCAGGATCTTTCCCACTGGCACGGCAGGGCAAATGAAGCTGCACGATCGGTGACCACGCTCTTCGGCAGGAGGCTCCTGTTCCTGCCGGGCACCCATCTCGGTGCCGTGCAGTGGCCCCCACCTTCCTGGCGCAGGGATCCGAAGGGCGCACTCCCGGGCTCCTGGCATTACTGGTGGCAGGCCCATTACGTTGACTGCCTGGTTGATGCAGGGCGGCGGGAACTCGGCTACGGCGCCACCCCGGCCGCGCGGTTCAACGGCCCGGAACACCCCAGCGCCGGGCGGCTCGCCTCCCGCCTGGTCACCGGCATCCGACTGCGGAACGCTTTCACGTTCGTCAACAGCTATTACGACGACATGGCCTGGCTGGCGCTTGCCACCCACCGGCTCGACAAGCTGGCCGAGGAGACCCGCAGGCCGGGGCGCGGGCGCAACGCGCGCGTCCGGAAGTCCCTCACCCTCCAGTTCGAGGCCGCGTGCACCGCCGACCTGGGCGGCGGCGCTTTCTGGAGCAAGGCGCGGGATTTCAAGAACACCCCGGCCACGGCGCCGGTCGCCCTCTACTTCGCCCGGACGGGCAGCCCCGGGAAGGCACAGGCGCTGCTGGACTGGCTGGGGGCCACCCTCTTCGACCCGGACCAGGGCCTGTACCTTGACGGGGCGCGGCTGAATGCGGCCGGCGAAGTGGTGCTTGAACGGGCGGTCTACACCTATAACCAGGGCCCCGTCCTGGGCGCCCTCCTGGAACAGGGCGGGGAGGCGAACCTTGCCCGGGCAGCAGTCGTGGTGGAGGCGGTGGACCAGCTGCTGACGGTGCCGGCCCCCACCGGCGCACAAACCCCCGGCGAGGGCCGCGTCCTGCGGTGCGAAGGCACGGGCGACGGCGGCCTGTTCACCGGGATCCTCTGCCGCTACCTCGCGCTGGCGGCCGCCGACGCCCGGCTGTCCCCGCAGACCCGCAGCACCGCGGCCACGCTGGTGGCCGATACTGCGGGCGCCTTCTGGGCCGGTCGGCGCCCCGCGGAAACCGGCCAGGCCGCCGGAAGGAACGGCGCAAGCATCTTCTCCGTACATGCCGCCAAGCCGGCACGGGAAACCTGCCCCGCGGGCACCGCCGTCGAACTTTCCACCCAGCTGCAGGCATGGATGGCTTTGGAGGCCGCAGCAACCCTCCCGGAGCGCGGGCAATTAGGGCACGCAACAGTTCCGTAATTGTTGTGATCCTGCTCACATAAGGTCATTGTGGTTTGGTGGCTTAGGTATGGCTAACCTACGCTTTTTCACGTAGGCCTCCCGAATCCCCCGGCCCATGAGGACTCCGGTCCCGTTGACTTTTTCCCAGAAAGCAGCCCCTCAATGAAGATCCGCAACAGCGCCTTGGCCGGCATCGCCCTCGCCGCCACCGCAGCCCTCGGACTGACCGCCTGCGGCGGCGGTTCCACTCCGGCAGCCACCGGCTCGTCCGCCGCCGGCGGGGACTCGGGCGGAATCACCGTCTACAACGCGCAGCACGAAAGCCTGACCAAGGAATGGATCGACGCTTTCACGGCGGAGACCGGCATCAAGGTCACCATGCGCCAGGGATCGGACACCGAGCTGTCCAACCAGATCATCCAGGAAGGCGACGCCTCCCCGGCCGACGTTTTCCTGACGGAGAACTCCCCCGCCATGACCCAGGTTGAGAACGCCGGCCTGTTCGCGGACGTGGACGCGGCAACCGCTGCGCAGGTGCCGGCAGAGTTCCGTCCTTCCACCGGCAAGTGGACCGGCATTGCTGCCCGCTCCACCGTCCTGGTGTACGACAAGAACAAGCTCACGGAAGACAAGCTGCCCAAGTCCATGCTGGACCTTGCGAAGCCGGAGTGGAAGGGTAAATGGGCTGCTTCCCCGTCCGGCGCCGACTTCCAGGCCATCGTTTCCGCGCTGCTGGAACTCAAGGGAGAGGCCGCCACCGAGGAGTGGCTCAAGGGCATGAAGGAAAACTTCAAGGCCTACAAGGGCAACAGCACCGCCATGAAGGCCGTCAACGCCGGTGAAGTGGATGCCGCCCTGATCTACCACTACTACTACTACGGGGACCAGGCCAAGACGGGCGAGAACTCCAAGAACGTCAGCCCGTACTACTTCAAGAACCAGGATCCGGGCGCCTTCCTCTCCGTATCCGGCGGCGGTGTCCTGAAGAGCTCCAAGAAGGCTGCTGACGCCCAGGCGTTCCTGAAGTTCATCACCGGCAAGAAGGGCCAGGAAATCCTGAAGGACGGCACGTCGTTCGAGTACGCCATCGCCTCGGATGTTCCGGCCAACGAGAAGCTGGTTCCGATCGCGGAGCTCCAGGCCCCCATCGTCGATCCCGCCAAGCTCAACTCCGAAAAGGTCACCGACCTGATGACCTCGGCAGGACTCCTCTAAATCCGTGACTCCTGATCTCTCGGCTCCCCCTCGGGGGAGCTCGACGACGGCGGGCCGGGGCAGCAGCCCCCGCCCGCCTTTCGGCGTTTCTGCACTGTCCGCGCTGGCGGTGCTGATTGCCCTGTTTTCGCTCGTTCCGCTGGCCTATGTGGTGTACATGACCGCGGCAACCGGCTGGGACACCGCCGTCGAACTCATCTTCCGGCCGCGCGTGGCCGAACTGCTGCTCAACACCCTCCTGCTGACGGTGATCACCGTCCCGCTGTGCCTGGTCCTCGGTGTCGCCGGGGCCTGGCTCGTGGAACGCACCGCCCTGCGCGGCGCGCGGATCTGGGCTGTGCTCCTGGCCGCGCCGCTGGCCATCCCCGCGTTCGTCAACAGCTACGCCTGGGTCTCGGCGATCCCGTCGCTCGGCGGCCTGGGCTCGGGAGTCCTGATCGCCACGCTCTCCTACTTCCCGCTGGTCTACATTCCCGCCGCTGCCGCGCTCAGCCGGCTGGACCCGGCCATCGAGCAGTCGGCCGCCGCGTTGGGCCTCGGCGCCTGGCGTTCCTTCTTCCGGGTAGTCCTCCCCCAGCTCCGCATTGCCATGACCGGCGGTGCGCTCCTGGTGGCCCTGCACCTGCTCGCCGAGTACGGGGCGTTCGCCATGATCCGCTTCGACACCTTCACCACGGCGATCATGGTGCAGTACCAGTCAACCTTCAACGGTGCTGCCGGAAACATGCTGGCCAGCGTGCTGGTGTTCTTCTGCCTCCTCCTGCTGCTGGCCGAAGTCAGGAGCCGCGGCACCGCCCGCTACGCCCGCATCGGCCCCGGCGCGCAGGCGAAGGCCCTGCGCCTGCCGCTGCACGCGTACCAGTTTCCCGCCCAGCTGTTCCTGGTGGGACTGACCACACTGGCCTTCGGCCTCCCCCTGTTCTTTGTGCTCCGCTGGGTGGCCTCCGGCGGGACCGCCGCCTGGGCCGCGGACGAGTTCCTGCCGGCCCTCCTCGCCACGCTCGGCTATGGCCTGACCGGCGCCGCGGCCACCATCGTGGTGGCATTTCCGATGGCATACCTGGCTGTCCGCCACCCCGGCTGGTTCAGTAAGTCCCTGGAACTCTCCAACTACATCACCAGCTCCCTGCCCGGCATCGTGGTGGGGCTGGCCTTCGTGACGGTGAGCATCCGGATCGTGCCGGGGATCTACCAGACCGCAGGGGTGCTGGTGGCTGCCTACGTCCTCCTGTTCCTGCCCCGCGCCCTGGTCAACCTCAGGGCAGGCCTGGCCCAGGCTCCGAAGGAACTGGACGAGGCCGCCCAGGCCTTGGGCAAGCCTCCGCTCGTCTCCTTCGTCCGGGTCACCCTGCGGCTCACCGCACCCGCCGCCGCGGGAGGCGCGGCTCTCGTCTTCCTGGCCATCGCCAACGAGCTCACCGCCACCCTCCTGCTGTCCCCCAATGGGACGCGCACCCTTGCCACAGAGTTTTGGAGCAAGAGCAGCGAGATCGACTACGCGGGCGCCGCGCCGTACGCCCTGCTGATGATCCTGCTCTCCGCGCCGATGACTTACCTCCTTTTCCAGCAGTCCAAGAAAGTAGCCGGACAGTGACAGAACAAGCCCCCTCGAGGCTGCCGGAGCCGCGGGTCGCACCGTCCGTGGCGCCCACCACCAACAGCCACCTGGAGATCACCGACGTCACCAAGAACTTTGGCAACCAGGCCGTCCTGAAGGGCGTCAACCTCTCCGTCGCCAAAGGCGGAACCACGGCCATTGTGGGCCCGTCCGGGTCAGGCAAGACCACCCTGCTGCGGCTGATCGCCGGGTTCGAGCACCCGGACACGGGCAGCATTGCGCTGAACGGCACCAAAGTAGCCGGCGACGGCGTCTGGGTGCCTGCGCACAAACGGCACATCGGGTACGTGGCCCAGGACGGCGCCCTGTTCCCGCACCTCAGCGTGGGGCAGAACGTCGCCTTCGGGCTCGATCCGGACCGCCTGCCGGGGGGCCGGCGTGCTGTGGCCGGAAGGATCAGCGAACTGCTGGAAATGGTGTCACTGGACCCGGCCATGGCCAAGCGCCGCCCGCACCAGCTCTCCGGCGGGCAGCAGCAGCGCGTAGCGCTGGCCCGGGCCCTGGCACGCGAGCCCGAACTGATGCTCCTTGATGAGCCCTTCTCAGCACTCGACGCGGGGCTCCGGGTAGCCACCCGCAGGGCAGTGGCGAAGGTCCTGAACGAAGCCGGCGTCACCACCATCCTGGTGACCCATGACCAGGCCGAGGCGTTGTCCTTCGCGGACCAGGTGGCTGTAATGCGCGGCGGCAAACTCGCCCAGATCGGCAACCCGTTCGTGGTGTACACCCGCCCCGCGGACCGGGCCACGGCCGAATTCCTGGGGGACGCGGTCATCCTGGACGCCTGGCTGGAGGGTTCGCTGGCAACCTGCTCCCTGGGGGCGATCCCCGTCCGCAGGCCGCCGGTCCAAGGCCGGGTGCAGCTGATGCTGAGGCCTGAGCAGATCAGGATTGCCGAGGACGGGCCCATCCGGGGAGTTGTGGTGGACACCGACTACTTCGGCCCGGAAACCACGGTGCGCCTGAAACTCTCCGTCCCGCCACAGCTGGCCTCCAGCCCGGACCACCGCTACCCCGGAGGCGGCGAGATCATCACCATCCGGCACTGGAACGCCTCCATCGCCCGGCCCGGCATGGAGCTGTGCCTGCGCGTGGTGGGCGAAGGCGTGGCCTTCCCCCTGGACGACTGACCCCAACTGGGTAGCGCCAAGTGTCGTTTTGGGGCCTCAAAACGACACTTGGCGCTACTTAGTTGGGGGCGGGCGGCGTGGTGGGGGCGGGACGCTTCTTCTGCGGGTACGGAGCCTCGCCCCGCGCCAGCACCTCCACGAACCCGGCAATCCGCCGTTCCCGGGTGGCGGCCTGCACAGCGGAGTTGACCCGGTAAATCAGGGCGAACCGATTTGTCTTGGTCAGGACGTCGAACATCGCCTGGGCGGCGGGAACCGCGGCAATGGCGGCGGCCAGGTCCGCGGGAACTTCGGCCACGGCCTGCCCGCCGTATGCGTTTGCCCAGCGCCCGTCAGCCTTCGCTGCATTCACGGCCGCCCACCCGGCGTCGGTCATCTTCCCCGCTGCATCAAGCCGCGCCACGTGGCCGACGTTCCGTGCCGACCACGGGCTCCTCCGGGTCCGGGGCGTCATCCGCTGGAGCGACGAGTGCTCATCACGGCGGCGCGTCTGGCCATCGATCCAGCCAAAGCAGAGTGCCTCGTCCAGTGCGGCGGCGTAGTCCAGTTCCGTCACGTTTCCGCCCTTTTTGTGCAGGACCAGCCACACGCCGGGGCTGGTGCTGTGGTTCGCCTCGAGCCAGTTGCGCCATGCCACCGCGTCCGGCAGCAGCAGTTCCTCAAGTTCAACGGCCATGCCCCCTATTGTGCTCCTGCAGCCCGCCGTGACAAGCGCCGAGACACCCGCCGGCCCACGTGGCAGTATGGGCCCTAAGCGTCCCGTTCCGACCCGAAGGACAAGCCATGCTCCGCGTCCGCCCCCTTCATTTCACCTCCCGGCCCGACTCCTGGGACACGCTCCTCACGGCGTTGGGCATGGTCATTACCGAGAACGACGCCGGGTGGCGGGTTTTTGACGCCGGCTCCGGCCGCCTCGCCCTCCACACCGTCCCCGCAGGCGCCGCGGAGGACGGCACCACAGCACTGGCGGTGGAGGTGGGCGACCTTGCGGAATTCGCCCGCCGGACCAATCTCGCGGCAGAGGAGGACGGCGCCGCCCCCGCGGAACTCGTCACCGCGGACCATGGCGAGGCCTGCAGGATCACGGCCCCCGACGGGTTCACGTTCCTGGCGGACAAGGCGTCCCACTTTGCGCAGTGCGCGGACGCTGACCCGGCGCTGGCCGTCGCCGGGGTCTGGTTCACCGAGGATCCCGCCGCCGCCGCCCGCACGCTGCAGCACATCGGGGCGCGCCCGCGCCCCGTTCCGGACCAGGACGACACTGCCGACTTTTCCACCAAGAACGGCGGTGTCCTGCTGGTGCGCCCGGCTTCAGGACCGGCACGTTCAGGCCTGGGCTTCGAGTACGACGGCGCGCTGGAACCCCTGCGGGAACGCCTCGCCTCGGCAGGTCAGCAGGTCAGCCTCACGGAGGAAGCGTTCGGACGCACCCTCCATGTAGCCAATCCCGACGCGGGCGGGCCGGGCCCCGGGCACGTACCGGCCACCCTCTGGATCGCCGGGCGCCACGGGTGACAGGCCGCGCCGGGACGACAGCCCGTGCCGACGCATTCCGCCGGCAGCTTAGCCTCGCCCTGCCAGCGGGGTCCCATGGGGTAGAACTTAACCATGAACGTGCGCACTCCTGACCCGAACCCCGGCTGGCTTTCCGAAGAAGACCTCTTTGAGGCGCGCGGGCGGCTGCCCATGGTGTACGTGGAAGCAGTGCCGGTGAGACTGGACCCCCTGGGCTTCGTGAATGAAGTGGGAACCCTGCTCCAGGCGGACGAGGACGGAACCATGGTCCGGTCCCTCGTGTCGGGCCGCGTCATCTATCGCGAAACCATCCGCGCCGCCCTGCTGCGGCACATGGAAAAGGACCTGGGACCGCTGGCGTTCCCGCAGCTGCCCATCAGCCCCGTGCCGTTCACGGTGGCCGAATACTTCCCGGCGCCGTCCCAGACCGGCTTCACCGATGAGCGGCAACACGCCGTGTCGCTGGCCTATGTCATCCCCGTGACCGGTGAGTGCGAGCCCCGCCAGGACGCCCTGGAACTGACCTGGATGACCCCCGCGGAAGTCCTCAGCCCGGGCGTCCAGATGGAGTTTTCCGGCGGCCGCGGTGCCCTCATCCGCCAGGCCCTGGCCTTCGCCGGGGTGGGCTTCTGACACCCCGGCAGCAAGCTGGGGGTCCCCGATTTTAAGGGCCCGCCTTTGTAGACTGTAGGGCGGACCGCAAGAGAACTTAAGGACTCCCATGACCGAAACACCAGCCGCCCGTCACCATCTTGAACAGCAGGCTGGATCCCTGACCACCGGCAGCCACATTGTCCTGCCCGACGGCGGGCGGACAGCGGAGATACACCAGGTTGAGCTTGAACGGGACGATTTCGGGGCGCCCGCGATGGTCCTCGCCAGCCTGTCCGGTGGCGGTACCCTCCGCATCGCGGTGGGCACCACGGTCACGGTGCTGGCGCAAGGGTCCCCGGCAGCGGGAGACGTGCCGCAGGAGCAAGCCAAGCAGCCCGGCGAAGAGCCTGCCTCCGCTGCCGCCGTTCCCGCCGTCGTCGTACCTCCCCTCCCGCCGGTCCCGCCCGCGGTGACCGGTCCCAGCGAAGAGGACCTGGCACTGATTCCCGCACCTCAGGGCACTCCGGAATCAGTGGTGGAAGCCGCGGCCGAAACGCACCCCGACGCCCAGGGCGTGTTGCTGCTGGCGGACCGGCTGGCCAAGGGCGTCAACTTCAAGTCCGGCAGCTGCCTGAAGGACCTGAGCGACCTCGCCCACGAACTGTTCATCACCCTCAAGGATGCCGACGGTGCACTTGCCGTTGCCGACCTCCTCAATGTCCTGCCCTTCGACGGGAACCCGGGGCGGTGGGCGTCCGTGGAGGCATCCCTCGCCCTGTCCAGCTACATCTGCCGGCAGGACGGACAGGCGGAGCGGGCCGAGGTTTACGAAAAGCTGATCCGGACCCCGGAAAACCAGGAAACGGATCCGTTCAAGGCCAGGATGGCGGCGAAGGTCCGGCAGCGCTCGCTCAACGAGCCCAACCTGTACGACAAGGAAATCTTCCGCTCCATCGACAACTCCAACCACGACGCCGAGCGCGAATGGCGCCTCCTGCGGCTCGAATCCCTGCTGTTCCTGCGCGCCCACGGGGGCTCGGAAACCATCGGGATGGGCGAACTCGAGCGGCGGATCAGCAACGAGCTGGAAGCCGTCCGCTCCTGACGCTGCCCAACACCCCGGACAGGGTGCCCGGTTAGGTAATTTGCCCCTTCCCGGCATCCGGCCGGAGTTGTACATTCGGGGCTATGACCAACAATCTGAGCGTAGTGATCAACGCCGACGCGCCGCAGGTCTGGACCATGCTGCGGGAACCGTCCAAAGTAGCCCAATGGCATGGCTGGCAGGCTGAAGACCTGGACGCCGAGATCAAGGAGATCTACTTCTCCGGTGACGTTGAGGAGTCGCCGGACCACACCAGTCTCACCGTTCACGGCGGGGACACTTTTGAACTTCACCCCGAGCCCAATGGAACCCGGGTCAGCGTGACCCGGGGAGCGATTGACCACGATTCCGAGTGGGCCGCCTGGGACGAGGACATCACGCAGGGCTGGCTCACGTTCCTCCAGCAGCTCCGCTTCGCCCTGGAACGCCACCCCCACGGCAAGCGCCACACCCTGTTCCTGCACCTGACGGAAGGTCAGGGCTCAGCGATCGAGAAGCTCGGCCTGGCGGATTTGCCGGCACCGGGTGAAAGCTACCAGCTGACATTGGGGACCGGCGAGAAGATCAGCGGAAAGGTCTGGTACCGGACCAGCCACCAGGTGGGTGTCACGGTGCACGACTACGCGGAACACGGCGAGGGACTCCTGGTGGTGGCCGACCATCCCGCCATCAAGGACGTGCGCGAAGAGGGCGAAGGGTCCCTGGTCATCGCCTCCACCTACGACCTTGGCGCCGCAAGGCTGGACGCCATCCGCTCATCCTGGGATGCCTGGCGGGCCGAGCACTACCCCGCATCGGAACCGGTCAGCTGACCGGCCCGGTTGCCGGGACGGGGCTGGTTGCTGGCAGACTTGTACGGTGCCAGCCAACCCTGCCCCAGCTCCACACCCTGCCGACGCCCCGTTTGAACCGGGCCCGCGCACTGCCGGCGATGAAGCACGGTCACGGCAGTCGGAGTTTTCCTTCCGGGTAGGCACGCGCCTGGCCGAGAGCTGCCCGCCGTCCGCCCCGCAGGAGGCATCCAACGGGGGCCGGTTCCTGGGACGTACCGGCACCATCTCCACGCCCCACGGCACGATCCAGACCCCGGCGTTCATTGCCGTGGGAACCAAGGCCACGGTCAAATCCGTGCTGCCCGAGGCCATGGCGGACCTGGGGGCGCAGGCGCTGCTGGCCAACGCCTACCACCTGTACCTGCAGCCCGGTGCGGACATCCTGGACGAGGCCGGCGGCCTGGGCGCGTTCATGAACTGGCCGGGGCCCACGTTCACGGACTCGGGCGGATTCCAGGTGATGAGCCTCGGCTCGGGGTTCAAGAAGGTCATCGACATGAAGACTGTTGCCGCCGTCGGCGCGCCCGGACCGGACGACGCGGTGGCCCCCGGCAAGGAGCGCCTGGCCCATATTGACGACGACGGCGTGTGGTTCAAGAGCCACCTCAACGGCGACCGGCACCGGTTCTCCCCCGAAATCTCCATGCAGGTCCAGCACCGGATCGGAGCGGACATCATGTTCGCCTTCGATGAGCTCACCACCCTGCAGAACTCGCGCGGCTACCAGGAGGAGTCCCTGGAGCGCACCCGGCTGTGGGCGCTGCGCTGCCTTGAGGAGCACTTCCGGCTGACCTCCTCCCGGGCAGGCAAACCGTACCAGGCCCTGTTCGGCGTGATCCAGGGCGCGCAGTACGAGGACCTGCGCCGGAAGGCGTGCCGGGACCTGGGCGCCATGCCGTTCGACGGTTTCGGGATCGGCGGGGCGCTGGAGAAGGAAAACCTGGGCACGATTGTCCGGTGGTGCAACGAGGAGCTGCCCGAGGACAAGCCCCGGCACCTGCTGGGCATCTCCGAACCGGACGACATCTTCACGGCCATCGAGAACGGCGCGGACACCTTCGACTGCGTCTCCCCCACCCGGGTGGCCCGCAACTCCGCGTTCTATACGCCGACCGGCCGGTACAACCTCTCCGGCGCCAAGTACAAGCGGGACTTCGGCCCGCTCCAGGACGGCTGCGACTGCTACGCGTGCACCAACTACTCCCGGGCATACATCCATCACCTGTACAAGGCCAAGGAGATGGTGTCCGCCACGCTGATCTCCATCCACAACGAGCGGTTCGTGGTGAAAATGGTGGACGACGCCCGCCTGGCCATCGAGGACGGCACCTTCTTCGACTTCAAAGCCGACACCCTGGCGCGGTACTACGGGTAGCCAGCACGCCGCCGTCGGAATTGCGTCCGATATCCTGACCCCATGCTCATTGAAATCCCAGCCGCGGAAGGCACCGCGGAAGCCTTGGTGGCCCGTCCGTCCGGCGGCGGCGGGCCGTTCCCCGGCGTGATCCTGTACATGGACGCCTTCGGCCTGCGCCCGCGCATCGAGGACATGGCGCAGCGCGTTGCCGGCTGGGGGTACGTTGTCCTGGCCCCGAACGTCTTCTACCGGGACGGGACTGTTGCCGAGCTTGCCCCGAAGGGGGAGATGACCACCCCGGAGGGCAGGCAGGCAGCCGGCCAGGCGGCGTTCCCGCGGATTGGCCGGCTCACCGCGGACAAGGCGCTGGCGGACATCGATGCCTGGGTTTCGGCGCTCAGGGCGCTCGACGGCGTTGCGCCGGGTCCCATCGGCACCTTCGGCTACTGCATGGGGGCCAGGCTGGCGGTGCGCACCGCAACGTCCCACCCGGAGGCGGTGGCGGCATGCGGCGGCTTCCACGGCGGCGGGCTGGCCACGGATGAGCCGGACAGCCCGCACCTGCGGCTCGGAACGGCCAGAGCCGAGTTCGTGTTCGGCCACGCGGACCACGACCGGAGCATGGACGCCCAGGCCGTGGCCCGGCTGGGGAAAGCCCTGAAGGCTGCAGGACTTAAGGCATCCAACGAGGTCTACCGCGGAGCATCCCACGGCTACTCCATGGCGGACACCTCGGCCTTCCATGAAGGAGCCACGGAACGGCACTTCCGGGAGCTGCGCGCCCTGCTCGACCGGACGCTGAAGGGCTGACGCCACCTCACTGCGCTCACAGCGGCCTCCAACCGGGCCATCAAAACCCGGCGGTCTCACCCGACCAGGAAGCGGGGGGGGGGGGGGGGGGGGGGGGGGGGGGGGGGGGGCCGGCGGGGGGGGGGGGGGGGGCGGGGGCCCCCCCCCCCCCGCCCCCCCCGGGCGCGCCCCCCCCCCCCCCCCCCGCTTCATGACCCGGTGACGGCGGGCTAACCGCAGGTTCCCCAAAACCTTTGGTTTATCGCCACTGGCAGGACCAAGCTAGCTGGCCGCCTGCAGCTCTTCGTCCGCGTTCGAACTCTCAAGGTCGTTGCGCCTCTTCATCAGAACCGCAAAGTAGCCGGCTGCCAGCGCCCCTACCAGACCGATGCCTCCGGTGACGGCAAAGAAGAAGTTGTTGGCGCCTGCCACGTTGTCGCCAAAGGCAGTGTAAATGGCGCTGCTGATCTGCGGAATAACAATGTCTGGAAGATAGCCGACAAATGAGATGATTCCGATCGCGATGCCGGTAGCGGCCACGGGTACGCGGCAATCATCCAGGAGGGACCAATAGATTCCACGAATTACGTACATGAACAGTCCCACCAGTACGACCAGGACGTAGACGGCGCCGACGCCCCAATTGCCGGGGATGAGAGCGAGTCCGATCAACCCCACAGCTGCAACGACCATGGAGATCGAAAGAACACGCGCTTTGCCGAACTTATCGGCAAGGTACCCGCCCCCGAAGCCGCCGATGGGACGCATCCACAAAACGATGACAGTCACCACACCCGCGCTGACCGGGGTGACAGCATGATTGACGTCGAGGTAGCCCGAGAAGTAATAGTGGCCCCAAAACAGGGTGTACCCGCAGAACAAGACCACAGTCATGACCCACACTTCACGGATTTTCAAGATTCGTCTTACTGCGGCGATCGTCGACTCAGCGGGCTCGCTGACCAGGTCCGGCGTCTTACGCTCACTTTCCGACAACGCAAAGAAGACGAGTATCGCAACCACAACCAGAACTGCACAGTACATATACACCACGCCTTGGAACCCGGCTTTGGTGTTTTCGATGTTCGATCCGTTACCCACAAAGAATGCGAACACGCCTACCGCAATGCTGGCCAGAATGGCTTCGACTAAACCTCGCCCGCCGTCCAGGGCTCCAAAGTACTTGCCTTCCTCGCTCTTATCCGCCAGCAGGCTGACGGTCTTGAGAATCGCACTCCAGAAGGTGAAGACCGTGGCGAAGCCCCAGATCAGATACACGTATACGAGCATGGACTTATCGGGGATCTGCGCATAGTACAACCCGGTCGCTGCCGTGAGGAGCAGTGAGAATGTGATCAGGTACCTGACAGGGATCTTATCCGCCAGCCATCCACTGGGAATATAACCCACGACAAATATAATGCCGAGCATTGAGTAAAGCCCCGATAGTTCCGAATTGGACAGGCCAAAGACCTCTAGAATGGTCGACTCAAAGTTCTGGCGAAGGTATACGAGTGGATAAATGGATCCAGCGGCGAGAATAAGCAAAGCTAGCTGAATAATCTTCTTTGATTTGCCTAGCTTAGGCATAAGAGGTGTCTCCTTGGTTGTCTAATAGGATGCGGTGGGTCTTTTCCAGGATGGCGTCTGTTTGGGCCGTGATCTCCGCCGAGACGGAGCGAAGTTGTTGATACAGCGCGACATTGGCGGGATTGGGTTCGAACCGATCCCTGCGCCGAACCATGTGCGAAGAAGCCTCATCAAAAGAGGGGTAGACACGGCAAGCCACCGCGACGCAGATCGCAGCGCCTAGTCCAGCCCCATCACGGACCACGTTTCTTTCAACCGGAATATTGAAAACGTCCGCGAAGATCTGCATGCATAGATCGCTTTTTGAACCGCCGCCCGAAAGAACCAGTGTTTCGATGCTGGCTTCCCGTTCGGACAGCATCGCATCCATGTTCGTTTTCATTGTGAACGCTATTGCTTCAAGGACGGCGCGGTACATATGCGCGTATCCATGACGTTCATCGAATCCGATGAACATCCCTTTCTTGTATGGCTTGTTGGGAGGTGCCAGCCAATCGAGGACACAGAGCAGGCCCTCACTGCCCGCAGGAACGGTTGATGCCAAGCCATTGAGGTATTCCTCGCTGCTCACCCCGGCCTTTCCGGCGGCGTGGGTTATTTCGGCCCCAAGCAAGTTTCGCAACCACGACACCGTCCACATTCCACGACGAATACCGGCACTTTCGTAGATATAGCGGTGTGGCTGGGATGCAAAATTCGAGAAGTAGCTCTTAGGTTCGGCCACAAAATCGTGTCCCAGGATCATGCCTGCAATGTAGGTCCCCAAGGACACCAGACCTGTCCCCTCGTCGCGGAGTCCGGAACCGAGAGCCTCGGCAGCTTTGTCGTTGGCTGTATGGACAACAGGGATACCCTGAGGGATTCCGGTGTCGGCGGCAAAACCGGCGTTGACGTACCCGCCAATTTCGCCAGGCATCTGCAGCCGATACAGCATGTTGTGCGGCACCTTGAACGAGTCGAATCGTCCCTGATCGCTGAACCAGTTCCAGGTTTGACCGTCCATTGGCCACGGGCCGATGTAGTTGGCCGCGGTGTCAGTGAACTCCCCTGTCAGCCGGGCCATGAGGTAGCCGGAGGCCGTGGTGACGTAAGCGACATCGTCGTTGCTGTGCTCATATGCCTCGGACAGTCGACGGTCCATCCAGCTTTGCACTGGTTCGGCAAGGGTGCCGTCGCTGCGAACCAGGGCGCGGCAGCACCGAATGGTGCATAAGCCGACGCCGATAATGTCGGCAGGGTTTCCGGTGAACGCCTTCATTACGCGGCTGGCTGCTGCGACGATCGAATCGTAAAGGTCATCGTTGGGATGTTCGGCGATGCCAGGCCCCGGCGTTGACATCGGTTCCAGGGACTGGCTTGCCTCACACACGATCCGTCCATGTGTATCAAAGATGACTACCTTCGAACTTTGCGATCCCCCGTCGAGTCCGATGATGTACTTGGTGGTCATGGTTCGTGTCCTAATCTGCTGAAGGTGTTAGCGCACCAGGTAGCCGCCGTCGACGCTCAGGATGTGACCATTGACGTAGTCAGATGCTCGGCTGGCAAGAAATACGGTCGCTCCCATGAGGTCTTGCGTCTGCCCCCAGCGGTTGGCGGGGATATGGTCCAGGACTCGCTGGTTGGTCTCCGGGTTTGCCCTGGTTGCCGTGGTCAGTTCGGTGGCGTAGTAGCCGGGCGCTATTCCATTGACCTGGATACCGAATTGCGCGAGTTCATCGCAGTAGGCTTTCGTGAATCCCGCGATGCCGTGCTTCGTTGCTGCGTAGGCTGGCGACCACTGGCCGCCAAGGAAAGTGAATACGGAGCAAATGTTGATGATCTTGCCGCTGCGCTGCGGGACCATGTGTTTGGCGCACTCATGTGACATCTCGAAGGCGGCGGTGAGGTTCAACGCCACCATTGGATCCCACTGTTCACGGGTGTATTCGAGGACGTCAGGCTCGTTGATGCTGCGGCCCGCGCAGTTGACCAGAATGTCGACGCTGCCGAATTCCGATATACAGGCGTCAACCACTTTTTTAGGGTTTCCGGCGACTGTGATATCCGACATGACGTACGCATATTTAGCTCCGGCAGCCTCCACCATGGCTCCCGTTGCGCCGTCGTCAGGCATGATGCTTGCCGCCAGAACATTCGCTCCAGCTTTCGCCAGCGCAAGGCTGAACGCCTGACCGAGCCCTGTGTTTCCTCCGGTGACAATGGCATTCATGCCTTTGAGTGAAAAGAAATCCATCTGGAAATCTGTGATGCTTGCTTCGGACACGTGCACTCCTTTGTGTGTCTTGAACCAGGCCCGGCTCGGCAAGGGTGTGGGCAGGACTGCACCCACCCTTGCCGCGCTGGCCGAGACTGTGCCTATACGTCAGAGCGGAAAAATGGTTCCGCGGTTCATGATGCCGTTCGGATCGAAGGCAGATTTAAGGGTCTCCAGCATGTAGAGCGACGACCCATATTCCTCGGCGAGGAAGTGCGTCCGATGCTTACCGACGCCGTGGTGGTGGCACATGGAACCACCATGTTTGAGCGTTTCCTCAACAATGATGTTTTGGATGGGGTCGTGGTAGGTGGTGCGTTCCTCAGTGGGTTCCACGTCGATCTTGTAGTAGTAGACAAAGTACATGTTGGTGCCATTGAGGTAGCTGTGGCTCGAGTGGCCGCCCAGCAGGCTGAAATCCGCGGACACCTCTTTACGAATCCTGGCAATGGCGCTCTCGTAAATATCGTTAATTACGCTCCAGTTGCCGGAGACTTCTGTTGTGAAACCGTTGTTCAAGGTCTCGCGGATTTCGATTCTTTCCTCTTCGATCTTGGAAACGTCCCAATTCAAATTATTGAACCAATCTTCAATGAGTGAATCCTCGACACGTTCTGCTGAATCGAATGAGGAAACAATCTCTTCAATTGCGGCCCCAGTCGCATCCGCGATGCGCTTTGGCCCCTCGGCCATAAAGATCAATACGCAGCGGCCGTCGGAGAAATGCTTGAAGTGGTAGAGGCCGTCTTCTTTGTCATATAGCCGCGCGACCGAGGGGCGATACCCCTGGGTCACAACTTCCCGAAGGATTTCGAACCCGGTCTTCATATCGTTCAAGAGGTAGCCGTAGAACCTGTTGTTCTCGGGGTAGTAGCGGAAGATCTTGACGCTTACTTCAGTGATGAAGTTGAGTGCGCCTTCATTTCCGATGACCAGGTGTCGGATGTCCGGTCCGGCCGCGCGGCGCGGAACGTTTTTGATGCGGCAGATTTCGCCGTTGGGGAATACGGTCTCTACTCCGATCAACATGTCCTCGATGCCGCCGTAGAGAGTCGAGAACTGGCCGATGGAACGGGTGGCAACGAGTCCGCCGAACTGGGCGAGAGGCTTCGACTGCGGCGAATGTCCCGTGGTATAGCCGATTGCTCGGAGCTCATTTTCGAGGTCCTCCAGGCAGACACCGCACTGGACAGTCGCAATCATGTTGTCGGTATCAATGTTGATGATCTCGTTCATGGTCGACCCATCGAGCACGATGGAGTTTTCGACCACTGTTTCGAGACCGCCTTCTGTTGCCGACCCTCCGGTCTTTGGCACGACGTTCACGCCATATTCGTTGGCGAATTTCAGAACTGCGGAAACTTCCTCAGGGGTGCTGGGTCGTACCACCGCTGCCGGCAAAGGCAGCGAGTATATTCCGAACACGTTCTCGACTTTGTAGTACCTGTCCACACTGTTTTCTTTCAGTGTCTGCTCGTCGGTTATCACTCGCGCACGGCCAAGGATGTCGATGTAGGCATTCACGATTTCTTCGCGCGTTAGGGTTGTCAATTTAGCTGATTCCATTCGTTCTAGCGGTATCGGTTTGCTTTGGCTCTTGCACTGCCTGCCCTGCAGGCGGAAGGCACAAAAAAAGAGAACAGCAATCCCCTGATATTTGGGGTCGCTGTTCTCTAGTGTTTAGCAACTGTCATTGGCTTGCGCCGTGACCGTTATTTAGTTTTTGGTTGTGAGAGAGCGTAGCACAGGGACGCGGACCTGGCCAGAGGGAGGCTGGTGGGCCTGGACACCGCTGACGTGAGGAGTCCTGACTTGAACCAGAATACCGGCAGCCTACATCAGCCATACATCGCGGTTGGACGACGCAACTGCTGTGGCGCCAGCACCCAGGGCACCAATGACGTCTTCCTTGTCGCACACCAGTCCCCCCGCGATAAGGGGGAGATCAGTGTCTTCACGGATCCAGGAGATGACCCGGGGCATGCACCCTGGCAGGATCTCGATGGCGTCCGCTCCGGACAGGCTGACCTGCTTCGGCAGATTGTTGTAGCTGAAGGAATCGATGAGGAAGAGACGATGGATTGCCAGGAGTCCCGCGGTCTTTGCAGCCCGGACTATGACGGCCTTTGAGCTTAGGACTCCGTCCGCCCGCGTGTTCGCCTTGAGGAAATCGACAACAACCGGCTTGCTGGAAAAACCGTCAAGCAGATCAACATCGACGAATACAGTCTTTCCTGCAGCTTTCAGGGTCTCCACGATTCGGCGAATGCTCATAACAGACCCAAAGAGCACAAAAACTACTGGGCAGTGAACGCCCAGGACCGCTCGTAGCCCGTCCTCATCCTTGATGCTTGGGATCACGGGGTGATCTGTCAGCACTGCGGTAATCCGTGCTGAAGCTCCAGTCGCACGGCCGCGCTTCGTCGTTGATTCTGCCACTGCTTTTCTCCTGTGCTAAAAGAACCCATCCATGACGAGCCCCCCTACCGAATGGTACGCCTTTGGACAGGCCTGGCAATGCTCGCCTCTGGCCCGCCCACCGCGGGGTATGGATGGGCGGTTCCCTGGCCGCGGGGCAGCTGCGTTTGCAGTACGGCCTTCGTCGCTGTACAGCGGCACAAAGGTACAGCGGCACAAAGACGCGGCCGACGGCGGATGGCAGGATGGTGCCATGACTTCCGTTTCCGTTGCCGCACCCCGGCCCGTCACAGCTCCCGCAGTCGTCCTGACCATCGCAGGCTCCGAAGCAACCGGCGGCGCCGGCGCCCAGGCGGACCTGAAAACCTTCCAGGAACTCGGCGTCTTTGGCATCGCCAACCTCACGTGCATCGTTTCGTTCAACCCGAACGACAGCTGGAACCACCGGTTCGTACCGGTGGACCAGCAGGTGATCGCGGACCAACTGGAGGCGACGACGGCCGCGTACGGTCCGTCGTCGTCCGCTCCTTCGGAGCCCGGACGTCCGGTGCTGGACACGGTGAAGATCGGCATGCTGGGCAGTCCCGCCACCATCGCCACAGTCGCTGATGCCCTGGCCGCCGGCCGGTTCGAAAACGTGGTCCTGGATCCGGTGCTGATCTGCAAGGGCCAGGAGCCCGGGCACGCCCTGGACACGGACCACGCGCTGAAGGCGCAGATCCTTCCGCTGGCCACCTTTGTCACGCCGAACCACTTCGAGGCCGAGTCGCTGTCCGGCCTGGATATCACGGACGTAGAGTCCCTCAAGGCCGCGGCCATCCGCATCTATGAGCTCAGCGGCGCCGCCGTGCTCGCCAAGGGCGGGGTGCGGCTGGAAGGCCCGGACGCCGTCGACGTCTTCTATGACGGCGAGACCCTTGAGGTCCTCAGCGCGCCCAAGGTGGGTGAGGTGGCGGTTTCCGGTGCCGGCTGCTCGCTGGCCGCGGCTGTGACGGCGGAACTCGCCAAGGGCGCCACACCGCTGGAGGCTGCCCGGACGGCTAAGGAATTCGTCACGGCGGGCATCCGCAACCGCGTGGCGTCAGGCGCCCCGTTCGATGCCCTGTGGCAGGGCGGAGCCCGCTAACCGCCACCCCGGACCCTCTCTCACTTAATGCGCGTTTTTCCGCAACCCTCTTGCACCTAGTGCGAGAGGGTTCAGGATTTTCCCGCATTAGCTGATAGAGCGTCTGAGGTCGGGGACGGTGGAGAGGGCAGGCCCGGGGCGCGCGCTCACCTGGGATCGGCCACTGTTCCCATAAACAGCGGCAGTCCGGTTTCAACGTGGACGATCTGGTAGTGGAACGGCCGGTCGAACTCGATGGTCCGCTCAGGCTGCGGCGGGGCGCTGGTGGCCATTCCGTTGATCTGGGTTACCGCGGCGGCAATGGTGCCCTTTTCGGCCACGGTGATGTTGGCAGCCTGGGCGGCCTGGGTGATCATCATCTGCGGCTGGATGTTGTTGAAGTCCTCCGTGGTGCCGAGCATGTTCTCCAGTCCCAGCGCCCCGAAGACCTTGCGGAGGTCAAAACTGGACCTGTGGTCCCAGCGCGGCAGCTGGATCTGGACTGATTCGGGCCGGGCAATATCGAACGTGTCCGCGATTTCCGTCAGTTTCTCCGCGTCGAAGGCCGCTCGGGCGCGACTGTCACGGGAAGCGGCCGTGCCGTCGGGAGCGGCCGTCTCCGCGGGCAGGACCAGCCGCATGACGAAACCGTCGGCGTAGGGAAGGTCCACACCCTGCCAGCCGGCACCTTCCGCATATTTCATCGTGAGTTCGTTGTGCATGGCAGGCACCGCGATTTCCTCGCCCGCGGCTGTCGTGAACGGCAGGTCGGAGGTGGCGTTCGGATCGAACGGTGCGCTCCAGGCGGCGGCGAAGTACAGCGAGTTGAGCAGGCTGAAGGTATTGTCGGGGTCGTATTCCGCCGGGGCCTCCTTGATCCGGCCGCCGGTGTTCCTGCTCACCCACGCATCTATGGCGGGCTTCGTTGCTTCTTCGTCGCTGAAATCCACGGGATACACCCCCGATCCATAGTGCCGGGCCAGTGTGTCCAGGAAGGACCGCCCGGTAGGCACGTCCTTGTCGACGAAAAGCCCGTTGGCGGAGTGCATGACCGGTTTCCGCGGCGGGTTGTCCTCATCCACTGCGCCGGGGTCGCCATCGAACTTTTCCAGCGAGCGGAGGACCGAGTTCATGGCCTCGTCGCGCTTCTCAAGGGGGAATTGCAGGACGCTGTCCATCTCGGCCGCGGTCCCGCCGGTGGCACCCGCGCGCAGCATGGCGAGGGCAATCAGCAGGCTCCCGGGCGAGGACACGACGTTCCCGTTGGCGCCGTCGCCGCCGTCGGCCAGCAGCGCCTCGCCGAGGACGAACGCGGAAGCCCGGAAGGAGCGCAGCTCAGCGGCGTAGTCCGCGCGGTCCACCGAAACCCGCTCGACGCCGTCGGCCGTGAGGAGTTCCGGGGCCGGCGGCCGGGCCGGCGCCGCACACCCCGCCAGTCCCATCAAGGCACCCAGCGCAATTATCCGCTGAAAACGAAACACCTCTGTTGCCTCCCCTGGCATGCCAAAGGCGGGAATCCGCCTCCTCCCAGTGAAACAGCGACGGCGGCGCGTGACGATGCCGGCAGGGTCACGCTTTGCATTCGTTTTGGTCTCGCTCGGCTCGCGGGACCGCGCCGGACCCTCTCTCACTTAACGGTGGAAAACCCGGGACCCTCTCTCACTTTCCTGAAGAAAGTGAGAGAGGGTCGAAGGAAAATCCACATCAAGTGATAGAGCGTCCTGGCGAGGCGGGCGGACGACGGCGGGCGGGCACCCGCCGTCGTCATCAGTCCTGCCGCGGGTGCGCCTCCGGGAGCTAGACGCCCAGCAGGTCCTTGTCCTTGTCGCCGTCCTTGCGCTCCTGCACCCACGCGTGGCCCTGTTCCTGGTCCAGGTGGGTTGCCTTCTTGTTCTTCAGCGCAAAGATGTACACCAGCAGCGAGAGGGCAATGGCCACGGTGACGTAGGTGAAGAACAGGTCAACCCGCTCGGCCTTCTGGAAGGCTGCGCCGATGAGTGGAACGGTCCCGCCGAACAGCGAGTTGGCGATCGCGTAACCCAGGCCGACGCCAAGGGCACGGATCGAGGCCGGGAACAGCTCGGCTTTCACCAGTGCGTTGATGGAGGTGTAGCCGCCCACGATCACCAGGCCACCCATCATCAGCAGGAAGGCGGTAAAGGGATCCTTGGTGTTGGACAGGGTGGAGAGCAGCGGCCAGGTGAACAGGACGCCGGTGATGCCGAACCACAGGAGCAGCGGCTTGCGGCCCACCTTGTCCGAAATCATGCCGTACACGGGCTGCAGGAGCATGAAGATGAACAGCGCCCAGAAGTTGATCACCGAGGTGTCGGTCTTGGCGATGCCGGAGGTATCGTTCATGAACTTCAGGATGAAGTTGGTGTAGGTGTAGAAGGCCACGGTGCCGCCGAGCGTGACACCGATGCAGATCAGCAGCGGCTTCCAATACTGCGTGAACAGCAGCTTCATGGTGCCGGGCTGGGCAACTCCCGCTTCGGCCGGGGTCTTTGCAGCCTGCACCTGCTCTTCCGAAACAGTCTCTTCCATAGAGCGCCGGAGCCAGAGGACCACGAGCGCCGCGACGCCGCCCAGCGCGAACGGGATCCGCCAGCCCCACTCCGTGAGGTCATCCTTGGGCATGGCATTTTGCAGGATCACCAGGACCAGAAGGGCCAGCATCTGCCCGCCGATCAGGGTGACGTACTGGAAGCTGGAGAAGAAGCCGCGCCGCCTGGACGTGGCAGCCTCGGACATGTAGGTGGCACTGGTGCCGTACTCGCCGCCCACGGAGAAGCCCTGGACCAGGCGGATCAGGATCAGCAGGATCAATGCCCAGACGCCCACCTGCTCGGTGGTGGGCAGGACGGCGATGGCGAATGACCCCGCGGACATCAGGGTCACGCTGAGGGTCAGCGCTGCCTTGCGGCCGTTGCGGTCCGCGTACCGGCCGAAGAACCAGGCGCCGATGGGCCGCATGAGGAACGACGTCGAGAAGACGGCCATCGCTTCCAGGCCCGCCTGGAGGTCGTCCTTCGAGTTGAAGAAGTGGGACTGGAAGTAGGCGGCGAAGACCGTGTAGACGTACAGGTCATACCACTCCACCAGGTTGCCGGCAGAGCCCTTGAGGATGTTGCTGACCGCCCGTCGGGTCTCGGCCGACTCACTCACTGCCGCGGTTTGCTGGGTGCTCATCGCTGAACCTTCCTTGGCTGCGCGGCCCCGGCTATGCGCCCTGGCCCGACTTTCGTGCTGTCCATGGCAGCATTGCTCATGGTTCCTCCTCGACGTTGAACGTCCCCTGGAAGCCCGGGGACCCCACCAAAGCTATTGGTGAGCCAGCGCACAGCCCAAGCGAAAACCGAATTCCTAACACTTCCTTAGGTTTTCCCCGCGGGCAGCGGGTCCAAGGCCGCGGTGCCGGGCAGTGCGACCGCCCCGGGCCGGGCGGAAAACAAGCGAACGGGGTAACCTCCAAAGGCGGGCAGGGGAAATCGCGCCCCTGAAAACGGAAGCCGCCCAACGGAACAGGAACTGGCAATGGATGTGCTGATCGTCGAGGACGACGACGCCATGGCATCCGCCCTCGGGGCGGCCGTGGTTTCCGCCGGGCATGCGTCGGCCAGGGTTTCCCGGGGCGCCGACGCACTCCTGGAGCACCGGCGCTTCGGCGTGATCCTGCTGGACCTGGGACTTCCCGACATGGACGGCCTCGAGGTGCTCCGGAAGCTTCGGCAGGTCACGGACGTTCCCATCCTGATCCTCACTGCGCGCGACGACGAACGGAGCGTGGTCCTTGGCCTCCGTTCCGGGGCTGATGACTACCTCGTCAAGCCCGTAAAGCTCGTGGAGCTCCTGGCCCGGATCGAAGCCGTCACCCGGCGGGCGGGCCGCGCTCCCGGCAACACGCAGCGGCGGATCGTGCTGGGGGAACTCGAGGTGGACCTCGAACGCCGCCTGGCAGTCCTCGGCGCACAGGTACTCCCCCTGACCGCCACGGAATTCGACCTGCTGGCCCTACTGGCCAGCCATGCAGGGTCAGTAGTGACCCGCGAACAGATCCTGGACGCACTGTGGGGCGATGCGTTCCTGGCCTCCTCGCGGTCACTTGACGTGCACCTGACCGGGCTGAGGTCCAAACTGCAGCTGCCGGGGTTCATCATCAACGTCCGCGGGGTCGGCTATAGGGTCGAGGCGGACCCTGCGTGAAGCTCCGTGTCCTCGGGATCCTGAGCATCCTTTCCGTCCTCCTGGTGCTCATCGCGTCCAATGCCCTCCTGGCCTCCGCCAGCCGGGAACTCACGCAGGAACTCCAGATCAACCGGGCCACTGCCCTAAACAGGCTGGCGCAGGTTGCGTTCGACGCCGGCACTGAGGGAGGTGATTCCACCCAGTTGCAGGCCGAAATGGACAGGTACTCGGAGCTCTACGCCGAAGGAGTCCTGGTCCGGCTCCAGCAGGGCACCCTGCGCTCCGGCGGCCTGAGCGAGGACCGGGCAGATGTGCGGAATGCCTTGGCCAGGGCCAGCCTGAACCTCAGTGACACCACACTGGCGCCGCTTCAGCCGTTCGGCACGGGCTCCGAGGTGATTTCCCGCTCGTTTGGAAGCGCCAGCCAGGTACTCGGAGCAGCGGTCCTGGAAGTCAACCAGGACGCTGCCCGGCAGAAACTCCGCGAACGCTGGCTCGGCGTCGGACTGGCCGCGGCGGCGCTCATGGCGATGCTCCTCATCGGCGCGTCCCGGGTGACCCGCTGGGTGCTGCGCCCTGTCCACCGGCTCAATGCCGCCGTCGCCGAACTGGAAACCACCGGCCGCAGCAGCCGGCTACCGGAGGAAGGGCCGCCCGAGCTGAGGGCCCTGAGCCGTTCCTTCACTGCGATGGCACAAAGCGTCAGTGACAGCATCGAAGCGCAGCGCCAACTCATTGCGGACACCTCCCATGAACTGCGCAACCCTGTTGGTGCGCTCCGGCTGCGCGTCGACTTGCTCCAGCTGGAATTGAAGACCGCCCGGGAAAAGGCAGCTGCATCCGCCGTCGAGACTGAGCTCGAGAGGGTCGAGGAGATCCTTGACGGCGTCCTCAAACTCGCCGCCGCCGAACACCGGGCCTTCGAGGATTCCGCCGGCCCACCCGGCGGCGCGCCTTCGCGGCGAGATCGGGGGCCCATTGATCCAGTCCCTGTCCTGCAGGAAGAGGCCGAACGTGCAGGACCTGCCGCGCGACGTGCCGGCGCCTCCATCCATTTCGACAGAACGTCCGGGCAGCCTGCGCTGATTGCCTGCGATGCGGGGGACCTTGCGCAGATGGCCGGGGAACTGCTGAACAACGCGGTCAAATATGCCGGCCGCGCCCGGATATCGGTTGCCGTCCGTAACCTCGGCGCCACCGTGGTGATCGAAGTGTCCGACGACGGGCCCGGGCTCTCGTCCGAGGAAAGGGCATCTGCCACCCAGCGGTTTTGGCGTTCACCGAAGCACCGGGACGTGCGCGGAAACGGCCTGGGCATGACCATCGTCGAAAAGCTGGCCGCGGCCAATGGTGGACGCCTGCTGCTCCGCGAGGCGCACCCGCACGGCCTGGCGGCGTTCCTGGAGTTTCCCCGGGTCCCCAAAAGCGGTCCGGACGCCACGGGGCAGGTGGCTCCGCATGCCTGACTTTCGCTTCAGACCGCCGTCGAGACGCGAAGTCCTCAGGGCCGGTGCTGCCGCAGGGCTCGCGGGACTGCTGCCACCGGCGCTGGCGGCCTGCACCCCGGCGGACAGCCCCGATGCCGTTACCGTTGCGGGCGGCGAACCGGGCGGCTTCTACCTGGAGTTCGCCACCCTGCTTGCCGCGTCCCTGCAGCGCCATGGGGTGGCCCGGCAGGCCACGGCCCTGACCACGGGGGGCAGCCTGGACAACCTCGGACAGCTCATTGCCGGGAAAGCCACGTTCGCCGTCGCCCTCGCTGATGCCGCCGCGCAGAGGGAAGCAGGGAAGAACACGTCCGACGCCGGCATTACGGCTCTCGGGCGGGTGTACGAAAACTACGTCCATTGCGTGGTCCGGAAGGCCAGCGGGATCCGGGGCATCGGGGAGCTGGCCGGCAGGACGGTGGCTGTGGGCGAGCCGGGTTCGGGGACGTCCCTCACCACTCCCCGCCTCCTTGAGGCCGCGGGGCTTGGTTCCGTCGCTGCCGGCGGGGCCGGAGCTGCAGGGCAAGCCGTCACCGTCCTGAACCTGGGCCTCAATGACGGCCTCGCGGCACTGCGTGCGGGGTCAGTGGACGCCCTGTTCTGGTCCGGGGGCGTTCCCACGGCCGCCATCTCTGCTGCCCATGACGACGTGGGTCTCAACTTCCTCGATCTTTCCCTGTTGTTGCCGGCGCTGCGGTCCAGGTACGGCGTCTTTTATGACCGGGTCCTGATCCCGGCGGGCGCCTACGGGGGTGTCCCTGCCGTCTGGACAGTGGGGGTGACCAACCTGCTGCTGTGCCGGAGCGACCTGGACGCCCGCACCGTGAAAAGAACCGTGGAACTGCTGGTGGGCCATGCGGAGGAGCTCATCCCCCGCTCGAGCCTGGGAGTTCAGTTCCTGAGCCCGGATTCCCTGATCAACACGGCCGGCATTCCGTTGCACCCGGCAGCGGCGGACGCTTACCGCGAGCTGCACGGGTGACCCGGTCCTCTCTCACTTAATGCTGGAAAACCCGGGACGCTCGCTCACTTTCCTGAAGAGAGTGATAGAGCGTCCGAGGGAAATCCACATCAAGTGAGAGAGCGTCCGGGTCACGTTCCCGAGTGCGCCTGAAGGAAGCTGTACACCTCGGTTTCGTCGACGCCGGGGAAGGCGCCGGGCGGCATGGCCGCCAGCAGGTGCGAATGGGCCCGGGCGGAGGGCCAGGCGTTGCCGGCCCACTGCGAGGCGAGCTCGGCCGGCGGCCGTTTGCAGCAGTTCGGGTCGGGGCAGGTGGACTTGGCCCGCGCGGTGGTTTCCCGTCCGCGGAACCATTTGACGTGCTGGTACGGCACGCCGATGCTGAGCGAAAACTCGCCGCTGGCTGAACGTTCGGTGCGGGCGGTGCACCAGTACGTCCCGGATGGCGTGTCGGTGTACTGGCTGTAGGCGCTGAACTTGTCCGGAACGTCGAACACTGCGCGGGAAGTCCAGGCCTTGCACGACGGCTGGCCCTCGATGGCGCCGGTGTGGTCCTGCGGGAACGCCACGCCGTCGTTCTCGTATGCCTTGTAGATGATTCCGCTCTGGTGCGTCTTCTGGAAATGGGTGGTGATGCCCAGGTGCTGCGTGGCAAGGTTCGTGAACCGGTGGGCTGCCGTTTCATAGGACACGGCAAAAGCGTCCCTGATGTCCTCGACGGCGATTTCCTTGGCGGCCTTCGCCTTCTGCAGGAATTCCAGGGTTGCCTTTTCCGGCAGCAGGAGCGCTGCGGCAAAATAGTTCGTTGCCACGCGCTGGGCCAGGAAGTCGCCGTAGTTCTTCGGGGTTTCGTGTCCCAGCACGTAGTGGCCCAGGGCCTGCAGCAGGACCGACCGGGGGTCGTGGTCCTGGCGCTGGTTCTGGGTCAGGTAAATTCTGCGGTTCTTCAAATCGGTCACGGAACGGGTGGAATGCGGCAGGTCACCCACGTGGTGCAGGGTGAATCCGAGGTTCTCGGCGATGTCCGCGATGACGTGCTGGCTGAGCGGACCGGTGGTGTAGCCAACGCCTTTGAGGACCCGCTGCGCCTCGGCCTCGTACTCCGGAAAATAGTTGCCGCGCTCGCGCATCATTGCCCGCAGTTCACCGTTCGCCCGGCGCGCTTCCTCGGGGGTGGCCACCTGCTCGTTCATCTTGCGCTCCAGCTCATGCAGCAGCCCCACCTGGGCCTCCAGCACGTCTATCGGAAGCCGCGAGCTGATGCGGATTTTGGGCAAGTCCAGCGTCTCGTAGAGCGGACTGCGCTGGTAGCGTTCGAGCTCGATCTCCAAGGCGGCCCGGCGGCTGGGAGGCTCGGCACCGAGCAGCTGGTCGATGCTGACATTGAGGGCGGACGCCAAGTGCTGCAGCAGCCCGAGCTTCGGTTCCCGCTTGCCGTTCTCGATCAGGCTCAACTGGCTGGGCGCAGTACCGACGGCGGCGCTGAGGTTATCGAGAGTCAGTCCAGCCTGCTTGCGCAGGTGGCGCACGCGGCGGCCAAGGCTGATGACGTCCAGTCCGGCAGACGCGGCGGACGGGGTGGGCGGCGCGGCTTCGCGGTTCCAGCTTCCAGGTGACATTTCTAAAGAATACGTGAAGAAGTGCATTTCTTTCCATCATTTATCTCTAGTAAGCCTCTTGGAAGTGCGGAAAAGTAAGTGTCACGGAAAGAAACACCGCACCGGAAAAGCCGGTGGGAACCTCAACGGCGAGGTTCCCACCTACCCCATCCGGAGCTCAATCAAGGAGATCAACGATGACTGCAGCATTTGAGCCCACCCAGCAGACGCCCGAACAGCAGGCCGCCGCCCTGGAGCTCGAGTGGGCCGCCAACCCCCGCTGGGAAGGTGTGACCCGGGACTACTCAGCTTCCGACGTCGTCCGTCTCCGCGGCCGCGTCTCCGAGGAGCACACGTTGGCCCGCCGCGGTTCGGAGAAGCTGTGGAAGCAGCTCACCGAGGAGCACAAGACCGGCGGATACACCAACGCCCTGGGCGCGTTGACCGGCAACCAGGCCGTGCAGCAGGTCAAGGCCGGGTTGCGGGCCATCTACCTTTCCGGCTGGCAGGTCGCAGCGGACGCGAACAACTCCGGCCACACCTACCCGGACCAGTCGCTTTACCCGGCCAACTCGGTTCCGACGGTGGTGCGCCGGATCAA
>NZ_JARCCZ010000027.1:0-75637 GCF_048957775.1 Pseudarthrobacter sp. CC4 | reverse complement strand
CCACCGACGCCGCCCAAAACGTCAAAACCGAAGGCCAACACGCCGCCACCGACGTCAAAGACCGCGCCACCGACGCCACCTCCAACGTCAAAAACACCTAGGCCAAACACCCAACGGCCCGCCGTGGCACCCGCATGGCAATAGGCGCGCCGCAAAGGCACATAAGCACCACTGACAGGCCGGCCCCGCCAACCCGCGGAGCCGGCCTGTCAGGTTCAGGCCCCAATCGAGAGGACACCCCATGGCCACTCACGACTCTTCCGAAACCAGCACCGCCAAGGCGGGCCAGGCACAGGATCCGGACGACTCCAGGAAGCCGGATAGCCCCAAGGAATTAGACAAGCCAAACTGGAAATACATCGCCAAGAAGACGCTGCGCGAGTTCACCAAGGACCAGTGCCCTGACCTCGCCGCAGCCCTGACCTACTACGCGGTCTTGTCGCTGTTTCCGGCCATCCTGGCGCTTGTGTCCCTGATAGGGCTCTTTGGCGACCCGCAGAAGACCACCAATGCGCTCCTGCAAATCGTCAGCGGTTTTGTCCCGGCCGAGACTGTTGACACGGTAGGCGGGGTGGTGCAAGACCTGGCAAACGCCCCAGCGGCAGGATTCACCCTGGTCATCGGCCTTGCCACCGCACTGTGGTCGGCTTCCGGGTACGTGGGCGCGTTCGGCCGGGCAATGAACCGTGTCTACGAGGTGGATGAAGGCAGGCCCTTCATCAAGCTGCGCGGCACAATGCTGGTGGTCACGCTCCTGGCTGTGGTTATTGTTGCCGTCCTGGCCGGCATGCTGGTGCTCAGCGGCCCGGTGGCAGAGGCCGTGGGCGGCCTGATCGGCCTCAGTGGCGTTTTCCTGACCGTATGGAACATTGCCAAGTGGCCGGTGATGATCGCGCTTATCGTCGCCATCATCGCCGTACTGTACTACGCAACACCCAACGTCAAGCAGCCCAAGTTCAAGTGGATGAGCATGGGCTCCGGCATCGCACTGTTCGTCTTCCTGCTGGCCTCCCTTGGCTTCGGGTTCTACGTGGGCAACTTTGGAAACTACAACAAGACCTATGGCGCCCTTGGCGGCGTCATCGTCATGCTCCTGTGGCTGTGGATCCTGAACATGTCCCTGCTATTCGGCGCGGAGTTCGACGCCGAGATGGAGCGGGGAAGGCAGCTGCAGGCCGGCATTGAGGCGGAGGAAACCATTCAGCTGCCGCCGCGGGACACGAAGAAGAGCGAAAAGTTGCAGAAACAGGAAGAGGAAGACATCAGGCACGGCCGCGAGCTCCGCGAGAAATACAGCGCCGCCAACGGCCAGGATGAGGCTTCCGGTGGGAATGACGTCGGCGGCAAGAACGATGCCCAGCCTACGGAGCCGCACCGGGAAAGGGTCCGGGACAAAGTCCGGGACCGCGCCCACGGCGGAGAAAGCACCGAGAAGAACTAACGGCAACCGGGCCCCGGCAGGAGCGCTGCCGGGGCCCGCCGCCGGGGGCTAGGCAGGACTTCCAAGATAGGGGAAAATTGATAGCGGAGGTCCTGTTATCTTCCCGGGTTTGGCATGGTGGCCCGGGTGTAGGCGGGGCCGGCGGCGAGATGGCCTCTTCTGAGACCGAGGCCAGTCCCCCCAGTCGCCGTCGGCCCCCTCGATTCAGGACGGAATCCCTGGCCTGGGTGGACGGCCTAACTGGACAAAGTGTGCCGCCTGCCATACCTTCATGATTATTCTGCAAGGCCTTTCTGGGCCGGGCAGGGCCGCTGAAGCAGAAACGGCGGCATCACGGTCGAACCCGAATGAGCGAACATGCCTGCTACACATTTTGAAGAATTTCTTGCCGAAGCAGTTGTCGCGGACAGGGAACCGGGCCTTGGCCTCGGACGCGATGAGCTGTACGGTCTCTACACCAGTTGGTGCCTTCTCCACAAGGCTTCGCTCCAGCCGCCGGAAGCACTGTGGGCGGCGTTGCAGACACACGAAATCAACCCGGACAGCAACAACCTGTCGATGACCGGACCCGCGGCCGCGGACTACATCGTGGCCAGCGCCCCTGACCTGGTCTGAGCATCCCCCGGCTTTGCGGCCAACTGCCTGGCGGATCCAGCCAGCGACCTGTTGAACAACACCCCAGGCTGGCTAGCATGGGAGAACGGCATGCGCATTGCCGCAGGCCACAAGCCGAAGGGAGAAATGCCATGGGTTTGGACGACAAGATTGACAATGCCGCCGAGAAGATGGGCGGCAAAGCAAAGGAAGCGGCCGGTAAGGCAACTGATGACGAAAGCCTCCGGACTGAGGGCCAGATGGACCAGACCAAAGCTGACCTGAAGCAGGCCGGCGAAAAGGTCAAGGACGCATTCCGAAAGGACTAGTCCTCCTGGAAATGGTCCGCTGCGGAAACGCAGCGGACCCTTTCCGTTTAAGCCGTCCAGTCCCGCGCTGGCCTAATTCTCCGGCGCCAGTGCGATGTCCATGCCGAGCGTGCGCAGGTAGGCGCCGAACCCCTGCGGGGCCCGCGCCTGTGTCCGGCCCGAGGTCCGCACCCTGACGGTGTCAGTGGCCCTTACGTCAAACCCCTTCTCCCGCAGCCGCGCCGCCAGCACCCGGTCCTCATGTGCGAGGTGGCGCGGGAACCCGCCGGCCTGAAGGTATGCCGAGCCGCGGATGCCGAAATTTGCTCCGAACACATGCGGATGGTCTTCCGCGAACGGGTGCATGGACTCCCAACGGCTTAGCAAGTCCGGCGTGACACCCGCAGGATCCACTTCCACGGACCCGAGGACCGCATCGGCCCCCGCTGCAGCTATCTCCAGTTGACCCACGAGCCAGTTGTCCGGAACAACCGAATCGGCGTCAGTGTTGGCCAGCCACAGTCCTGCCGCGGCCTCAGGACCGTCGTCGCTTGAAGCGCCGAGCACCTGCCAGATCCCGGCACGCCTGCTCCGCCCGACGCTGCGGAAGGCGACCGGCACGGCAGAAAAACAGCTGTTCCTGGCAGTGAAGGTGGCTGCAATGGCAGCAGAACCATCGGTGCAGGAGTCAAGGACCACAAGTACCCGCACGCCAATTCCAGGCTGGGCCAGCTGCAGTCTCGAAGCGGCGGCCGTAACGCCGGTGAGGGCGGCGTCCAGGTGGTCTTCCTCATTGTGAACCGGGATTACCACGGCTACCCTCTCAACCGGCGTCAAGGGGCAGGCACCGAGGCGTTGGGCGCTATCAGGGTTTCAAGCAGGAAGTCGCGTTCCCGGTACAGGCCGGCAGTGGGCCACGCCAAACGGTCCCGTGCCCGCGTGTGGACCCTTTCGCCGTCGAGCGCCCAGCCCGAGATGGGATGCCGCCAGTGGCACAGCACCAGGGCGGCGCCCGGCACAACGGATTCCCTGATCCTTTCGAGCAACACATCGAGCTCATCGGCGGCGAGGTAATACCCCACCTCGGACATCACCACAAGGTCGTAGCTTCCGTCGGGCCACTCACCGGGAAGCGTCAGTTGCCTGGCTGCTACTCCCGGGAAAGGGGCCAGGCGTTCGGCTGCCTGTTCCAGGGCGGCGCCGCTGGCATCGACGGCCAGCAGGTTCGTGCACCGTGCAGCAAGATCGGCTGTCAGCATCCCGATGGAGCAGCCGAGCTCCAGCCCGGAGGCATAGTGTTCGGCGGGCAGCGCTGCCAACGTCAGCGCGCGCTTCCGCCGCTCGTACCAGCTGGTGGTGTAGTGCCAGGGGTCCGGTTCCCTGGAGTGGACACCGTCAAAGATGCGCCGGGCGTCCTTGCTGGTATGGGGCGCCTTGCCGGCGGCGTCCTGCTTTCCGGCCGGAAACTCCTGCGGAGCAGTCCAGGCGAAAGTCTCAAAGGGCCGGGAGAAATGGCGCAGGAAGGACTCATCCAGGAGGACTTCGTCGCCGGGGTGCGGCGAAAGGGGCCGCGTCTGGCTGGTGTGCTCCTGCAAGGCCTGCGCCTTTAAGGACTCTTCGCCCGGTTCTAATGGCAGCCGTACCCAGGACTGCCAGTCGGAGTGCCCGGGCCCGGCCCAGTGCCAGTACCAGATGGGGTACTCCAGCAGGGCATAACCGCCGTCGGCAGCAACAGAAGCGGCGGCAGCGCCCAGGGCCTCATGGTCTCCGTGCCCGTCGGCCCGGTAGGGCGCAACAATGGCGAGCCGGCCCGCGGGTGCGGCCAGTCCCGCCGCGGCCTCACTGACACAGCGGGTGATGGCCTCGGCGTGCTCCGCCAGGCCGCTGTCCGGCAGGCCATGGTAGCGCCAGCGGTCTTTGAGCCCCAGGGATTCGAGGGCAGCTGCGAACTCTGCCAGGCGGATGGCGGTCAGCTCTTCCCGGGAGACGGTGGTGGAGGCGGGGTGTGAGGCCTCCCCTGCCGTGAACAACAGCACCTCCACCTCTGCGCCGAGTGTTTGAAGCCGTGCCAGCAGGCCGCCCGCTCCGAGCGTCTCGTCGTCCGGGTGGGCGGCCAGGACCAGGAACTTCATGGCGGCCAGCTCCTGCGGACCCAGCGGAAGTTCCGGAAGGACTGCGAGTCCCCCTCCCGCCCAGGCGGACTCGTCAGTCCCCTCGTCCGTGTGCAGGAAGGTCACCACCACGCGTCCCCCTTCAGGGCCAGGGCGCCCAGCTGGGCGTCGTCGCGCATGCCATGGTGCTGGCGGACGTACAGTGCCAGGTCGGCCGTCCGTTTGGCATACTTCTCGTCGAAGGCCAGCGGGGCCGGGCCCCGGTTGCTGCCGACCACCGACAAGACGCGTTCGACGGCGGCGGCACAGGTTCCGCGCACCCGCAGCGCATCGCTCCACGCCGATGCCTGCCCGGCGGTCCCCTGCCCGGCAGTTCCCTGTTCCAGGGAGTCCCGTTCCCGGCGGTCAATGCGCTCCGCCGTTCCTGCCAAATACTGAAGTGTGGAGGTAAGGATGCGGTCCAGTTCGCCGAGTGAGGCAAGCGCAATCTGGTCAGGCTCCCGGCCTGAAAGAATTCCGGCATGCAGGGAATCCCGGTAATCCCGGGCAATGCCGACAGCCCCGCCAAGCCAGCACGCGGCCACACCCATGCCGCCCCAGGCAAACCCGGGCCTGCTGAAATACCAGTTGGTTCCCTGCAACGGCTCAGCGGGGACCCTGTCGAACCGCACCGGCCCGCTGGGAATTTCCCGCAAACCCCGTGCCACCCACGCCGGTTCCCCGCAGGTCACGCCGGCGTGGCGCAGGTCCACTGCAAAGGCCGCCCGGCCGCCGTCGTCCGTGTGGGCCGTGACCACCGCGTGGTCAAGCAACGGGGCCAGGGAGCACCAGGGTTTGGATCCAGTGAGCAAAACCGAGGAACCCTTGGCTTCCGCCTTGAGCCGGAAGCCTTGACCTTCCGCGGCGAATACACCCCACGTCCCCGTGGCATGGGCAGGATCATGGCCCGCCTGCGCAAGGATGGCCAGGGCATCCAGGTGCGGCTCGAAGACGCGGGCAGCAGCGACGTCAATGGCGGCCATCGTTGCCAGGAGCTCCCAGAGAAGCCCGGTATTGCCTTCGCCGGGCCGCGGCCACTCCTTCCCGGCGTCGCGGGCCAATGCAAGCAACGCGGGGACGTCGCCGACGGCCGAGGAGACGGCCTGGAACAAGGCATCCACACCGCCAGGCCGTACCCCGTTCGCGGACAGCCGGACCAGTGTGTGTGGGCTGGCCGGCGCGTTACCGGCCGGTGATGGGCTGTGTTCTTCGGAGAGTTCCGGCATCGGGGCGGCGGCGCCTACTTGCCTGCCGGCTCGGTGACGGATGCCGTGGCCGCCATGGTCTCGGCGTTGACCATCCAGGCAAGCTGCTCCAGCCGCTCGATGGCCGCGTGGAGCAGGTCCGCGCTGGTGGGATCCTCCTCATCCACTTCATCATGGACATCCCGCATGGTCTGGACCGTACGCTCCAGCCTGGCCGTAATGAGCTTGACCGTCTCTTTCGTGGAGGTCAGCCCTGCGGGAAATTCGTCCAGCCGGCTGCCGGCCGAGACAGTGCTGCTGCGGCCATCCGGAAGGGCGTGCAGGGCGCGCATGCGTTCAGCAGCCTGGTCGGCGAAGAGCCGGGCAGCGGCAATAATCTCGTCAAGCTGCAGGTGCAGGTCACGGAAATTCGTGCCCACAACGTTCCAGTGGGCTTGCTTTCCCTGCAGGTGCAGTTCGATGAGATCGGTAAGCACCGTCTGCAGATTGCGGGCCAGGGTGGGTGACGCTTTCATCAGTTTCCTCCGCTGCTGCTCTCTGTCCGGCCGAACTCCAGCCGAAAATTCATTCTAAGCATACTTAGCAGTTCCAGCGGCGAGCGCGGCAACATGAGCACAGCGCTACCGGATGCGGGCCAGCGCGAATCCGTCCCAGCCTTTCGAGCCCACCGTCTGGATAACAGTGGCATCGAGCCGGGGATGCTCGCCGAGGAGTTTCAGCGCGTCGATGATTCCCGGCGCGTTGACCGGGTCCATCCCGGGGTCAAGGATGGCTCCCTCCCACACGGTATTGTCCAGCACCACCGTGGACCCGGGCCGGCCCAGCCGGACGGCCCAGTCCAGGTAACCGCTGTTGTTCTCCTTGTCCGCATCGATGAAGATGAAATCGAATGGTTCCCGGGCTTCTTCCTCAAGTGCGGCCAGCGTTTCCAGCGCGGGTCCCAGCCGGATTTCGACCTTTTCCCCCAAGCCGGCGGCGTCGATGTTGGCCCAGGCAACCTCTGCATGCTTGGGCAGGAACTCGCAGGTGACCAGGCTGCCGCCGTCGGGAAGGCCCCGCCCCATCCAAATCGTGCTGTAGCCGGCGAGGGTGCCGATTTCGAGCACGCGGCGGGCGCCGGAGATCTGGACCAGGAGCTTGAGCAGCTTTCCGGCGTTGGGAGCCACTTCGATGGCGGGCATGCCGGCCTCTTCGGCGGAGCGAATGGCCTGCTGCAGGGCGGAATCCGGACGGACGACGACGTCGGACAGGTATTCTTCAGCCGCAATCCACTCTGGCCGGGGCTTGTGCTCGAACATTGCCACAGTCTGGCACGGGCCCGCGCCGGGGTCCAGAGCAAAAGGCCGACGGCGGATGCGGCCGCCGCGGGTCAGGAACCGTCAGCGAGCGCTTCTTCCAGTCGGTCCACTTTTGCCGTCAGCTCACCGGTGTAGCCGGGCCGGATATCAGCCTTGATGACCAGGGACACCCTGCTTCCGTACCGTCCCACTGCCTCGGTGGCCCGCTTCACTACGTCAAAAACTTCGTCCCACTCGCCTTCGATGGTGGTGAACATCGAATCCGTCTTGTTGGGAAGCCCCGATTCCCGGACGATCCTGACGGCGGCCGCAACGGCGTCGTGCACTGAAGCATCGGAAGGACGGGAACCTTCGCTGGGCGTGCCGGAGGGGGCAACAGAAAACGCAAGCAACATGGTGCCAGTGTGCCATGCATCCTGCAGGGCTGCAGGGGGAAACGGGTGGCCTGGCGCGTCACATAACCCACTACCCTCCAGTAACAGTGAACGCCGAAAGCTCCATTGCTAACCTTTTCGCATGAGCCTCGCAGTCGTCCGCAAGCCGCTCCGCGCCGACGCAGCGCGGAACGTGGACAAGATCATCACAGCGGCGCGCCAGTGCTTCCGCGAGTATGGCCCCGAAGTACCGCTGCAGACCATCGCGGCAACGGCGGGAGTGGGCCCGGCCACCCTCTTCCGGAACTTCGCTGACAAGGAAGAGCTGGTCCTCGCCGCGCTCAACCGGCAGCTGCGCCTGACAGTGGACCCCGTGATCGACGACGCCCTGGCCACTATCGACGCGACCGCCGGACTGCTGCGGGTCCTCGAGGCCCTGATGGCTGCTGCCAGCGCTGATGCCAACCTGCTGGGCGCCGTCGCGGGCCGTCGTGAGCTCCTGACCGGCATTACGGGCTCACTCATGGAATCAATCAGCGTGTTGCTGGTGCGCGGGCAGGGCCAGGGAAGCCTGCGTGCGGACATCTCCATGACCGACATGTTCCGGCTGCTCGCAATGCTCATTGGCGTAGTGGACACCATGGAGCCAGGGTCCGACGCCTGGCGCCGGCCGCTGGCCCTGATCGAGGATGCCATCCGCACGTCCCGGCCGGCCCGGCCGCTTCCGGCGCATGTGCCAGTCCCGCCGTCTCCCCTGGCGGAGACCCAGCCGGGCTAGCAGTCCACTGAACGGCAACCCCATTGTGGGCGTCCTGAGGGTGCCACTAGACTTCAGAAAGGGTTACGCAGCCAGCCCTCTGTGTCTTGATTTTGGAGTGACGCATGCAGCAATCCAAGTACCTCCCCCGGGCAACGGCCGCACTAAGATGAACAGCTCAAAGCTGAACCTTTACCTCAATGATCCCCGCGGGCCGGAGGAAATCCTCCCCACGATGACCGCGGAAGAACTGGCACACCTGCTGGATGCCCTCTACCAGAACCTGGACACGCCCGAGCCTGAATTTGGTGTGGAGACCTGGTATGAGATGGCTGTCGAAGAATGCAGCCGCAGGGCCGGCTCGCCTGACGGCGAAGCCCACGGGGTGGCCTGACCCTATGCCTTAGTGGTGCCCGTGGTGTTCGTTGGGAACATGGTCCTTGGCTTCCATCAGGTGCTGCTGCAGCTTTTCCTCCGCGTCCCTGCGGCGCCGTGCAGTATCGCGCATCTCCCTGGAACCTTCGGAACCGCTTGGATCAAGGTAGCCCTGCCGCGGCTTCCCGTGCCGCTCCGGTGCGTGCACGTCGGGTCCTGGTTTTGCGGCCGTCTTCTTCGCGGCCTCCCGGGCATCGGCCTCCCGGGAATCAGTGTCCCGGGCTGCGCCGCCGTCAGCACCTTGGCCATGCTTCGGCTGCTCCGGACGTGACTGATCGTTCATGTCGTCATTCATGTCGGTTCCTCCTTCATGGCCGCCGCAGTGGAATGCGGCCTGGTTCCAGTCCACCATAGACGGGACCCAGGGATCACGGCCTGCTATTCGCCGGGATCCCCCCTGCCCCGAAGCTCCTGGCGCACCAGTGCCTGCAGTGCCGGAATTTGGGATGCGGGATCAAGCTCAAATGACTTCCACAGGCTCCGGGAGAGGGACTCCAAGTCCTCGGCCGGAACATCCGACAGGCCGGAAAAGCGCGTAAAGAAGCGTTTGGCAGGCAGTCCAGCCCGTCGTCGCACGTTTGTCTGGTGAGGACGCCCGGCTCTTTCCCCGGCCGCGTGCAGCTGATTTTCCATGGCCGCCATTCATCTGAAGATCCCATGGCCAACTGCATAGCCGCTTTTATAGTACAACCGGGAAAGCACAACGTGACTGATCTTCACCACATCGCAACATGGGCTTCCGGAAGGGGCACCCGCTCAATTCCAGCCGAGGATCCTCAAGAGCGCAGCCGTGCCCGCTCCGGCCAGCACCACCACCAGGAACGGCGCCCGAAGCGCCAGGGCTACGGCGGCAGCCGCGAGTGCTCCCAGCCTTGCGTCAGCAACCAGCGACTGGCCGGTTGCGAAAGTGTTCACCACGGTCAGGGATGCCAGCAATCCGATGGTCATGGTGCCGGCCACACGGGACATCCTCGGATCTTCGAGCAGCCGGGCCGGGACAAAGTAGCCCACCAGCTTCCAGGCGTAGGCCAGGGCGCAGGCAATCAGGAGCCAGATCCAGAGACTCATTCGGCTGTCCCCTGTCCTGTCTCCTTCGCGCGGGCCCGGCCTTCATGCGGGCCCGCGAGGGGGCTGCTGCCCCTGCCGCCATGCCGGTGGCGTTCCGGGTAGGGGTCGACATCCGGCTCCAGGCCTTCATCACTGCGGCCGTGGCTGAACCAGCCGATCACGGCAGCCACCACCGCCGCCACGAGGATTGGGACGCCGGCAGGGACAAAGGGAACGGCCATCACGGTGGCCACGGCGCACACAACGGCGATGGCAACGGGCTCGCGTCCCTTGAGCCGCGGCCACAGCAGGCCAAGGAATGCAGCCACCGCTGCGCCGTCCAGTCCCCACTGTTTTGGATCGCCCAGGCCGCTGCCGGCGAGCGCACCGACGGCGGTGAACAGGTTCCACAGCACGTAGATTCCGATGCCCGCGGCCCAGAACCCGCGGCGCTGTTCAGCGGGGTCCGCCTGGCCGGAGCTTGTGGCCGTGGATTCATCGATGGTCAACTGGGCGGCCACATACTTGCGCCAGCCCGTGGGGTGCAGGAGAGCGTTCAACTGCATGCCGTAGATCCCGTTGCGCATTCCCAGGAGCGTGGCAGCGCTCATGGCCGCGATGCCGGAGCCGCCGCCCGCCACCACACCGATGAAAGCGAACTGCGAGCCGCCGCTGAACAGGAGCAGGCTCAAGGCCATGGTTTGCCAGAAGTTGAGCCCTGACGTGACCGAGAGCGCGCCGAAGGAAACGCCGTACAGGCCGGTGGCGATACTGATGGAGATGCCCATCCGCACTGCCGGTGATGCCAGCAGCGTCACAGCCCCGCTCCCACGGCGGGCTTCCGCAGGCTCCAAGCCCACGCAATGAGCGGCGCCTGGAGCGGAAGCCGCACACTGTGCACCTTCCGCTGCGCCCGGGTTCCTTGCGGCCCGTATGCCCGGCGGAGGGCGTCGACATGCCCCGCGAGGAACGCAGCGAACATCATGGTGGTGGCTGTGGCGGTTGCCTTTCGTGTTCCAGGGACCATGATTCCGACGGCGGCTGCCAGCTCCAGCAGGCCGCTCACCGCGATCCATTCCTCCCTCGAAAGGAGGGCGAAGGGCCGCGAGGGCGCAGCGCCGTCTTCACGGCACAAGTAATCGGGCACCACCTGGCGGTAGAAGCCGGGGTCGCGGAAGTGCTTCATGGCGCTTGCCAGGAGCAGTGCGCTCATGGCTGCAGCAGAAAGGTGTTGGGCGGCCCGGCCGGAGCGGGGAAGAGGCATGGTTCAACTCAATCACAGCACCGCCGGAAGCGCCGAAACCATCCCGCGGCCGGGAACTTACCTGCCCTGGGGCGAGGCAAGCTCCAGTTGGCTGAGGACACGGGCGGGCACATTGGTGGTGATCTCCTGGATGCCCAGTCCTGTGCACAGCGCCACATCCTGTTCCGTGTCCACCGTCCATACCCGGAAGCGCCGGCCGGCGGCGAGCCAGCGTTGGACGGACGCCGGGTGCCGGCGCACGTACTCGATTCCGGGCCCGGCCATACCCACCTCGCCAAGGTCCAGGATCCGCTCACCTTCCAGCTGGGCGGCCTTCATCAGGTTCGCAATTGCACCGCCGGTTATCACGCCGAAGCCCAGGCCCGCGCGGATTACCCGGATGTCCACATCGTCCACCAGCTGGCAGACGAATTCAGGGGGAACCGAGTGGAGCAACTGCCGCACTGAGTCCGGGCTGAAACTCATGAACGTCACTGACACGTTGTCCAGCGAAGAGGTCAGTGGATCCCAGCCCTCGTCCCGCAGTACCTCCAGGACCCGGTCCTCGAGCTTGAGCTGGTACGGGCTGGGGTGCTTGAGTTCGATGGCCAGCTTCACCGGCCGGCCGGCGCCCCGGAGGATCTCCAGCAGTTCGGGCAGGGTCAGGAACTGCTCGGACAGCGCCCCGTACGTTTCGGGAATACGCACGCCCTTCCATGACGAGAAATCCAGGTGCCTCAGTTCCCGCAGCGTGCGTTCGGCGACGGGTCCGGTTCCGTCGGAGGTGCGGTCCAGGTTGGCGTCGTGCAGGAGGACAACGTGCTGGTCACGCGTGAGGTGGACATCGCACTCCACGCCGTCGGCGCCGTCTGCCAGCGCCTGCAGATAGGCGGCACGGGTGTGTTCGGCGAAGGCGGCGCTGGAACCGCGGTGGGCAAAGACCGTGGGCCGCTGCGGCCCGGACTCGTCACTGGTCATGGAGATACGGTAGCCGACCCGGCGCGAACCGCGGGGCTAGGCTTGGCACATGCAGGTGAACTCTGAGCCAACTACCCGGGAAGCACCCACCGGGCCAGCGCCTTCCGCCGTGCCCGACCCGAAGGGCCGCCCGAAGGTGCGTGCCGCCGTCGTCCATCACCTCAGCCCTGGCGACGCCGAAAAGGCGGCAGCGCTGCGGAGGATGAAGCTGGTGGCGCTCGGGCTGCTGGTGGTGATGGCGGTGATTTTTGTCTTCGCTTTCGCGCTGCAGAAGGAGTATCCGTGGCTGCAGTACGTGCGGGCCGCAGCCGAGGGCGGCATGGTGGGCGCGCTGGCTGACTGGTTCGCCGTTACCGCACTGTTCAAGTACCCCATGGGCATCAAGATCCCGCACACCGCCATCATCCCGCGCCGGAAGGACCAGATCGGCGCCTCGCTGGGCGAATTCGTGGAGACTAACTTCCTCTCCGAGCAGGTGGTCCAGGAGAAGCTGGCCAGCGTCAACATTGCCCGCCGGGCCGGGGAATGGCTTGCCACGCCGGCCGGCGCAGACAGGGTAGCCAAGGAGGGCGCCGCCCTGATCCGGGGTATTTTCAAGGTTTTGAACGACGACGACGTCCAGGCGGTCATCGAGGGAATGGTGCGCAAGCACCTGCTGGCTCCGCCGTGGGGACCTCCCGTGGGGAAGATGGCGGAGCGGATTTTCCACGACGGGCACCACCACAAGCTGGTGGACCTGCTGGTGGACCGGGCCGCCGACTGGGTGGATGACAACCACGATACTGTCACCCACCTGGTGTCCGACCGCTCCCCCACATGGGTGCCGCAGTTCGTGGACGGACTGGTGGGCGACAAGGTCTACGTGGAGATCCTGAAGTTCGTGCGCGCGGTGCAGGCCGACCCGAACCACCAAGTAAGGCAGTCCATCGACAAGTACCTCAACGACCTCGCGCAGGACCTGCAGCACGATCCGGCAATGATTGCCCGCGCCGAGGACATCAAGGCCCAGGTCCTGGGCGATCCCGAGGTGCGCGAACTCGCCTCCCGCACGTGGGGCACCGTGAAGAGCGCCCTCCTGGGTGCGGTGGATGATCCCGACAGCGAACTGACCATCAAGTTCAAGGCTGCGGTCCGCGACTTCGGCTCCCGGCTGGTCAGCGACCCCGAGCTCGCCGGGAAGGTGAACACCTGGATCGGCGACGCCGCCGGCTACCTCGTGCGGACGTACCGCTCCGACATCGCCGGAGTGATTACCGATACCGTGGCCCGCTGGGATGCGGAGGAAACCTCGCAAAAGATCGAACTCCAGGTGGGCAAGGACCTGCAGTTCATCCGGATCAACGGCACCGTGGTGGGGTCGCTGGCCGGGCTGGCAATTTTTACTGTGGCGCACCTGATATTTGGGTAGGCCACAGACCGTTTCGAAGCAACGCGAGGTCACTTAGTACCCGATAAACGGCCCCGCACCGGCCAAAAGTGACCCCGCGTTGCTTTTAGGACGCAGGCTAGGCGAACGACTCCAGCTCCACGCCGGCCGCTTCGAGCCCGGCCCGGACTGCGGCAGCCATCCCAACGGCTCCCGGAGTATCACCGTGAATGCACAGGGAATCCGGCCGGACCTGCACAACGCTGCCATCCAGGGCCACTACTTCCCCCTTGGTCGCAAGGCGCACGGCCCGCTCGACGATCGCGTCGACGTCGTGCAGCACGGCACCTTCCTGTGAGCGCGGCACCAGCGTTCCGTCGGCAAGGTAGGCGCGGTCCGCAAAGGCCTCGACAAACACCGGATGGCCGGCCTCCTTCGCCTGCTTCAGCATCTCAGACCCCGGCAGCCCAAGGATGGGAAGGCCGGGATCGTAGGCGTTCACGGCGGCCACAACAGCGGAAGCCTGTTCCGCGTCGCGCACCAGCCGGTTGTACAGCGCTCCGTGCGGCTTCACATAGTCCACGGACGCACCCACGGCGTGGGCAACGCCGTCGAGCGCCCCCAACTGGTACAGGACGTCGCCGAACAGCTCGTCGAAGCTCATGTCCAGCGAGCGGCGGCCGAAGCCTGCCAGATCCCGGTACCCCACGTGCGCGCCGACCGTGACATCCAGCTCGTAGGCAGCCCTGCAGCTGTCCAGCATGGTGACGGGGTCTCCGGCGTGGAAACCGCAGGCCACATTGGCGCTGGTGACCAGCTGGAACATGGAGGCGTCGTCCCCCATCTTCCATGAACCGAACGATTCGCCAAGGTCAGCGTTGAGATCCAAAAGTGTTGCCTTCCAGCTTTTTGTTGTCCTGTGCCGCGGCCGCAGCGGTGAGCTCTCCGGGGATGGTGTCCGGCATGGGGCCAAACGCCTCCTTGGCGTTGGCCACCACAGCGCGCCCCATGATGAGGTTACCGGCTCCGCCCACCACAGCACCTATGCCAAACGGCAGGGCCCGGCCGAAGAGCGCGGACCCCTGGCGCTTGAGGAGGTTCTTGAGGAAAGCCTTTTGGATCCTGCTCCGGATGCTGCCGAAGCCCGGCACTGCCATCGATTTGGAAAGGACATTGCCCCAAGCCTTGTTGGCGTTCATTTCCCTCCCGGCCGCCTGGCCGCTGAGCGTCCCAAGCAGGGCAGTCCCCTCCTCGCCCAACATGATGGCCATGACCATGGTGCTGGCCTTCTCGGGGTTGGTGAGCCGGATCCCGTGCAGTTCCGCAAGGGAGGTGGAGTAGAGGGCCGTCGCTTCCAGGAACCCCACGGTGGCGGCGGCAGAGAGCCCGAGGGACGCCACAGTTCCGACACCGGGCACCACGGCGGTTGCGCCCACCAGCGCGCCGCCGCCGGTGACGGCGCGGAGGTAGTCGCGCTCCAGGATGTCAGCCAGCTGGGCGGCCGTGGCCCGGGGGTGCTTCTTCTGCAGCCGGCGGATGTACGCCACCACCAGGGGGCGCTGGATCTCCACCGCCCTGAGGAGCATGTTGTGGACACCGGGCTTGGGCTTGCCGTCGGCATCGAATACCGCGTTGTGGGCAGTTTCCTGCGCGATTCGTACTGCGGGGTTGCTGCGCGTAGCCATGGTCACCTCTGTTTGTCTCGCCGGCGGGCCGATGCCGGAATCGCTAATACTAAGGTTGCTTAACATTAGGCTACCGCCAGTGCCATCCCCACCTGCCGCGGCCGGGAGGGCGGTTTGGGCTGGCTCCCCGGCATACGCCCAAAGCCTAGACTTAGCCTATGCCCACCCCCAAAGCCCTGCGGCCCTTTGCGCACCGCGAGTACCGGGTGCTCATCGCAGCGTTGGCCATCTCGATTTTCGGTTCCGGCATGTGGGCCGTGGCCATGGTGTACCAGGTGATCCAGTTGGGCGGCGGCCCGTTGGAACTCTCCCTGGTGGCGGCCGCGGGCAGCGCCGGCCTGGTGGCGTTCGTCCTGGCCGGCGGCATCGCAGCGGACCGGGTCCCCCAGCGCCGGCTGATCATTGCCGTGGAGGGCGCCAACCTTGCGGTGATAGCCACCGTCAGCGGGCTGGCCATGGCCGGCCTGCTCCAGCTGTGGCACGTTGCCGCAGGCTCCTTTGTCCTGGGCGTTGGCGCCGCGTTCTTCTTCCCTGCCTACTCGGCCATCCTGCCCCGCATCCTCCCCGCCCAGGACCTGCTGGCCGCGAACGGGATGGAGGGGTCCATGCGGCCCGTGCTCCAGCAGGCGGCCGGCCCTGCGGTGGCGGGCATGGTGGTGGCTGCCCTGTCGCCGTCGCACGCTGTCACGGCAGTGGCCGCCTGCCACCTGCTGGCCTTCATCGTCCTGAACTTCCTGGGCCAGCATGCACAGGCCGCGCCCACCAACGGGGCGGAGCGGGACGGACGCGGGGCGGCGGCGGGCGCGGGCGCCGGGGCCCCCGGGACATCCTTCCTCCACGACCTGCGCGAGGGAGTCCGCTACACCCGGCAAACACCTTGGCTGCTGTGGACCCTTATCTGGGCGTGCATCTCCGTGCTGTTCCTGATCGGGCCCATCGAGGTACTCCTGCCGTTCGTGGTGCGCGACCAGCTTGCCGGCGACTCCCGCATGTTCGGCTTCCTCCTGGCCGTCATGGGGGTGGGTGCCGCCCTTGGCTCGCTGTTCACGGCGTCCTTCCGGCTGCCGCGCCGCTACCTGACGGTGATGATGGTGTCCTGGGGTGCCGGCAGCCTGCCCCTGGCCGCAGTCGGCGTCATGGACAGCTTCTGGGCCATCGCCGCCGCGCTGTTCGTTTTCGGCGCCACCGGCAGCGTGGGCATGGTCATCTGGGGCACCCTGCTCCAGCGGCGCGTCCCGCCGCACCTGCTGGGCCGGGTGTCCAGCCTGGACTTCTTCGTTTCGCTCGCCCTGATGCCTGTCTCAATGGCGCTGGCCGGTCCGGCCGCCGAGGTCCTGCCTGTCTGGCTGATCTTTCTGGTGGCCGGCGGCGTATGCCCCGTCATGGCAGTGATTGCCATGGCCGCTGCGCGCATGCCCGACGACGAACTGGCCCACCCGCTGGACCGGTCACCCGAGGCGGAGCGCACGACGGCGGCAGGAGACTAGGCTCCCACCGCCGCACCTCACTCAGCTGTTGGCACGCACCACGGGGATACTCGCCGTCGGATGTCCGCTGGGGAAAACCGTGGGCTCCGGTTCCGGCACCGGTTCGAGCGCCACCTGGACGGGCTCGGCACCTACGGTGACCAGCTGGCCGCGGACGTCCACGGCCAGGGCTTCCCCTTCACGGACCGTGAGGGTGATGGCCCCTGCACGGAGTTCAACCAGCAACAGGCGCCCCTGGATCTTCAGGTGGAAAGTGAGCCCGTCCCACTCCGACGGCAGCCGCGGGTCGAAGTACGGAATGGGGCCCTGGTCACGCAACCCGGCAAAACCGCAGACCAGGGAGCTCCACACCCCGCCGGTGGAGGCGATGTGCACGCCGTCGATGGTGTTGCCGTGCGTGTCATCGAGGTCGATGAACAAGGCGTTGGTGAAGTGGTCCAGCGCTTGCCGTGAGTACCCCACCTCGGCGGCCATGATGCCCTGGACGCAGGCCGAAAGGGTTGAATCGCCCGTTGTCAGGGGGTCGTAGAAGTCGAAGGCGCGGTGTTTTTCCTCAGGCGTGAAATCCTGCCACTGCAGGAACATTGCCAGGACGGTGTCTGCCTGCTTCAGGACCTGGTGGCGGTAGATCACCAGCGGGTGGAAATGCAGGAGCAGGGGGTACTTGGACCGGGGCGTGGTCCAGTCCCACGGTTCCAGGTGCATGAAGTCGTTGTCCTGCGAATGCACCTGCATGCGCTCATCGAACGGCAGCTGCATCCGGTTGGCGGCCGCCTCCCACAGCTCCCGCTCTTCCTGCGTGATGCCCGCATGCTCCAGGGCCGCGGCAGCACGCAGGTTAAAGCGGGCCATCACGTTGGTGTAGAGGTTGTCGTTGACCACGGCGGTGTACTCGTCGGGACCTGTGACGCCGTGGATGTGGAAGAGCCCGTCCTTGCCGAAGAAGCCCAGCGAGATCCACATCCGCGCCGTTTCAATCAGCAGTTCGGCGCCCAACCCGTCGCGGAACGCGGTGTCCCCGGTGGCCCAGAAATACCGGTTGGTGGCAAAGGCGATGGCAGCGGCGATGTGGAACTGTGCCGTGCCGGCGGCGTAGTACGCGCTGGCTTCGAGCCCGTTGATGGTGCGCCACGGGAACAGGGCGCCGTCAACGCTCAGTTCCTTGGCCCGGATCTTGGCCACGGGGAGCATGCCATGGCGGAATTCGAGGACCTGCCGGGCACCGGCGGGGTTTGTGTACGTCAAGTACGGCAGGAGGTACACCTCCTGGTCCCAGAAGTAGTGGCCTTCGTAGCCGGATCCCGTCACGCCCTTGGCGGGGATGCCGGCGACGCCGGCACGCGCCGTCGCCTGGGCGAGCTGGAACAGGTTCCAGCGGATGGCCTGCTGCAGCACGGACTGGCTGTCAACCACAATGTCGGAGGTGGCCCAGTAGTCGCGGTAGTGCGCTTCGCTCTCGGCAAAGATGTCCTCCACCGGGCGGAGGCCTTCCTCCGCGGCCGCGGCGGGATCGAGCGAGGGGTCCTGGATCGCCGGGCCGGCCGCGTAGCTGACGCTCTTTTCGAGGCGGAACGGCTCTCCCGGGCTGACGGCCAGGACGTAGCGCACGCTGCTGTCGTCCTGGTCCACCAGCGTGTCGAACGGCTGGTGCCCTGCGGAGGTCCAGTGGTCAACCGCAACGCCCACGCGCTGCTTGGATTCGGCAGCCTCCCACGCCAGCCGGAGTGATCCGTCGCCGCCTTCGAGGCGCAGGGGCAGCAGCACGCGTCCGGCGTGCCGGCCCGCCCGCCGGGGATCGTGGACAGAGTGGTCCTCAACGGGCTGGTCCTGGCGGTTAATCACCGACGAGGTGACATCCACGGAAACCTCACGGTCCGTCACCACATCCAGGGAGATCCCCAAGGCTCCGCGGGAGGCGAAACCTACGGCGCGGCGTTCGGTTGTGGTGACGACGGCGCCGGAGCGGCACTGCCAGGTGACGCGGCATTCGTACACTCCGGTGGAGAAGTCCACGGAGCGCCGGTAATCCAGCACCTCGGACTCGGCCAGGCTGAGGGACTCGCCGTCGATAACCACGGTGAAGTTGTTGGCATCTGGAATGTAGAGGATGCGCTGGCCGGTCCGGGCAAACCCGAAGGCGTTTTCCGCATGCTTGATATCCCAGATTTCGTGCAGCCCGTTGATGAAACTGCCGGGCAGGTCGGAGTCGGCGGCGGCCCAGTGGGCGCCGCGGATCCCCAGATGTCCGTTGCCGAGGGCAAAGAGTGTTTCCAGCGTCCCTTCACTGCCCGCTTCGTGGCGTGTTTCCACGAGCTGCCAGGGTGTGTTGGGGAATCTTTCGCGGTCCGCTGAGATCAGGGCCATGGTGTTGGGTCCTTAGGCGTTTGGCCGGGCAACCGGTTTGCTGCCGGCCTGGGGATACTTTTCGGGGGGTGATGCGTTCAGGGGTAATGCGTACTCACGGGAGCTGCCGGGGGTAGCAGCGGGCGGCCTCGGGGAAGGCTGCCGTCTCTAGGGCAGAAGTTCCTTGAGGTCATTGACCACCAGGGTGGCTCCGGCGTCGAGCAACGTCTGCCGCCCGGCGCCGCGGTCCACGCCGATGACCGAGTAGAAGGTTCCGGCCTCGCCGGCCTGGACGCCGGACACGGCATCCTCCACCACCACGCACTCCCCGCTGGGGAGGCCCAGCAGGCGGGCGGCGTACTCGTAGGTGGCGGGACTGGGCTTGCCGGGCAGGCCTTCGCTTGCCGCGACCACGCCATCCACCACCACCGGGAAACGGGCGCTGAGTCCGGCTGCCGCCAGGACGGCCGGAGCGTTTCGGGAGGAAGAGACGACGGCGACCTTCAGTCCGCGTTCCAGCGCGGCTTCGAGGAAGCGCACCGACCCGGGGAAGGGCTCCACCCCCGCGCTCACGATGTCGTTGAAAATCCTGTTCTTCCGGTTACCCAGGCCCTGCACAGTGGTGTTGGCGGGGTCGTCGTCAGTGGGGCCCTCGGGGAGGACAATCCCCCGCGAGGCCAGGAAATCGCGGACACCGTCAAAGCGCGGCTTGCCGTCGATGTGGTCGAAGTAGTCACTCTCGCGGTAGCCGGGAACCTGGGGCTGCGCCGCCAGGTAGTCCTCGAACAGTTCCTGCCATGCCCGCTCATGGACGGTTGCCGTGGGGGTCAGCACCCCGTCCAGGTCGAAAAGGATGGCAGAGGCACCAGCCCAGGAGGACACCTCGGCTGCTGCGTTGTCTGCTGCGGTGTTTTCAGTCATCAGCGGTGTGTTGTCCTTTCAGGACGGCGGGCAGCCCTGAAGGCTGGATGCTTGGAGTTGGGGAGGCATCGGTGCCCGAACGATCTGCGGCCACGGGCGGCGGTCTGTATGGGGAGCGCCTCGGCGCTGGCATTGCTGATCGGTGTATCCCTACCATGATGGACGCGGCGCCCGTCGTCGGACAAACCGGCGGCACCTCCAGCATCGCTGGCCGGATAAAGGGCATGGGACAGTATCCGGCTGCAGTAAACCCTCGACACCGCGCTGATCTCCTTGTCCGCCCAGTTCAGGGCCGCGATAACGGCCGAAGATGAGTGTAAGCGCTTACAAATTTAGCTGGCAACTGTTTTTTCTAGCGAGCCTTGCGTGAGGCACGTCTCAGCAGGGGAGGGCCTCACGCGTCGATTTTTCCGGACCCGTCCGGGCGGAGCACATAGTGTCGCAGGAAGACGCTCACGTCCACCATCTCCGTCTTCGACATCGCATGGCCCATGCCGGGGTAGGTCCTGGCGGTCAGGAGCGTGTTCTGCTGGAGCCATTCCTCGGTGTAGGCGATCGCGTCCTCGTTGATGACCAGGTCTGCCTTGTCCCGGCCCCAGAAGAAGGGCGGCCTGGTGTCGAAGGACTCCGTGAGGGACAGCAGTTCATTCCGGAGCACAAAACCGGAAAGTCCCACCACCGCCTCATAGTCCTTAGGGTGGAGGCGCAGCAGAGTGCTCGCCATTGCCATGCCCTGCGAGTAGCCGAGCAGGCTTACGCTGCTGTGCCGGGCCTTGACGCTGTTGATCCAGGCCTGGACGGCACTCGAGGCTTTAATGACATCCGCGAAGTCATTGGCCAGGAAGTAGTCCAGCATGAACCAGCCGTAATGGTCACCGATCGGCATCGGCGCTCGGAGCGCCGCACACGTAAACTCGGGCGGCAGGTACTCAAAAAGGCGCACCATGCGGGACTCGTCAGTGCCATAACCGTGCATCATCACAAGTAGTGGGGTGCCCGCCCGCTCGCCTTCAGGTTTGGACCACACAACTGTTTCCATCGGATCAGCCTAGCCAGCAAGCGTGGCTTGATGCCCGAGCCGTGCCGGTCCGCGGGCAACGTCATCGAGTCGCATCAGCCTCTTTCTTCACAGGCGCCACAGCACAACGAATGGGTTACGCGCCGGCCCCCGCCATTGAATACAGCCACCCCGGGCTGTAGCGTGACGCTTAACGGACAGCATGCTTACCAAAAGTCCGCGGCCCAATAAGGCTTCCATCCGTGACAACAAGGAGCAAAGCATGAGAATCGGATCCTCCATCTTCCTTATCGCCCTCGGCGCCATCCTTGCCTGGGCGGTCGCTCCGGGCCTCATCCCCTTCGTGGACCAGGTGCTCATCGGCTACATCCTGATGGCGGTTGGCGTCATTGGACTCATCGCCTCCCTCATCCTCGCTTCCCCGGGCCGCAGCCGGCGCATCAGCGAGACCCGCTCCGTCGTTGACCCGAACACCGGGGAACGCATTACGCGGAACGAAAGCCGCGACGGCGGGCTGTAGCACCACCGGGGTCCCCGCCGCAGCGCAGGACACGACATTGACCCGAGAAGCCGGGCCGGACCATCCATGGTCCGGCCCGGCTTTTTGCCGTCCCCGAAAGTGCCACTTTGTTTCATGTGGGTTTCCATTGACAAACCAACACAAGCAAAGATAAAGTCAAGTAACTCAACATCATGTGATGCCAGTCACGCAGGAACGGCATCCACAGTGAACAATCCACACCACCAGAAGACCTACGCAACGGAGGGTACGTGTTCGCCGAGGAGCGCCAGCAAAAGATTGCCGAGCTTGTTGCCGGCAGCGGCCGGGTCAGCGTGACCCTCCTGGCCGAGCGCTTCCGCATCACCACCGAAACCGTCCGCCGCGACCTTGCCGCCCTCGAGAATGCCGGCACCGTCCGCCGCGTCCACGGCGGAGCCGTTGCCGCAGACCGGTTCAGCACCACCGAGGAAAGCGTGAACGAGCGCGCCATCCAGCGGCCGGACCAGAAAATCCGGATCGCCGAAGCCGCGCTGGCCCTCATTCCACGCAACTCCACCGGCAGCGTCCTGATCGACGGCGGCACCACTACGGAAGTCCTGGCGGACATGCTCTCGCGGCGCGCCGCCGTCGAACCTTCCGACCCAACCGGACCGCGGGCGGAACTGGTGGCCATCACCCACGCCGTTCCCATCGCAGGCAAACTCTCCAGCGTTCCCGGCATCGCCCTTGAGATACTCGGCGGCCGGGTCCGCGGAATCACCCAGGTTGCCGTGGGTCAGTCAACCGTGGAGGCCGCCGGCAAACTGCGGCCGGACATCGCTTTCATCGGCACCAACGGAATCCACGCAAGCTTTGGGCTGAGCACGCCCGACCCCGAGGAAGCCGCGGTTAAGGCAGCTTTCGTCCACTCGGCCCGCCGGATTGTTGTGCTGGCCGATTCCTCCAAGCTGGACACGGAAACCCTGGTCCAGTTCGCCTCCCTGAAAGATCTGGACACCTTGATTACAGACAGCGAGCCCGGCCCGGAACTGGCGGCCGCCCTTGAAGAAGCCGGCGTTGACGTGGTGATCGCATGATCGTCACTTTCACCGCCAACCCCAGCCTTGACCGGACCGTGGCACTGCCGGGCCCATTGGTTCGGGGCGAAGTGCAGCGTGCCGTTTCCGTCAGCCAGGAGTCGGGCGGCAAGGGCGTCAACGTGTCCCGTGCACTGGTTGCCTCCGGCCTGGACTCCGTTGCCGTCCTCCCCGGCGCGGACAGCGATCCCGTCCTGGCCGGGCTGCGGGAAAGCGCGGTGCCGTTCGTTTCCCTGCCCATCAGCGAACCGCTCCGCACCAATGTGGCCCTCACGGAACCCGGTGGCGTGACCACCAAGATCAATGAGCCCGGTCCGGTCATGGATGCGGACCAGCAGGAAGCCCTGATCAAACTGCTGCTGGAGAGCTCCCGCGGAGCCAGCTGGGTGGTCCTTGCAGGTTCGCTGCCGCCGGGATTCCCTGCTGATTTCTACGCGACGGCGGCCCGCCGGATCCGCGCAGCCGGAAACGGCAGCGCACCGCTCATTGCCGTGGACTCCTCCGGTGCGCCGCTCGCGGCCGCAATGTCCGGAGGCGATGCCGGTGCTGAACCGGCCGTCAACGGTTCCGGGAAACCGGACCTCCTCAAACCCAACGCCGAAGAACTGGCGGAACTGGCTGCTGCAGCCGGCTTCGCCGCGGCTACCGCTGACGAACTGGAAGCGGATCCGGTGGCGGCCGCGGCCGCCGCGGCCGCTGTCGTACGTTCCGGCGTGGGTGCTGTGCTGGCAACTCTCGGATCCAAGGGAGCTGTCCTGGTAACGGCCGACGGCGCGTGGCTGGCCACGCATCCGCCGGTCGCCGCGGTCAGTACGGTGGGCGCGGGCGATTCCGCGCTGGCCGGCTACCTGCTCGCCCATGGCCGGGGCGCCGCCCCGGCCGACTGCCTTCGCCAGGCTGTGGCCCACGGTGCCGCAGCCGCCTCCCTGCCCGGTTCAACGGTTCCGGCAGTACACCAAACCACCCCGGATGCCGTAACCATCACGGCCCTTCGAAAGGATTGACAGTGACCCAGCTCATCACCACGGACCTGGTCGAGCTCGACCAGAACCTGGGCAACGCGCCCGAGGCGGTGATCCGGCACCTGGCAAGCAAAGTAGCTGCCGCCGGACGCGCAACAGAAGTTGAAGGCCTCTTCGCTGACGCCTTCGCCCGCGAGCAGAAGACCGCCACCGGCATTCCGGGCGGCATCGCCATCCCGCACTGCCGCTCGGCCGCCGTCACGGAACCCACCTTGGCCATGGCCCGCCTCAATCCCAAGGTGGACTTCGGAGCCAAGGACGGCCCGGCGGACCTGGTCTTCTTCATCGCAGCCCCGGACGGAGCCGACCAGGAGCACCTGAAGCTGCTCTCGAAGCTGGCCAGGTCCCTGATCAAAAAGGACTTCACCACGGCCCTGCGCAACGCCTCATCCCGCGAAGAGATCGTGGAACTGGTGGACGGTGCGCTGGCCGACAAGCCTGCAGCCCATGCAGCCGCGGTACCCGCTGAAGCTGTTGCTTCCGGCGCGTCCGCGGGGGCGTCGGCAGGCACTGCTTCGGCGGGCTCTGGCGCCGCTGCTTCCGGCACGGCTCCGGCCGGCGCGGCTACGGCCGGACCAGCCCCGGCCGGTCCCAAGCGCCTCGTGGCCGTGACCGCCTGCCCCACCGGCATCGCGCACACCTACATGGCAGCTGACTCCCTGGTGGCCGCTGCCCAGGAGGCCGGCGTCGACCTGCAGGTGGAAACCCAGGGTTCCTCCGGCGCCAAGCCGCTGGATCCCGCCGTCATTGCTGCCGCCGACGCCGTAATTTTCGCGGTGGACGTGGACGTACGCGGCAAGGAGCGCTTCGCCGGCAAACCGGTCATCAACGCCCCTGTGAAGCGGGGCATCGACGAACCCGCCAAGATGGTCCAGGAGGCGCTGGCCGCAGCCTCGGACCCGAACGCGCGGCGCGTCCCGCACTTCGGTGCCGAGGAACAGGCTGAGCAGGCCGCCGCCGAAAAGGGCGAGCACATCGGCCAGAAGCTGAAGAGGGCCCTGCTCACCGGCGTGAGCTACATGATCCCGTTCGTGGCCGGCGGTGGCCTCCTGATCGCCCTGGGCTTCCTCCTGGGTGGTTACGACATCACCGAAGTCGCGGACAAGGTGGTTGTGGAGAACAACTTCGGCAACCTTCCCGAGGGCGGACTCGCCGCTTACCTGGGCGCAGTCCTGTTCAAGATCGGCGCCCTGTCCATGGGCTTCCTGGTCCCGGCGCTGGCCGGCTACATCGCCTACGCCATTGCTGACAGGCCCGGCATCGCCCCCGGCTTCGTGGCCGGTGCAGTCTCCGGTTTCATGGGTGCCGGCTTCCTCGGCGGCATCGTGGGCGGCCTCCTGGCCGGCTACGTTGCCCACGTGATCGGCACCTGGCAGGTTCCCCGCTGGCTGCGCGGCCTCATGCCCGTGGTCATCATCCCGCTGCTCGCCTCCATCGCGGCTTCCGGACTCATGTTCCTGCTGCTCGGCGGCCCCATCGCCGGCCTCACCACCGCCCTTAACGGCTGGCTCTCCGGCATGACCGGCGCTTCCGCCGTGGTCCTGGGCATCATCCTTGGCCTCATGATGTGCTTCGACCTGGGCGGTCCCGTCAACAAGGTGGCCTACGCCTTCGCCGTTGCGGGACTCAGCGCCGGCAGCGCGGACAACCAGGCGCCGTGGCAGATCATGGCAACGGTCATGGCCGCCGGCATGGTGCCCCCTCTGGCAATGGCCCTGGCCACCGTCCTGGACCGCAAGCTCTTCAGCCTGGCTGAGCGCGAAAACGGCAAGGCTGCCTGGCTGCTGGGTGCATCCTTCATCTCCGAAGGCGCTATCCCGTTCGCTGCTGCTGATCCGCTCCGCGTCATTCCTGCCAGCATGCTGGGCGGCGCGCTGACCGGCGCACTGACCATGGCCTTCGGGGTCACCTCGCAGGCTCCCCATGGCGGCATCTTTGTGTTCTTCGCGATCGGCAACGTGCTGATGTTCGTCCTCTCGATCGTCGCCGGTGCCATCGTGACCGCCCTGGCCGTGATCGGCCTCAAGCGCTGGGCCGCCCCCAAGAGCGCTGCTACGGTGGAAACCGTCCCAGCAACCGTCTGACCTGCCTCACCCACTACCTCTACCCCGGCATTTCAACCAGCCGCCGGAAGACTAAGGAGCAACAATGCCAGAACGCACAGCAACCGTCGCCAGCCGCGTGGGCCTGCACGCCCGCCCCGCCGCCATCTTTGCCGAGGCAGCAGGAGAGTACGACCTGGACATCACCATCGCCCGCGAGGGCGAGCCGGTGGACGAGGCGATGGACGCTGCCAGCATCCTGTCCCTCATGAGCCTGGGCGCCTCGCACGGCGACGTGGTGGTCCTTCGCGCCGAAGGTGACGGCGCGGACACCGCGCTGGACCGCCTCGTCCAGATCCTGGAAACGGACCACGACGCCTAGCAGCTGACTGGCAGCTGACAGGCTGCCCCGGCGGCCAAGCCGCACGGCCGTCGTCGGGCCTTCCCTCCCAGGGAAACGCCCGACGACGGCCGCTTGCGTTAATCCCCCGCCCCATCCCAACCAGGCGGGTTAACTGCCCTCGGAAATCCTCTTCACGTCCGCCACGAGCTTGTCCCACATGCCTTTTGAGTGGTCAGCCGCCTCCGCCGTGGTGTTGTTGTCCTGGGTCAGCGTCAAAAGCGTCCGGCCGCCCTTGTCCTGAAGCGTCCAGGTGAGGGTGTGATAGTTCTCCGGTTTGTCTTCCTGCCCGGCGAGGGGGCTGAAATGCGTGTAGACCAGTTTCCTGGCGGGCACCACCTCGAGGATCGTGCCCCTGTCCTCGTAGTCCTTGCCGTCCCAGTTGCCGCTCCAGGTGATGGGTCCGCCCACGGTCCAGTCCGTGGAGAGCTCGGTGCCAAACATGAACTCCTTCGTGGCCGCCGGGTCCGTGATGACATCCCACACGCGGGTGGGAGGGGCATCAACCGTGACCGAGGACGTGGCCACGTAATCAGGCACTTTCCTTGGCCTTCTTCGCAGTGAACAGCAAGTACTCCCACTCCATCTGGAACGGGGTGTCGCCGTGGGCATCGCCGAAGGAATCAGCCAGTTCCGTCAGGGCCTGGTCCAGGGCTTTGACCTTGTCCCCGTCCTCCCCGATGTATTTGTAGACGGAGATGGTGGGGCCGTAGTGGGACTTGAAGTAGCGGACGAAGTCGCCGGGTTGATGGAAGCTCCGCACGGCCAGGGTCTGCTTGCGCGCAGCGGTATCCGTGATCCTGTCCCCCAGCAGTTCCCGCACGTGCTCTTCGCTCCCCCACAGCGGCGCCGGCTGTGCTCCCGGCGGTGGCGGCGGGGCGAAGGGCTTCATGGTGTCGAACATCCTGCCGATGAACCCCTCCGGGGTCCAGCTCAACAGTCCTATGTTTCCACCCGGTTTGCACACCCTCAGGAGTTCGTCCGCCGCCGCCTGGTGGTGGGGGGCAAACATGACGCCGAGGCAGGACATGACGACGTCGAACTCGGCGTCGGCGAAGGGCAGGGCCTCCGCGTCGGCTTCCTTCCAGTCCAGGCTGACTCCCCGGTTCGCGGCCTCACGGCGGCCGGCCTCGAAAAGCTCGGGGGTGAGGTCGCTGGCCACCACCTTGGCTCCCATCATGGCCGCGGGAATGGCCGCGTTGCCTGATCCGGCGGCGATATCCAGCACATTGTGGCGGGAGGTAATGCCGCAGGCTTCAACCAGGATGGCGCCGAGGTCCAGGAGCATCTCGTCAGCGAGGGCCGGATAATCACCGGATGCCCACATGGCCCGGTGTTTCTGTTTGAGTGCCCGGTCCGCCTCGGCTGCATCTGTCTGATCGTTCATGTTCAGCGCTCCTCACAGGGCCGTTGGAGTGTCAGCACGCTGTGGGCACAGCGGTGGCTGCGATGCGACTCATTGTGGACGCACCGGACCCGGCTGTAAAGAGCACCCCGCTACCGGAACGCAAGCAAGCTTAGTAGTTTCATGTACATGGCATCGGGTACCGGATCAGGATCCGCAGGCGGCTGGCCATCACAGGGGCCATCACGCAGGCTTGCGCGCCCGGGTGCCCGTCGCCTTGCTGGTGGACGCCTTGGCGGCGGGTTTTTCGGCGGACTTGGCCGCTGTCGACTTGGCGGCGGCGGATTTTGCCGTGGTGGACTTGGCCGTGCCGGATTTGGCTGCGCCGGACTTGGCCGTGCCGGATGTGGCTGCGCCGGACTGCGTTCCCGTGGACTTTGCTGCCGCGGACCTCGCCGTGGTGCCGGTCTTTTCGGCACTGGTCTTAGCCGCGGTAGACCGCTTGCGCGCCGGTTTGGCGGCTTCGTCTTCGCCGGCGTCGCTGCCGGAGTCCCCGCCGGCTTCGCCACCCGCCCGTCCTGCCGCGGCATCGGACCCGCCGCCCCGTTTCCGGTCCAGGCTTCGCTTCAGCGCCTCCATCAGGTCGATGACTTCACCCTTGCTGCCCTCGCCGGCCTCCACGCCGAAGGTTTCCTCGGTGTCCAGCGATTCACCCTGCTCCAGCTTGGCCTCAATAAGCTGGCGGAGCTGGACCTGGTAGTCGTCCGTGAAGGAAGCGGGATCGAAATCGGCCGCCATGGACTCCACCAGGGCCGCGGACATATCGCGCTCCTGCGGGGAGATCTTGACGGATGCATCAAGGGAAGGGAATTTCGCTTCCCGCACCTCGTCCGGCCACAGGAGGGACTGGAGCACCAGGACATCGTCCTTAATCCGCAAAGCGCCCAGCCGGGTCTTCTCCCGCAGCGCGAACTGGACAATGGCCACCCTGTCCGTGTCTTCCAGCGCACTGCGCAGCAGCACGTAGGCCTTGGGAGACTTGGAGTCCGGCTCAAGGTAGTAGCTCTTCTCGAACATCATGGGCTCAAGCTGCTCGGACGGGACGAACTGCACCACTTCGATCTCATGGTTGTTCTCCGCCGGAATGGCCTTGAGTTCGTCCTTGGACAGGACCACCGTCCGGCCGTCCTCCTCGTAGGCCTTCTCGATGTCCGAATAATCGATGACCTGGCTGCAGACCTCGCACCGCCGCTGGTAGCGGATCCGGCCGCCGTCGGCGTTGTGGACCTGGTGCAGACTGATGTCATGATCCTCAGTGGCGCTGTAGACCTTCACGGGCACGTTGACCAGGCCGAACGCGATGGCACCTTTCCAGATGGCTCTCATTCCTCAAGTGAACATCACGCAACGCCGGAGGTGAAGCCCCGTGCCCGCCGCTAAGGAGCGTGTCAGGGTGGCAGGGCGGGAACTGACCCTCACCAATCTGGACAAGATCATCTATCCGGAGACGGGCACCACCAAGGCGGACGTCCTGGCCTACTACGCCGCCGTGGCCCACGTCCTGATCCCGGCGGCGTACAACAGGCCGGCCACCAGGAAGCGTTGGGTGAACGGCGTCGGGACCGCCGATAAGCCCGGCGAGGTGTTCTTCCAGAAGAACCTTGAGGACTCGGCTCCGGGCTGGCTCCCCCGGGCAGCCATCACCCACAAGGACCGCACCATCTACTACCCGATGGTCAACGACCCCGCCACCCTTACCTGGTTCGGGCAGATCAATTCCCTGGAAATCCACGTTCCGCAGTGGCAGGTGGACTCCCACGGCAACCAACTGAACCCCGACCGGCTGGTCCTGGACCTGGACCCCGGCGAAGGCGCCGGCCTGGAGGCGTGCGTTGAAGTAGCCCTCCTGGCGCGCGCCATCCTCCAGGACGTGGGCCTGGACCCCGTGCCGGTGACCAGCGGCAGCAAGGGCATCCACCTGTACGCCGCCCTGGACCGGAGCCAGACCTCTGACCAGGTCTCCGGCTTCGCCCGCGAACTTGCCAGGGCCCTTGAGGCCGACCACCCGGACCTGGCCGTCAGCGACATGAAAAAGAGCCTGCGCAAGGGCAAGGTCCTGGTGGACTGGAGCCAGAACAATGCAGCCAAGACGACTATCGTGCCGTACTCGCTGCGTGGCCGCCCCACCCCCATGGTGGCTGCGCCCCGGACCTGGGAGGAGCTCGGCTCCCCCGGCCTCAGCCACCTGGACCATAAGGCGGTGATCCGGCGCGTGCAGGAAGGCAAGGACCCGTTCGCCGCCGTCGATAACGCCGGCAACGACCCCCGGCTGGAGAAGTACCGCTCCATGCGTGATCCCGGGAAGACTCCGGAACCCTTCACGGGCACGGCCGGCAGCGGGAATACCTTTGTGATCCAGGAGCACCACGCCAGCCGCCTGCACTATGACTTCCGCCTGGAGCATGAAGGAGTGCTGGTGTCCTGGGCACTGCCGAAGGGGGTGCCTGAGTCCGGCGGCAAGAACCACCTGGCAGTGCAGACCGAGGACCATCCCCTGGACTACGCGGGCTTCGAGGGGACTATTCCCAAAGGGGAATACGGCGCCGGCGAGGTAACCATCTGGGACCACGGGACGTATGAGCTGGACAAGTGGATCAACGGCAGGGAAGTCATTGCCACCCTCACCGGTTCGGAAGGAGGAGGGCTGGGCGGGACCAGGAAGTTCGCGCTTATCCACACAGGGCGGGGGCAGGGAAGGGATTCCGAGGGCCAGTGGCTTATCCACCTCATGGAGCCCGGGCGGCCTGGCGGACGACGGCGGCACGCACCGCCGCGGGAAGGACAGGAGGAGGCTCCGGCTAGGGAGTCGGCCCACGAGGAGCCACACGGGGCGCCGAACCACCACGAGCCGCGCCACGATGAGCTGCGCCAGGAGGCACGGGATAAAGACGTTGCGGTGCGGCCCGGGGACTACAGGCCCATGATGGCCACCTCCGGAGACGCCGCCGACCTGCAGGGCAGCAACTGGCAGTTCGAACTCAAGTGGGACGGGGTCCGCGCCATCCTCGTGGGAGACGAAAGGACGGTACGGATATTCAGCCGCAACGGCAACGATGTCACCAGCACCTACCCCGAACTCGTGGACCGGGCCTGCTGGCCGGCCCGGCCGTTCGTTGCCGATGGTGAGATCGTGGCCATCGGCGCGGCGGGAAGGCCCGACTTCGGGCTCCTGCAGGGAAGGATGAAGCTCACCCGGCCCGCCGACGTCGCACGGGCCCGGGTTGCCATTCCCGTGCAGCTGATGCTTTTCGACCTGCTGCACGACGACGGAACGGACCTCCGGAGGCTGCCGCTCGCCGAGCGCCGGCAACGGCTGGAGGACTTCTTCACCGCATCGGGCTGCCCCGCGGGGCTTTCTCCGGTCCTCGAGGACCGGGTGGACCACATCCTGGAGAGTGCCCGGGAGCTGGGCCTCGAAGGGGTGATGGCCAAGCGGACCGACAGCCGGTACGTGAGCGGGCAGCGGACCCGTACCTGGATCAAGCTGAAGGTGGAACAGACGCAGGAGGTTGTGGTGGGCGGCTGGCGCCCGGGCAAAGGCGGGCGGGAAGACACCGTGGGCTCACTGCTGGTGGGCATTCCGGACGGGACGAAGCTGCAGTACGCGGGGCGGGTGGGCAGCGGTTTCAGCGGGAGGGAACTTGCCGAACTGCGGCAAACCGTGGAACGGCTGGCCCGGAAGACCTCGCCGTTCCTGGACGTTCCGCGCCCGGATGCCGCCGACGCGCACTGGATTGCCCCCGAACTTGTCGGCGAAGTGACCTACAGCGAGTGGACGGGAACCGGGAGGCTGCGGCATCCCGTGTGGCGGGGCTGGCGGCTGGACAAGGACCCGGCGGAGGTTGTGCGCGAAGGCTGAGCCGGCCGGCCACTCGCGAAGAAGGCCAGATTGATCCGGGACACGCAAAAGGCCTGGCGCACCGGATTTCGGTGTCGCCAGGCCATGTACGCGTCGCCAGGCAGGATGCGCGTCCTAAAGTGTCCGGGCCTAGGACGAGTGCGGCATCTGCGGCCGGCTGGTGCGGTGGATCGCCGTCACTGCGGCTCCCTGCCCTATCCGGCCGTGGCCCGCATCCCGCTCTTTCGGGTGCCGGCGCTTTCCGTATCCATCCGGCCAGGTGTGCTGCCCGGTTCCCCCCAGTGGGGCAAGGGGCGCTTCGGCACCCGGCATGTCCGGAGTGTCCATTGCCGCGGCGAGGTGGTCCGCAACCTCCGGATTGATGGGGAATTCACGCTTTTCGTCAGCCATTTGTTCTTCCCTTCCACAGATGAAGTGCTATCGAGAGTGGCCAAAACCGGGCCCCGGCAAAAACTTTCGAAGCGGCCCGCGGTGGCTTGGCCGCAGGCGTCCCCTACCTGAAAGAAAGTGTTTCCATGGAACAACCTTAGGGACGCACACGGCACCTGTGAACCCCCTCCGCCTGGGCCGGCAAAAGTGCCCCTGGACCGCGGCCCGGTGTGCGCCCGGGAGGTCCGGCCCGGCGTGGTCCCGGTCACTTTCAGCGCCATCTTGGGACAGATTCACGGGGGTGTGGCGCATAAAACGAAAAAGATTGGGTAACGATGGGCCTGGTCCCGCCGCATGCCAGTAATGGCGCGGGAAAAGCCGGGAAAAGAATTCGGGTAAACCTGCCGGATACGGCTGCCAAACGGGTGATCCTACGGCATAAACCACGCAGGCGCTACGGCATTCGCGTAAAATTGAAGGCCTGCCCGGAGCGGCGCAGCTACAAGTCGCAAGCAAATGACCTCCACAGGAGTTGCCCAAATGCCCACAGACCGAAGCACGACAGACTCTTCCGCAGGCGTCAACAGCGCCTCTGGAACCAACCCAGCTACACCCCCTGGCGCCCCGTCGTCGGCTCTTACCAAAAGCCCGCGCAAGCCTAAGCTGCTCGCGCGGCGCCGGCTCAAGGAATCGGACGTCAACGTCGTCAACCAGCCCATGCTGAAGAAAGCCCTCGGCGGCACCATCGTGGGCAACACCATGGAATGGTACGACGTCGGCGTGTTCGGCTACCTCATCACCACCATGGGTCCGGTCTTCCTGCCGGAGTCGGACCCCACCACCCAGACGCTGTTCCTGCTGGGCACCTTCGCCGCCACGTTCATTGCCCGCCCCCTGGGCGGCGTGATCTTCGGCTGGATGGGCGACAAGATGGGCCGGCAGAAGATCCTCGCCGCCACGCTGATGCTGATGGCAGCGAGCACGTTCGCCATCGGCCTCCTGCCCGGCTACGCCCAGATCGGGCTGTGGGCCGCAGGCCTGCTGGTGCTGCTGAAGATCGTCCAGGGCTTCTCCACCGGCGGTGAATACGCCGGTGCCACCACGTTCGTCAGCGAATACGCCCCGGACAAGCGCCGCGGGTTCTTCGCCAGCTTCCTGGACCTGGGCAGCTACATGGGCTTCGCCATCGGGGCCGCCCTGGTCTCGGTCCTGCAGCTGACGCTCGGCCAGGCAGCCATGGAGGAGTGGGGCTGGCGTATTCCGTTCCTGGTGGCCGGGCCCCTGGGCCTGATCGCGGTCTACTTCCGGAGCAAGATCGAGGAGTCCCCCCAGTTCCAGGCCACCCTGGATGCCCAGGAGGATCTCGCGAAGCATGCGGCGTCATCCGACCAGGCAACGGCGAAGGGCCCGGTGGGCATCGTCAAGGCCTACTGGCGCTCCATCATTGTTGCCATGATCCTGGTGGCCGCAGCAAACACCGCCGGCTACGCGCTGACGTCCTACATGCCCACCTACCTCACGGAGTCCAAGGGTTACGATCCGGTGCACGGCACCCTCCTGACCATCCCCGTGCTGGTGGTCATGAGCCTCTGCATTCCGCTGACCGGAAAGTTGTCGGACCGAATCGGCCGCCGGCCCGTCCTGTGGATCGGCGCAGTCAGCACAGTGGTCCTGGCCACTCCGGCTTTCCTGCTGATCGGCATCGGCGAGATCTGGTCCACCCTGGCCGGCCTGGCGCTGATCGCATTCCCTGTGACGTTCTACGTCGCCAACCTGGCCTCCGCCCTCCCGGCGCAGTTCCCCACCTCCAGCCGGTACGGGGCGATGGGCATCGCGTACAACTTCTCGGTGGCCATTTTCGGCGGCACCACTCCGTTCATCGTGGCAGCCCTCATCAGCGCCACAGGCAACGACATGATGCCCGCGTACTACCTGATGGGAACCTCCCTGGTGGGTGCCGTGGCCATCTACTTCCTCAAGGAGTCGGCCCAGCGCCCGCTGCCCGGGTCCATGCCCAGCGTGGATACCCAGGCCGAGGCACGCGAACTGGTTGCCACGCAGGACGAGAACCCGCTGCTCAACCTGGACGAACTCCCGTTCGAGACCCAGGACATCACCGATGCGCGCGACGCCGATGCACGCGAGGCCGACAAGGTTCCTGCCGGCGCCTAGTCGCACTCCGGCGGAACCGGTCCTGCCGGTCCGGAGCCCCGTCTTGCGGCCCACGCCCAGAAGGCCCGCCCTCGTGTTTCCTTGGAGGAAGCACGAAGGGGCGGGCCTTTGGCGTACCGGCCGGAATGACGTTCCGAGTCCTGCGCCGGGCAGTGGAAATGACGGGCCCTACCCCACGGTGATAACTTCCAAAAGGCCGTACTGGAACAGCAAGAGGTGATGAGTCATGGAACGCGTCCTCGTGCAGGTGCGCGCGCTCCATCGGCTGGAACCGGCCAACAATGACCATTTGGCGGCGTTGCGCGTTGCCCTCAGCGTTGCGGTTCCGTCACTCCTGCTCCTGGCCACAGGTCGTTCAGACCTCATGATTTATGCCGTCTTTGGTGCCCTGACCGGCATGTACGGGCGCTCCGAGCCGCACCAGCTCCGGCTCCGGCACCAGTCCCAGGCCGCCGTCGTCCTGCTGGGCGGTGTGGCGGTGGGCGTGTTCCTGTCCGTCAACCATCTCCACTCGTGGTGGCTCGTGGGAGTGGAGGCCGTCCTCGCCGGCGTCGGATCCCTCTTCGCGGACCGCGTGCGGCTCAAGCCCAACGGACCGTTCTTCGGGATCCTCGCGCTGGGAGCCTGCGCCTCAGTGCCCACTGTGGTTCCGTGGCAGGTGGCCATGCTGATCGCCACAGGGTCTGCCGCGTTCTCCATGCTGGTGGGCTTCGGCGGCTGGGTCCGCCGCAGGTCCTGGCAGCGCGGCGCCGTCCGGGCTGCTCCGGCCGTGAGCCCCGCCGGGCACCGGGAGATGCTGGTGCATGCCTCCCGGTACGTCCTGGCAGTGGGTGCGGCCGGCACTGTGGGCGTCCTGACGGGCAGCGGGCATCCGCACTGGGCCATGGCCGCGGCTGCCGTGCCGCTGGCCGGGGCCGACCTTCCGAGCAGCGTCCGGCGGGGCATCCACCGGATCGTGGGGACGTTCGTGGGACTGGGGGTCACCGCCGCCGCCATTCTTCCGGTGCCCTGGTCCTTGGCGGGCCTGTTCCCGGGCCGGCAGGCCGTGGTGCTGGCGCTCCTGGTGATCCTCTTCCAGTTCACCACCGAGCTGTTCATGACCCGCCACTACGGCCTGGCCATGGTTTCCTTCACGCCGGTCATTTTGCTGATGACCCAGCTCGCAGCCCCCGCCGATCCGGCGGTCCTGATCCTGGAGCGCGCTGTGGAGACCATGGTGGGGGCGCTGGTGGGAATCGGCGTGGTGGTGGCTGTCCGGCGGGCGGGGTCGCGCCCGCCGTCAGCATTACTCGGGTTTCCGTCCCTGTTTCGGCTTCCGCGGCGGCCCCGCCATTAGCTTTGCCGGCGCCACCCGGGCAACGGCCGCCACCACCTTGTACCTCTTGGAGGGGATGGACACCGCCTTGCCCCGGGCATTGTCCGCCAGGCCTTCCCGCACCACCCGCTCGGCATGCAGCCAGGCCCAGGACGGCGCCACCGATTTGTCCATGCCCATCCGGTCGTGGAACTCCGTGTGGGTGAAGCCCGGGCACACCGCGGTGACCTTGATGCCCTGTCTGCCGTAGGCCAGGTTTGCCCAGCGGCTGAAACTCACCAGCCAGGCCTTCGCCGCGGAGTAGGTGCCCCGCGGCAGGAAAGCGGCGATGCTGGCCACGTTGATGATCCGGCCCTCGCCCCGCTCCAGCATGCCTTTGAGCGCGGCATGGGTAAGCTCCATGGCGGTTTCCCCGTGCAGCTTGAGGTGTTTCTTCTCCTCCGAGATGTGGTTGTCCTCGAAGTTGTGCAGCAGGCCGATTCCGGCGTTGTTGACGAGGATCCCCACCGGACGCCGCGCATCGGACAGGCGTTCGACGACGGCGGCCACGCCGGCGTCGTCCGTCAGGTCTGCGGGAAGCACCTCGGCAGTGGTTCCGTAGCGCCGTTCCAGGCCCGCCGCTGCTTCCTCGAGGCGGGCCCGGTTCCGCGCAACCAGCACCAGGTTGCAGCCCTGGGCGGCCAGCTGGCGCGCGAACTCGGACCCCAGCCCCGCGCTGGCCCCCGTGACGAGGGCTGTTGTCCCGGAAAGATCCTGCTGGGGGTGCGGCGTGGTCATGCTGCAAGCCTAGCGAGGCGCCGATCTCCCGTCCCGGTCCACTGTCCGTGTGGTGCCAGGCGTGGTCCTCAGGCGAACCTCGCCAGCGGATTGGCCAGGCGTCCTGCCATCTGCAGCCCGCCGGACGGGTCTGCCAGGTCCAGCATCTGCTGGTTGTTGCGCAGCTGCAGCCGGTTCAGGCAGGACAGCTCGAAGTCGGCGGCAAAGAGGTCATGCCGGGCGAACTGGCCGGCAAGTTCCGGATGCTGCCCCTGGTAGTCCTTGACCGCAGCGGCGGCAATCCGCCAGAAGTCGTCCTGGCCCAGTCTTCCGTCCCCGTCCAGGAGCGCGGCCAGGAAACGGAAAATGCAGTCAAAGATGTCCGTGAAGACGGCCAGCACCTTCTGGCCGTCCGGGATCTCCGCCCGGATCCGGGATACATCCTCCGGCAGGTCCAGCCGGTCCCCCATCACCACGATTTCCTCGGCGATGTCCTTCATGACGGCCCTGACGGGTACGCCGTTTTCGAGCACCAGGATCACGTTCTCGCCGTGCGGCATGAACGCCATCTCATACCGGAAGAGGCAATGAACCAGTGGAACCAGGTAGGCCTCGAAATACCGCCGCAGCCAGTCCCCTGCCGGCAGGCCGGAGCGCTCGATGAGCGCCGAAACCATGGGCCTGCCGCTCGCGTCAACGTGCAGGAGCGAGGCCATGGTGGCCAGCTGCTGCCCGTCCTGCAGCAGCGGCAGGGGGCTTTCGCGCCATAGGGCGGAGAGCATCTTCCGGTACGGCGAACCGCCCGCAGCGCCTGCCTCGTAGTAGCCGTTGTGGTAGCCGATGGCGGCGACCTCGCCGATCATGGTGAACCCGCGGCGCTGAAGTGCATCGTCCGCCTCGATCAGGTGCCGCAGCCAGTCGTTGATGGCCGGGGTGGCCTTCATATACTCCGGCGACAGCCCGCGCATGAAGCCCATGTTCAGCACGGACATGGCCGTCTTGACGTAGTGGCGGGCGGGGTCGCTGGTGTTGAAGAAGGTCCGGATCGACTGCTGCGCCTGGTAGCTGTCCGTCCCGGCGCCCAGGTGGACGATGCGCTGCCGGGCGATCTCCGCCGCGAACGTGACCGTGAGCTTGTTCTCCCACTGCCAGGGATGTACCGGCATGAGGAAGTACTGGTCCGGATCGAGATCCTGCAGCTGCAGTTCAGCGGTGAAGGTGCCCAGCAGGGATCCGAGTTCGGCCTGCAGGTGCGCCCGGTAGTCCAGCCCTTCCGATGCAGTGAAGGCGGCGCGGGTGCGGTGAACGGCGATCCACTCCAGCTGCACCGGGGCGCCCGTTTCCGGTGCGAAGGCGTGGTAGTCGCTGATGCCGAAGCCCAGGCGGCCGTTATTGGCAACAAAGCAGGGGTGGCCCTCGGTCATGCTGCGCTCAATGGCCTGGAAGTCGGCCGCCGGGTCCTCGCCGCCGGTGATCCCTGCGGCGAGTTCAGCCGCCGTCGGCTGGCCGGCCCACTGCTTGTAGGCGTGGCTCGCCAGGGTGCTGCCGACCTCCTCGAGGTAGACGGGGAGCATCTGGAGGTTGATGCCCAGCATTCCGTGGAACCCGGTGATGAACTCCAGCACGTCCAGCGGCGCCTCGGTGCCGCCCCGGAAGTGCCGGATGGAGCCGGGATCGATGGCCCAGTGGTCCATGCTTAGGATCCGGGCGCTGAACTGGTACTCGGAGGTGCCGTCATCGCTGCGGACCCGGTAGCGGCCGCGCCCGTCCGCCCCGGCCCCGCCAGGCTTACCTCCCACCGGTTCCGGGGTGAGGATCCGTTCGTGGGAGAACTCGGCGAGTGCCTTGCGGAGCAGGTGCCGGTTGGCGTTGTCCCACCTTTCGCCGGTGAGATGCGGTACAGGGCCGGGATGCGGTGCAGGGCCGGCGGAGGGCTGCACGGGGGTGGTTGTGGCGGCGGGATCGAGATCGATAGTCATAGTGGTGCTCCCTGGGTTACGGGCGGAAGGGCGGGCAGAAGGGACGTTCGGGCGGCCAGGTAATCGTCGCGGCTGCAGAAACTCAGCAGCGCGTCCTTGTCCGGAAGGGTGACCGCCCCGGCGGGCTGGAAGCCCAGGCGTTGATTCAGGGCGTGGATCCTGGTGTTCCGGATATCCGGCTCCACCACAATGCGGTCCACTCCCGGCGTGCTGAAGAGTCGTGCCAGGACGGCGTCCATCACCGCGGCGGTGTAGCCGCGCACGGGTGCGGCCGACGGCGGGGCCACCAGCAGGTGCATCCCCACGTCCCCGGGAAGGACGGGGTACACAGCGGCCAGCGGCGAGGACGCGGGAAGGTACTCCTCCATCAGGAAGGCGGGGACGCCGCCGTCGAGCCCCAGCACCGCGCGGTGGTGGCCGCTCGCTTGGATGTTCCTGTATTCCTGCACCACGTCCTCCACGCTGGCGGACAGCATGCCCCAGAACGAGGCGTAGGGCTGGGTCACCCAGCTGTGAAGGAGCGGCGCGTCGGCTTCGGCGTCGAGGCAGCGGAAGGTGAACGTCATGCCGGCACCGGTCCGCAATCCAGCGGGGAGCCAACCGCAGCCGGCGGCCCGAACTGCTGGAACGCAATGCTGCGCTCCACGGGGTACACCTCGCGGCCGGTCATTTCGCGCAGGATGCAGGAGTTGCGGTAGGCGCCCATGCCCAGGTCCGGGGTGGCGAACCCGTGGGTGTGCAGCTCGGCATTCTGGACGAAGATCTCGCCGGGTTGGACGCCGGTGCTGTAGTTCCGGTCCACGGCGAACCTGCCCGCGCTGTCCCGGTCGATGCGGTCCCGGATGCCGGCGAGGAAACCTGGTTCCTGGTAGCCGTAGCCGGTGGCGAGCACCACCGCTTCGCTGTCCAGCGTGTAGGACGTGCCCTGCTCCGCGTGTTCCAGGTGCAGGGTGTGGGTCCCGGCCTCGGGGTTCCAGTAGGCAGCGGTCAGGCTCGAGTGGGTCAGCAGCCGGGTGTCCACCATTCCGGAGATGCTCTTGGTGTAGAGCAGGTCGTAGATGGCGTCGATCAGGTCCGAGTTGATGCCTTTGTAGAGGTTCTTCTGGGCCTTGTTCAGGTAATCGCGCTGGTGCTGCGGGAGGGCGTGGAAGTAGTCCACGTACTCGGGCGAAGTCATCTCAAGCGTCAGCTTGGTGTATTCAAGCGGGAAGAACCTGCCGGAGCGGGTCACCCAGTTCAGCTGGTACCCGTGGGCGTCCGATTCCTGGAGCAGTTCGTAGTAGATCTCGGCGGCGCTCTGGCCGCTGCCCAGGATGGTGATGCTGCGCTGCTGCTGCAGTTCTGCCTTCCGCGCCAGGTAGTCGGCGGTGTGGAGGACCGCTCCCCCGGCTCCCGCACGTGAATCGGCCACGATCCCTGCCGCAGCCCCGGGCACGTACGGGGAGGTGCCCGTGCCCAGCACCAGCCGCCGCGCCAGCAGCACCTCATGCCCTCCCGGACCGGAGACGGAAAGCCTGTACACGCCGTCGTCGTGCGTTACGTCCAGCACAGCTGTGCCAAATCGGACGCCGGGCAACTGCCCGGCCACCCACTGGCAGTACTGGTTGTACTCCGCCCGCAGCGGGTAGAAATTTTCCCGGATGTAGAACCGGTAGAGCCTGCCGGCCTGCTTGAGGAAGTTCAGGAATGAGTATGGCGAGGTGGGATCGGCCAGGGTGACGAGGTCGGCCATGAAGGGCACTTGCAGGTGGGCCGGCGCCAGCATCATCCCGGGGTGCCAGTCAAAGGATTCCCTGCGTTCCAGGAAGATGCCGTCCAGCCCTTCCACCGGTTCAGCCAGCGCCGCGAGGCCCAGGTTGAAGGGCCCGACGCCGACCGCGGCAAAGTCGTAGATCCTGCGCCTGCCTGCCTTTTGGGTGGCGGTGTTGCTCATGCGGTCGCCTCGCTGCGCAGCAGCCCGGCGCCCGTGCGGCGCAGGAAGTTGATGATGCCGGAAATGTCCTCCAGCGTGGCCTCGGCGTTGAGGAGCGTGAACTTCAGGTAGTGCCGGCCGCCCACCGTGGTTCCGGCAACCACCGCTTCCCCGGAGGCGAAGACCGCCGCCCGGATGGCCGGGTTGAGGGCATCCGCCGCGTCCTCGCTGATCCGGTCGCCGCTGTCCAGGCGGGGCCGGTACCTGAAAACCAGGGTGCTGAGCCGGGGCGGGGCGGCGAGTTCGAAGGCGTCGTCGGCGGCGAGGAGCTTGCCCACACGCGCGGCGAGGTCGATGGCTTCGTCGAACAGGGCGCCGATGGCGTCCGCGCCCATGATGCGCAGGGTGAGCCACAGCTTCAGGGCGTCAAACCGGCGGGTGGTCTGGATGCTCTTGTCCACCTGGTTGGGGATGGCTGCCAGCGCTGCGCTGTGCGGGTTCAGGTAGTCCGCATAGTAGGTGACGTGGCGCAGCATGGTCCGTTCGCGCACCAGCAGGGCGCTGGAGCTGACCGGCTGGAAGAAGGTTTTGTGGAAGTCGACGGTGACCGAGTCGGCAAGCCCTGTGCCGTCAAGGAGGTGCCGGTAGCGGCCGGAGACAATGAGGCCGCCGCCGTAGGCAGCGTCCACGTGGAACCATGCCCCGTAGGCCCGGGCCAGTGCGGCGAGCTCCGGGAGCGGATCGACAGCGCCGAAGTCCGTGGTGCCCGCGGTGGCCACCACCGCCATCGGGGTCAAACCGGCGTCCCGTGCGCCGGCCAGGGCCTCGGCGAGGGCGGCAGGATCCATCCGGTGGTCCGGCGTGCAGGGGACGGTGACGACGGCGTCGAACCCCAGGCCCAGCATTGATGACGACTTCTGGATACTGAAGTGGCTGTCCTCGGACGTGAAGATCCGCAGCGTGTCCAGCAGCGCCGGAAGCCGGAGCCCGGCGCGGGCAGGGTCCTGCCGCAGGCCGGCAACGGCGTGGTTGCGGGCGATCAGCAGGGCCTGCAGGTTGGACTGGCTGCCGCCGGAGGTGAAGATGCCGTCCGAGGCGTCACCAAGGTCCAGCCTTTTTGCGGTCCAGTCAATAAGCCGGCGTTCGATCATGGTGGCGCCTGCACTCTGGTCCCACGTGTCCATGGAGGAGTTCACCGCGGACAGGACCGCTTCGCCCACCAGCGCCGGGATGACCACGGGGCAGTTAAGGTGGGCGGCGTACCTGGCGTCGTGGAAGTACACGGCATCGCGCAGGTACACATCCTCGAGTTCCTGGAGGGCGGCGGCCGTGTCCGGCAGGGGTCTTTCGAGGTCCACGGCGCCTACGCGGGCCTCCAGTTCGGAGGGTCCGACGCCGGTGAACGGCCGGGCGGTCCGCTCAAGTTTCGTGGCAACGGCCGTTACGCCCTGCAGCACCTGGGCCACATACCGCGGCGAGTTGCGTGCGTTGAGGAGGTGGTTGCTGGCCGCCAGCGCGAGTTCCACACGCGAGCCGAAGTCCCTGCCGCCAGGTTCCTGAACTGGGGTCTGATGGTTTGGCCGGTCATGGTTTGGCCGGTCATGGTTTGGCCGGTCATGGCTCGTCGCTCCATTGGTGTTGGGCGGGTCATCCATGTCCAGCTCGTCAAGGCGGGGCAGCAGCGGCACTGGTTTTCCTTCGGTCGGCATTACATCGAACAAAGGCAAGCCTTACTTAGGTAACCCTTTTAATCAAACTTTTGTGATGTATTTAGCGAAGGAGTCGTGAAACTGCCCTGCGCGGGCCCCTTTCGGCGTCATTGACTGGCAGCCGGGGCAGTCCTGCTGCAAAATAACCGGCCAGCCGGAAGCGGGCAAGATGCACTGAGGGCGCAAGCGTCAATTTGGCGAACAATTAGTAAGCATGCTTTGCTTATGGGGTAAATGAACCTCCGCAAGCAGTTCGCGGCGGGGCTGCCAACGCCGGCAGCTTCGTGAAAGAAGCCCAAGGATGAACATCATGACCAGCGTTATTGAAGACCAGCTTACGGTGCCCGGGGAGCCTGACGCAGGAGCAGAATCTTCTTTGGGCGTCACCCGGCCCGCGGATATGGGCTTGCTGGTCACACTCAATTCACGGATGCACTGCCGGGCGCCGATGCAGCTGGTAGATCCGGAAGCACTCCCTGTTCGGATGCCCGTTTATGTGGACGGAACCTCGGTGATCCCGGTGGGCATGGGCCTGGGAGCTGCTTCCGAGCACGTGGAGACGTACCGCTGTGCCTGCGGCTTCACCATCGACGTCCCGGTCCTCGCCGAACACGCACTCGCCAGCTGACTGCTGGGAAACGCCCCTCGGCGGGCTCCCCGACGGCGCTGGATCGGCTGGTCCCCCTCAGCCGTCCGGCTCAAGTGTTCAGGAGCGGATCAGCTGTCCGGCCAATCCACGTATTGCTCGTACCCCTCGTGCTTACGAAGGTAGCCGGCGATGAACGGGCAATGCGGAATGATCCGCTTTCCTGACGCCACCACGTCGTCGAGCGCAAAGTGGGCCAGGACACGTCCCAGTCCCTGCCCTTCGAATTCCTCGCCGGTCTCCGTGTGGGAGAAGTCTATGTGGCCCGGCAGGTCCCGGTAGAAGGACTGGACGGCGAGGACATCACCCACGTGAAGCTCATAACGGTGCTGCGCATCGTTGCGCCGCACAGAGACGTCGGGGGCGAACTTATCCTCGCTGGACATCGTGTTCTCGGTCATGGTTCGACACTGGCACTACTTCACTCCGCTGGCAATGCCTCCGCCCCGGTGTCCTGCCCGGCCGGAAGGAGTCCGGTGCGTTGGAGCCAGGACTGGATGTCAGCTCCCGCTTCGCGGACGGTGGTTCCGAGCCCGCTCTCAGTTGTTCCGCCGACGCCATGACGGGCATGCAGCCCGGCGAAGCCGCCCGGGCCGCGATTCCTCCGGCCAAGTAGTTGGGCTAGCGGGAAGTTTGGCTAGCGGGACATTTCCGTTGCCGTGGGAGCGGATCCGGTCCGCAGCGGGCGCCGCACCCCGTGAAGCAGCACCAGTGCCAGGAGGAAGCAGGCTGCCCCGGCCCCCAGCAATCCCAGCGTCAGCCCATTGATTGCGGCCCCTACCGCGGCGGGGGTGAAGACCACCACGACGGCGGCCGCCACCGCCATGGCGGGCGGACGGCGGCCCTGAAGTGCCGCCGTCGGCCGATCCTCCAGGCGGCCGAACGCCGCCACCGCCGGAAGCAGCAGCAGGAGCAGTGACAGCAGGACCACGGGGCGCGACCACCACCACTCCGCGGTTCCGGCGGCGGGCTTGGGGACGGAGGTGAGGAGGAGCAGGCCTGACATTGCCACCAGCAGGGGAAGGTGCCACAGGTACACGGTCAGCGAACGGCCGCCCGCCACCCGAAGCAGCGTCCGTACCCATCCGAGGGAGCAGAGCGGAACCAGCGCAGGCCGGGCAAGTTCGATCAGGGCGGCCTGCGAAATACCCAGGAGGAAGAGGGTCAGGTTCGGCGGGTTGAGGTTCACCAGCATGTTCCCGGAGTACAAGCCCAGGGCAGCGACGAGGCCGAGCAGGAGGTTCGCGGCGAGGATGAGCGCCAGCAGGCCGGACTTGGAGAGCCTGGCGAAGCGGCCGTCGGCGGCCAGGAACCCCAGCTGCTGCACCGCACACCAGAGGAATACCAGGTTGGCATATGCGAGCAAGGGCAGCGTTCCGCGAAGGCAGTCCACGGCCACCACGAGGGCAGCAAGGACCCCAATAGCCAGCCACGGGCTCCGCGCATGGAAGGCGGCCAGGAGCGGAATGGAAAGCTGCGCCGCCAGGTACGCCGCGAGGAACCAGAGCGGCATCCCGGCCCCGGCTGCCATCAGCTCCACCACCTGCGGATGCACGCCAAGCAGCCCGGCCATCCAGAGCCCAAGGAACATTACCGCCAGCAGGGCAGCGGCGGGGCGCACCATCCGCAGGAGCCGTGCCTGGAGGAACTCAGCGGCGGTGCCGCCCCCGGCCTTGAGCCGTTGCCAGGACTGCAGGCCCGTGGTGCCGCCGGCAACAAAAAACAGCGGCATGACCATGAACACCCAGATCACGGGTTCAAACCAGTCCTGCTCGGCCAGGGTGTTGTGGGTAGTGACCGTTCCGTCCGGATGCAGTACGGGGCTACCCATCATGGAGTGGCCGACCACCACCAGTGCCAGGCAAAAGAACCGGACGAGGTCAAGCACCTCGTCGCGGGTGCCCGCCGGACCGGGCTGCGAAGATGTCCCCTGCTCCTGTGCGCCGCCCATGTTCATTCCTTTGCGGTAACTGCTCGTTACAGCTCCATTGTGCGCCCGGAAGCAGGCTCAGGTTAAGGGTGAGCTTGAGGAGGGCACCAGGATCACAAAAAGGAGGGAGGCCAGGATCATGGTTGATCCCGGCCTCCCTCCCCTGCGGAAATCTCAGCGCGTGAGCGTCGCCAGCGTGGTGGTTGCGAAGTCGCGGGCGGAGCTGTTCCAGTGGCCCAGGAGCGCCTGCAGGTTCTCGCCGTCGGCGCGGTGGCCCGGTAGCTGCTCCTCCAGTGTGGCCAGGACGCCGGTGCGGAGCTCCGTGTTGAAATTGACCTTGCCAACGTTCATGGAGGCCGCCTTCACCAGCTCCTCCGCCGGGATTCCGGAAGCGCCGTGCAGGACCAGCGGAAGGTGCGTGCGCACCGCAATGTCCTGCAGCACGTCCCAGCGCAGCTGCGGCTCGCCCTTGTATTTACCGTGGACGTTTCCGACGGCGACGGCCAGCAGTTCCGCGCCGGTACGGGCCACGAAGTCCTCCACCAGGGCGGAGTCGGTGAGGCCGGCCACGGCGACGCCGGACTGGTCCGCGCTGAAGGCGCGGTCCTCGTCGCCGGCGAGCCCGCCAAGCTCGGCTTCAAGTACCACGTCCGGCCCCAGCAGCGCACGGGCCGCCCGGACCAGCGCAATGTTGTCCTCGTAAGGGAGGGAGGAACCGTCGGCGAGGACGGAATCCGCCCCTGCCGCAACGGCGTCGGCCATCACCCGAAGGTCCGTTGCGTGGTCAAGCTGCACCGCCACCGGGACGGACGCAGCGTCAGCGAGGCCACGGAGGGCACCGATGAGGCGCAGGCCGTTCGACGTGGCGGCAGTCTTCGGGGCCACCAGCAGGATGACGCCACGGCCGGATTCCTCCGCCGCTGCCACCACGGCCAGCGCCGTCGTGAAGTCGTAGCAGGTGAAGGCCGGGATGGCGGAACCCTGCTGGAGGGCGGCGGTCACCAGGCGGTCGAGTCGGGTACGCATCAGACGCCCAGGCCTCCCACCAGGATCCAGGCCATGAAGGTCAGGACGAAGCCGGCCAGGCCCAGGATGGTGGTCAGGACGGTCCATGTCTTCAGGCCGTCCGAAACAGTGAGTCCGTAGTAGCGCACCACGGTCCAGAACCCGGCGTCGGTGACATGGGACAGGCCGAGCGAACCGAAGCCGATGGCGATGACGATCACGGCGATCTGGGCCGGGGTGTAGCCGCCTTCCATCACGGCGGACGTCAGCAGGCCGGTGGTGGTCACGATGGCAACGGTGGCCGAACCCTGCGCAGCGCGAAGGGCCAGGGAGATGACGAAGCCAAGGGCGATGACGGGCAGGCCCAGGTGGTCCAGGGTCTGGGAGAGGGCGGCGCCGATCCCGGAGGTGCGGAGGACTTCACCGAACACGCCGCCGGCGGCAACCACCATCAGGATGGAGGCGATGGGGGGCAGGGCGCCCTCGAAGATTTCGCCGGTTTCCTTCAGCGACCAGTTGCGGCGGACGGCCAGCAGGAAGAAGGACAGCGCAACGGCCACCAGCAGCGCGAAGAACGGGTTGCCGATGAACGCGGCCAGGCCGTACCAGGAGTTGTCCTTGGGGATGGAGAGGGTGCCCAGGGTGCCAAGGAGGATCTGCACAATCGGGGCGGCGATGAGGAAGATGATCAGGCCGGGACGGGGCGGGGCAACAGCCATGGCGCCGGGGCCGTCGTGGCCTACCTTGACCAGCGAGTCGGAGCCGAATTCTTCAACCTGTGCCTTGACGGACGGGAGGAGCTCGTACTCCTTGCGGTTCATGATGCTGGCAACCCAGTAGGACAGGAAGCCCAGGGGAATGCAGATGGCCAGGGAGATCAGGGTGATGAGTCCGATGTCGGCACCGAAGACGCCGGCACCTGCCACGATGCCGGGGTGCGGCGGAACGGCCACGTGGATGGCGAGCATGATGCCGGCCATGGGCAGGCCGAACTTGACCGGGTGCACCTTGGCGATCTTGGCGAAGGCGTAGACGATGGGGACCAGCACAATGACGCCGACTTCGAAGAAGACCGGAATGGCTACCAGGAAGCCGACGGCGGTGAGGGCCACGGCAACCCGCTTGGCGCCGAGCTTTGCGGTGAAGTGGGCGGCAAGGGACTGGACGCCGCCGGACACCTCGATCATGCGGCCCAGGACGGCGCCGAGTGCGATCAGCAATGCCACCTTGCCCATGGTGCTGCCGACACCGTTGGCGACAACGGTGAAGACGTCCTTGAGCGGGATCTGGGCAGCGACGGCAACCAGGATGCTGACGGTGAGCAGGGCAACGAAGGCCTGGATCTTGAAGCGGATGATCATGACCAGCAGCACGGCAATGCCGAGGGCTGCGATGGTCAGGAGCAGCGGAGTGCCAAGCTCCACTGCGGGTTTGATGGCTGGAGTTTCAGCCGCCCGCGCGATCAGCGGGTGCATCAGGTGGTTCATTTCGGGGTGTCTCCTTTGACAGGCCGGTCTTCCGGAAGACTGGCCATCAGGCGCTGGTTGAGGAAAGTGGCTACGCGGTGCGCTTTGTGGGCGCAACGACCTTGATGACGGCGGAGTCGTCGGCGGCGGCGAGGCCCTGGGCCTGGCCCAGCAGGTAGAGCTGCTCGGCAGCAGCGGCAACCGGGGCTGCCAGGCCGGCGGCACGGGTGGCCTTGCCCACGATGCCCATGTCCTTGACGAAGATGTCCAGGCGGGAGAGGACCTCGGCGCCTTCCTCGTTGTAGGCCTCAAGGATGCGCGGCCCGCGGTTGGACAGCATGAACGAGCCCGCGGCGCCGGCCTCGAGGGCGGCGAGGGTCTTGGCCTGGTCCAGTCCGAGGGCGTCGGCGAGGGCCATGGCTTCGGCCGCTGCGGCGATGTGCACGCCGCAGAGGAGCTGGTTGACGGTTTTGAGGGCCTGTCCGTCGCCGGGCTTGTCGCCCACAACGGTCAGGGTGGAAGCCAGCAGGTCCAGCGCGGGGGCTGCCTTTTCGCGGGCTTCGGGGGAAGCGCCGACCACGATCAGCAGGTCGCCTTCGCCGGCGCGCTTGGGGCCTCCGGACAGCGGTGCGTCAACGAGGTCCACGCCGTATTCGGCGAGCTTGGCCACCGTGGCGGGGATGGCTTCGGTGCCCACGGTGCTGCCAAGGATGACGACGGCGCCGGGCTCAAGCACGGAGGCCACGCCGTTCTCGCCGAAGAGGACGTCGTTGAGCTGCTCGCCGTTGCGGACGGCCAGGAGCACGGCGTCGGCACCCTTGGCGGCTTCGCGGGCAGAGGCGAAGGTGGCGATGCCGGCTTCTTCGGCGAGCTTCAGGCGCGGTTCGGCGATGTCGAAGCCGTGGACTGTCAGCTGGGACGCGAGGCGGGTGGCCATGGGCAGGCCCATGGCGCCGAGGCCCAGGACTGTGACGGTGTAGTTGCTGGTCATGGTGTTCTCCATTGAATGTGTGCGGAATCTGGAGCCGGTGGGGGTTAGAAGGTGTTGCTGAGCTTGCGGGTGACGTCGGCCAGTGACTGGTCGTCGCCCACGTTGCCGGCGAAGACGATGTACGGGATGCCCTTGGCGGGGCCGTCCACCGGTTCCCAGAGCGAGACGATGCCGGGAAGCATGGGGCCGCGGACAATGGCGTGCCGGATTTCCAGGCCGTGGGCGGCCACGTCGGAGGAGGTGATTCCGCCCTTGGCGATGACGAACCGCGGCGGGAAGGTCTTCAGTGTCCGGTTCACCACGGCGACGACGGCGGCGGACACGGTGCGTGCGATCCGCAGGCTTTCGGCCGGGTCGTCTGTCTTGATGAGCAGGCGGCTGGTGTGGACGATGACGTCCCCGCCGTGGAGGGCCTCGACGACGGTGTCCACCGTCTGGTCCAAGTGGCTGGCGGATTCCGGGCCGAGGAGCTTTTCGACGTCGATCTCCACGATGCGTGCGGCGCTGTGCTGCTCCGTCAGGGCCTTGAGCTGGCGGGTGGTGACGCCAACGTGGGAGCCGACGACGATCAGGCCGCCTGCTTCCGACGGTGTGTTTCCGGCGTAGGCTTCCGCACCGCTGAGTTCGGCGCGGATTTCCTGGCCGATCCGGGCACGGCCGAAGGGAGGGCCTACGCGGTAAAGGAGCTTCTTGCCGCGCCGTTCGGCTTCTTCCAGGCCGAGGGACAGGGCACGGAGGTCGTTTTCGGTCACGATGTCCGCCACGATGGGGGTGGAATCCGTGGCCCGTTCGATTGCGTCGGCGATGGCGTTGGCAGAGATGGCAGGGTCCTGGGCTGCCGCGCCGGCGCGGATGATGTTCAGGTCCAGGACGATGACCGTGTCCGCGGCGAAGCGGCCCCTGGACTTCTCTTCGACGTAGTCAGCCATTACGGAGGTGGAAAAGCCGAAGGTGGCGTCCTTGGCGAACTCTGTTTCGGACACCGGGATGAGGGTGCCGGCCGCGTCTGCGGTGCCGCGCATGTAATGGACGCCGCCGATGGTGACCCGCCCGGCGTCGGGGAAGGCTGGAACCAGCACAACGCCGTCGGTTTTTTCCCCGCTGACGTCCGATACTGTGGCGGCGATGACGTCCGGCTCCAGGGGGTAGTGGCCGCGGAGGGTGGAATCGCTGCGGCTGACGAAGCCAAGGCGCAGTTCTTCCGGGGAACCCGCTGCTGCGAGGGCATTGCGGACCACCTCCTCATTGCGGGCGGCAGCCTCGGCAGGGTCCAGGCTGCGGGTGTTCGTGAGGACGTAGACGGCAGGCTTCGACTGGCTGAAAGCCCAAATGAAGTCTTCCACGTCCCAGCGGGTGAGCACGGGCAGGTCTGCCACGGACTGCGTTCCGGTGGGGTCGTCGTCGAGCACGACCAGGACACGCGGGGTCTCCGCGTTGGAGGCAGCCAGGATGCTGGCTACCAGTTCGGCGGGAATCCGGACCTCGGCCGGATACGCGGCCAGGACGTCTGTTTCAAGCGTCACAGTGCACTCCGTTGTGTATGGATCCTCTGACAGATCCTGATGTAAAAGACAGGTGTAAGATGTCAGACATCTTGCATTTGGTTTTTAGTGTGGCACAGGACATAACGACGCGCAAGTAGACTTGTCTGACATATCCAATGAGGGAATAACGGGGGCAGCATGGCGAGGCAATCACTGGTGGGCCAGGTGGCCGACGAGCTCCTGGACCGCATCATCGCCGGTGAGTTCCCGCCCGGCGCCACCGTCCCCGGCGAGCATGAGCTCAGCGCCCGGCATGAGGTCAGCCGGATGACGGTCCGCGAGGCCATGAAAACGCTCCAGGCGCAGCGGATCCTGAGCGTCGAGCGGGGCCGGGGCACGTTCGTGAACCCCCTCAACCGCTGGGCATCGCTGGAGGCCGTGCTGCGCGCCGCTTCCGAGGGCAAGAACGAGGCTGACGCTTCCATCCAGCTCATCGAACTGCGGCGCATGCTGGAAGCCGGCGCCTGTGAACTGGCGGCGGGAAGGATCAGCGACGCTGAGATCCAGGCCCTGTACAGCTATGTGGCGGCCATGCGTGCCGCCCACGAAGTCAATGACGTGGCCGCGTTCGTGGCCGCGGACCTGGCTTTCCACGACCTGATCCTGCATGCCTCGGAGAACGTCTTCGTGGCTGTGCTGTTCGAGCCGCTGCACCGGGTGCTGGAAAAGCGGCGCACTGAAACCTCGGCCGTCCGTGAGATCCAGGAGCATGCGATCCGGCACCACCAGAACATTGCCGAAGCGCTGGAGTCGCGGGATGCCACCCGTTCTCGGCAGGCCATGGACGCGCACATGCAGCAGACCCTGGACGACCTGAAGAACCTGGTGCTCGAGGCGAAGCAGGCCGCGGGTTCGTCCTGACGGCGGTGCGGAACATCGGATAAGGGCTGGTCAACGTTCTGGAAGTGCCACTAGTCTTCAAGGACCGCCCGCAACCGGGAGCACCGTTGATCACGAGGAGCGAAGTTGTCCAACCACACGTACAGCATTTCTGAAATCGTCGGCACGTCGGACCAGGGAGTGGACGACGCCGTCCGCAACGGGATCGCCAAGGCTTCCCAGACCCTCCGCAACCTTGACTGGTTCGAGGTCAAGGAGATCCGGGGCCACCTCGAAGAAGGCAAGATCGCCGACTGGCAGGTCACCATCAAGATCGGCTTCCGGCTGGAAGAGCACTAACTCCCGCCCAACTGACTCCCAGCAGACGTCGCGAAACCGTGTTTTGACGACGTCTGCTGCGAGTCAGTTGGCGTTTAAGCGGGCCTAGTTCGCCGAGACGGTGCCGGCCGAGCGGCGCCGCCAGACGGTTGGAATGCCGTCGAACGCGGGAAAAACCTGTCCTTCGAAGAAGGACAGGACGGTGTGCGGATCGTGGTCCGGGCTCCACAGGCCCGACGCCGGGCAGTGCGAACCGGTGGCGGTGGAGGGGGCGTCGGCGGCGGCAGCCTGGCGTTCCTTGAGCAGTGCGATGCGTTTCATCGTTGAGACCATCCTTGGTGGAGAAACCTTGCTCCTCCAGCCTAGGAAAAGTGCAATCTTTCCCCAATGGGCTCGTGGCCAGAAACACCCGCCTCAAATGGCCAAAAGTACAACGGCTCCGGCCGCCGTCACTCCCCGCTTTCCGCCGTGGCCGGAGCGGTGTTGCGGTCGGATTCACGTTCGGCCGCCGGCTGGGGTGCTCCCAGGCTGCCGAGCAGTGCAAGCGCGTCGGCCGACGGCGAAGCGGCCCGGGCCGAATACACCCGAAGCGTCTGGTCGGGATCGTCCGGGAGGACAAGGTTTTCAAAGTTCAGTTCCAGGTCCCCGACGGCGGGGTGGTGCAGGCGCACGCTTCCTGCCGACCGGGTGGCCACCCGGTGCCCGGCCCACCATTGGCGGAAGTGCTCGCTATGGACAGCGAGTTCGCCCACCAGCTGGTTGGCCTGGGCATCGTTGGGGTGGCGGCCTACATCCAGCCTCAACGCTCCGGCCGCTTCCGCCGCCACGGTTTTCCAGTCACGGAAGAGCTCGCGGGCTGACGGGTCAAGAATGAGCCAGCGGGTCAGGTTGCGTTCGGCAGCCGGCAGCGCGGGGAAATCCGCGAACAGCAGGAAGGCCATCCTGTTGCCGGCGAGGACGTCACTGCGCCGGCCCAGCACCATGGCCGGAACGTCGCCCATCGCCTCCAGGAGCTGCCGCAGCGCCGGACGGACAGCCTGGGCGGCCGTTGTGCTGGACCTCGCGGACCCGGCACAGTTTTCCAGCAGGTCCATCATGTGCGCATGCTCGCTGCCGTCCAGCCGCAAGGCCCTCGACACTGCCTCAAGGACGGTCCGCGACGGATGGATGTTCCGGCCCTGCTCCAGCCTGACGTAGTAGTCGGTACTCACCCCTGCCAGCCGGGCGACTTCTTCGCGGCGGAGGCCGGGAACCCGGCGGGCACCGGAGGTGGGTCCCGCACCGGCGTCCTCAGGGCTCAGGCGGGACCGCATGGCTTTGAGGAATTTTCCGAACTCCGCGCTTTGACCCATGCAGACCATTGTGCCCGCCATGGTGGCTCTCTCCTACAACGAAGGTAGGACTGGGAGTCCTAGGAAAAACAGAATCAGGTTCCCCTGCTGACTTCCCGGCCAAAAGTGCATAGGCTCAAAAGCGAGCCAGCGGAAACCGCTTTCTCCCGTCGAGTCAACGGCACCCCACCCCCGCATGTTTCAAGGAGCCCCAATGTCAGAGCTGACACTGAACAACGGCGTCACCATCCCCCAGCTTGGTTTCGGCGTCTTCCAGGTACCGCCGGAGGACACGCAGCGGACCGTGGAGGACGCCTTCGAGGCCGGGTACCGCCACATAGACACGGCCGCCGCCTACCGGAACGAGGCGGGCGTGGGTGCCGCGATCGCGGCTACCGGCATTCCGCGCGAGGACATCTTTGTAACCACCAAGCTTCGGAACGGCGAGCAGGACCGCGCGCAGGAAGCGTTCCAGAACAGCCGCAAAGCCCTGGGCCTCGACTACGTTGACCTCTACCTCATCCATTGGCCCGTCCCGTCGCAGGACTTGTACGTCCAGGCCTGGAAGGAGATGGAACGGCTCTACGAGAACAACCAGATCCGCGCCATAGGCGTTTCCAACTTCCTCGCCGAGCACCTGGACACCCTGCTGGAGTCCTCGGAGATCGTCCCGGCCGTCAACCAGATCGAACTGCACCCCAGTTACCAGCAGGCAGACCTTGCGGCCAAGTGCCGGGGCCTTGGCATCGCCGTGGAGGCCTACAGCCCGCTGGGACAGGGCGGAGACCTGAACGGCAATGCGGTGACCGGCATCGCCAACGCCCACAATGCCACCCCGGCGCAGGTGGTGCTCGCCTGGCATCTGGCCGCGGGAAACATCGTGATTCCCAAGTCCAGCCAGGCCGCCCGGATCCGGGAGAACTTCGCTGCCTCCGCCCTCACCCTCTCCGACGAGGAGCTTGCCGCCATCAGCGCCCTTGAGTCCGGGGCCCGCATCGGCTCCGATCCCGCCGTCGCCGCCTTCACGCAGCTGTAGAACCACCAAACCCAAAGGATTCAGCCATGCAGTACACCCATCTGGGCCGCTCCGGCCTAAAAGTCTCCCGCCTTTGCCTCGGCACCATGAACTTCGGCCCGCAGACCGAGGAAGCGGACGCCCACTCCATCATGGACTCGGCCCGCGAGCAGGGCATCAACTTCTTCGACACTGCCAACGTCTATGGCGGCGCCGGCCACCGCGGCTGGACCGAAGAAATCATTGGCCGCTGGTTCGCCAAGGGCGGCGAGCGCCGCGAGCACACGGTCCTGGCCACCAAGCTTTACGGCACCATGACGGACCGCCCCAACGAGTCCAAGCTCTCCGCCCTGAACATCCGCCGCGCACTCGACGCCAGCCTGAAGCGCCTGCAGACGGACTACATCGACGTCTACCAGTTTCACCACATCGACCGGGACACCCCGTGGGACGAAATCTGGCAGGCCATCGAGGTGGCGGTCCAGCAAGGGAAGATCCTCTACTCGGGCAGCAGCAACTTCGCCGGCTGGCATATTGCCCAGGCACAGGAGGCGGCCAGGCGGCGCAACTACACCGGCCTGGTGAGCGAGCAGTCCATCTACAACCTGTTCATGCGCCAGGTGGAGCTGGAAGTGATCCCGGCGGCCCAGCAGTACGGGCTGGGGCTCATCCCCTGGTCGCCGCTGCAGGGCGGGCTCCTGGGCGGGGTATTGAAGAAGGAGCGCGACGGCGTTCGGCGCACCGAGGGCCGTGCAGCCGAAACACTCAAGAAGCATGAAGACCAGATCCGGCAGTACGAGGATTTCGCCGATGAGCTGGGCCACGAACCGGGCGACATCGCCCTTTCCTGGCTCCTGCACCAGCCTGCCGTCACGGCACCCATCGTGGGACCGCGCACCCAGGAACAGCTCGACGCCGCCGTCAGGGCATTGGACGTAACCCTGGACGCCGACACCCTCAAACGATTGGACGACATCTTCCCGGGGCACCGTACGGCACCGGAAGACTACGCGTGGTGAACCCCTCCACCCCTGACGCCGGTACGGTGGCGCCGAGGAACATCCTGTTCCTCGGCGGCACCGGCGTCATCAGTGCGGCGGCCGCAGAACGCGCCGTCGCATTGGGGCACCGGCTGACCATCCTCAACCGGGGCCGGTCCACAAGGCCGGTTCCGGAAGGGGCTGAAACCCTCACCGCGGACGTGCGGGACGCCTCCGCGGTTCGTGACGCGCTGGGCGGGCGCGATTTCGATGCCGTCGCGGACTTCATCACGTACACCCCCGACCACGCCAAGGCCAGCCTGGACCTGTTCACAGGCCGCACCGGGCAGTACGTGTTCATCAGCTCCGCCTCTGCGTACCAAAAGCCGCCCACCCGGCTTCCAATCCGCGAATCCACGCCCCTGAAGAACCCGTTCTGGCAGTACTCGCGGGACAAGATCGCCTGCGAGGAACTGTTTTACCAGGCCTACAGAGAACAGGATTTCCCGCTCACCGTGGTGCGCCCTTCCCACACGTACGACCGCACCAAAATCGCCATGGTGGGCGGCTGGACGGACCTCCACCGGATGCGGGCGGGGCTGCCGGTCATGGTGCACGGGGACGGGACCTCGCTGTGGACCCTGACGCACAGCATGGACTTTGCCAAGGCTTTTGTGGGGCTGCTCGGCCTGCCGCAAGCGGTAGGCGAGAGCTACACCATCACATCCGACGAGTACCTGCCCTGGAACCAGATCTACCGGCTGTTCGCCCGTGCAGCCGGTGTTGCGGACCCGGAACTGGTCCACGTTGCCTCCGAAACCATCGCCGCCCACAGCCCGGAGCTGGGACCCAACCTCCTGGGCGACCGCTCCCACTCGGTGGTCTTCGACAACACCAAGATCAAGTCCCTGGTCCCCGGCTACTGCGCCACCATTCCCTTCGCCGACGGCGCACGCGAAATCGTGGACTGGCACGACGCGAACCCTGGCCTCCAGGTGGTGGACCGGGAATTCATGGACCTCAGTGACCGGTTGACCGGCTGGGCCAGGCGGGGTGCCTAACGCCGGGCGGGCAGCGCCGCCTTCGAATATTCCCCGGGCATTCAAGGGCCCGGGGAAGCCGATCCGGGAGAGACTGGTGAAATGACACTTGCACCGCTGATCAAACTCAATGACGGCTACTCCATCCCCCAGGTGGGCCTTGGCACCTGGCCGCTGGACGACGACCAGGCGGCCACCGCCGTCGTGCAGGCCCTGGAAGCCGGCTACCGGCACATCGATACAGCCGTGAAGTACGGCAACGAGCAGGGCGTGGGCAACGGTATCCGGGCCAGCGGCGTGGACCGTGGCGAGCTGTTCATCACCACCAAACTGGACGGCCAATACCAGGGGAACGACAGGGCGGTGGAGGGGCTGGAAGGGTCACTGAAGCGGCTGGGGCTGGATTACGTGGACTTGCTGCTTATTCACTGGCCCCTGCCCGCGCGGGACGAGTACATCTCCACGTGGAAGACCTTCGAGCGGCTCCAGGCGGAAGGAAAAGTGCGCTCCATCGGCGTCTCCAACTTCAAACCCTCCCACCTGGAACGGCTGATGGCCGTTACTGACGTGGTCCCCGCCGTCAACCAGATCCAGCTGACGCCGGCGGTCACGCGCGCGGCCGAGCGGGAATTCCATGCAAAGCACGGAATCGTCACCGAGTCCTACAGCCCGCTGGGAGGCGCCGGGGCCAGCCTGCTCGGTGCTCCCATCCTCTTCCAACTAGCCGAAAAGCACGGAAAAACGCCCGGCCAACTGGTCCTTCGATGGCATGTTCAAAACGGAATTGTAACGATTCCGAAAACGTCGAATCCGGACCGGATGAGGGAAAACCTGGACATCTTCGATTTCGCCTTGGATCCGCAGGATCTAGCGGAATTAGCCGTCCTGGACGAAGGTCCCGGTGCGGGCAATGATTCCGACGTGACAGGGCACTGAAACGGGCCTGAAGTGGGCTTTTCCGGGAACCCGGGGTTGGCAAATAGATAGTAAGCATGATTACTATTGAGGCAGAAGGATGAAGTGCTTCCGGGATCCGGAGGCCTCCTTTATTTAGGAAGAGGAACGAAAAATGGGATTTCTTGCATTTCTGATTCTCGGACTTATTGCTGGTGCGATCGCTAAGGCGATCCTCCCGGGCCGGCAGGGTGGCGGCTGGATCATCACCCTCGTCCTGGGCGTCGTCGGAGCACTCCTCGGCGGCTGGATCGGCGGAATGATCTTTGGCAGCGGACTGCAGGAGTTCTTCTCCCTGCAGACGTGGCTGCTGGCCATCGGCGGCGCGCTTATCGTGCTGCTGGTTTACGGCCTGGTCACCAAGCGCGGCGCTCGCGGCTAACTGTCGCGTACGCCAGGAAACCGGCCTGGGGACAACATCCCCGGGCCGGTTTTCCTATCTCCCGGCCTCTCTGGCCGGAAGTGAAACCTTCTCAGTGAGCAGGAGTTCATCTTGAAAAACAAACTTCTTTTGGGCGTTGGCATTGCCGCCGGGTACGTGCTTGGGTCGCGGTCCGGCAGGGCCGCCTATGACAAGCTCAAGGCACGCGCTGCGGGCATCTGGGACAGCAAGCCCGTGCAGGACAAGGTTGCGGTTGCAACGGAGGCCATCAAGGAAAAGGCTCCCGAGGTCGCGGACCAGTTGAGTGAGGCCGCACGCCGGGCAGGTACGGTGATCGGCTCAGCAGTGCATCGTGAAGGCTCCTCCGGCTCCGGCGGCACCAAATCGTCAACGTCCGACGCCGGCACGACAGCCAGTGCCCCTGGCACCACAGTTCCGGGTACCTCTACCGCTGGAGCTCCAGGCAGGAGCACCCCAAGTGGCGACGACCTTGGCGAGGACCACATCCCCGCGCACTCCACCCACCCGGAAACCTTGAACCTCGGCACCTCCGACGAGACCAATTCAAAGGCCTAGCCCCGGCACACCGTCCGGCCTGTGACGGCCCGTCCCGCTTGACAGCGGAAAAACAGCGGGTCTGTGCTACAACTGAATGGCTTTGCTGGCCGTCGCGATCCTTGGGGGACGCGGCGGCCAGCAGCGTCTTAGCTAAACTGCTGGCCCGCATGCCTCCCTTCCCGCCCTAGCGGTTCGGTGGGGTCCAGCCGAGCCGCCCTGGACCGGGCTCAGGCTAAAGAAGTGCCAGGCCCGGCAGCGCCAACGCCGGCACTGCCAACGCCGGCACTGCCAATAACTACAGTGCCGTCGAGTTCGTCTGAATGGACTGTCCGGACGGCAAGGCCCGCCGCGGCCACAACGGATGCGGTTCCCTCAGCCTGCTGCTCACTGGTCTCAATGAGCAGATGCCCGTCGGAGGACAGCCACTCCAGCGACCCTGCGGCCACGCGTCGGTGGAAGTGGAGCCCGTCCGGGCCGCCGTCGAGTGCTGTCCGCGACTCATAGAGGCGGGCTTCCGGCGGCATCGTTCTTATCGCATCTGTGGGGACATAGGGGGCATTCACGGCCAGGACGCGCACCCTGCCTTGGAGCCCGGGCGGAAGCGCGGCAAACAGGTCCCCTTCGTACACGCGTCCGCCCACCGGGCCCACGTTGCGGCGCGCGCACTTCGCGGCGCCCGGGTCGACGTCTGCAGCATGCAGTTCGATGCCCGGGTCCCGCCGGGCAATGGCCGCCCCGACTGCCCCGGACCCGCAGCACAAGTCAACAACAATGCGGGGTGCAGAAAACCGGCCGCCCTGCAGCAGTCCCACGGCCTCGTCCACCAGCAGTCGGGTCCGGCGCCGGGGCACAAAGACCCCCGGCTCGACAGCGATCCGGTGTCCGTCGAAGCCGGCCCAGCCAAGAATGTACTCCAGGGGCTCGCCCGATCTGCGCCGGCCAACCCATTCAGCGAGCGCTGCAGGGCCGGGCGCCTCACTGATAAGCAGCCCCGCCTCATCTTCGGCAAATACACATCCGGCGGCCCGCAACGCGGAAACTGTGGCGGCAAACGGGTGGGGCGCGGAGATCCCGGAAACTGGCAAGGGCACACCTTTCTGCGAGCCGGGCGTTTCAACAAGCCGAGCCGGCCTGGGCCGGATGGAGTCCAATGCTAGTCCGCAATTGCACCGCACGGCAGCGCTTGTTGGCAGGTTGGACCTATGACCCCGCCCGCACAGGACGATCTCATTTGGACCGGTAGCTACACCGCCGATGGAGGCGGCCGTGCCGATGGCATCGGTGCCCTCGCCGCGCACGCGGAAGGAAGCCTCGAATGGCTGGAAACGGCGGTGAAGGCGGATTCGCCGTCGTTCCTTGCCGTTCATCCCGCCTTGCCGGTGGTGTACGCGGTGGCCGAGCAGCGCGGGATGGTCCGGGCTTTCCGCCGCACGGGTGACTTTGGACTGGAACCACTGGGTGGTCCACAGCCCGCCGGAGATGCAACATGCCATGTGGCAGTGGACCCGCGGTGCCGCTTCCTCACGGCAGCCTGCTGGGGGCGACGGGCAGGTCCTGCTCTACGAACTGGATGACGACGGCGGGATGACAGGCTGCTTCCCGGCGGCACCATCGGTGGATCCGCACGCCGGCCTCAACCCGGGTGAACCTCGGCAAAGCCGGGCCCACGCCAGCCTGATGCTGGCGGACGGACGCGTCATGACGACGGACCTGGGCCATGACACCCTCCGGGTCTGGAACTATGTGCCGGGCACCGGCCTGGTGGCTGACCATGAGGTTGCCCTCCCGTTCGGCAGCGGTCCCCGCCACGTGGTGCAGCACCAGGGCGGCAATGTGCTCGTGGTGTCCGAGTACTCCGTTGAAGTGTTCGTCGTGAGGCCGGAAGCGGGGACATTCGAGGTGATCTTCCGTGGTCCGGCCACCTCCGGCGGCCGGGCTCCGGGCGACTCCGCCGCGGAGATCCCAGCGGCGGAAACTGGCCGCGCCACCACCTGGTCAGGGGAACGTGGCTGCACGTAGCCCACGAGCGGTCGGACAACGTGGCAACGTTCGCCCTGGATGACGTGACCGGCATCCCTACCGGGATGGTCAACGACGTGCAGGTCCCGTCGCCGACTGCCCTGGTCCCCGCCCCGGCGCCGGCCGGCTGGAGGTTCCAAGGGGCGGCCGGCAGGAAGCGCTGAGGCCAAGCGGAACCGCGGACGCCATTGGCTAAACACTGGAGTTATTCAATGCAAGCGCTTACAGTTGTGCCGTGGCTCACAAGGAAGCTTGCTTACCTGTGAGCCCTCACAGCAATTGCCGGCTGTTGTCCGCCGGCAAGCCTGAACAGCAGCGCCGCTCCCAGGAAGGTCTCAGCCTTGATATTCCGCACCCGTCCCAGCGCGCCCCCACGCGCCCGAAAGTCTCCAGGATCCACCACACCCCCGGCCGCGCCGGCCCGGGCCGTTGCCGCCGGACTGCTGGCAGCCGCCGTCGCCGCCTCCGCGGCAGTCCTTCCCGCCCAGGCTGCACCTGGCCCCAAAGACCCTGGGTCGGCGTCGGCCCTTCACTCACTCCGCGCCCCCGTAACGGATGAGAACTTCTACTTTGTGATGGCGGACCGCTTCAGCAACGGAAGCACCGCGAATGACCAGGGCGGCCTGGGCAGCGATCCCATGGTGTCCGGCTTCGATCCCACAAACAAGGGGTTCTACAACGGCGGAGACCTTGCGGGCCTCCTGGACAAGATCGACTACATCCAGGGCCTGGGCACCACTTCCATCTGGCTCACCCCCAGCTTCAAGAACAAAGCGGTGCAGACAGAGGACGGATCGGCCGGATACCACGGCTACTGGATCACCGACTTTACCCAGATCGATCCGCACCTGGGCACCAATGCCGAGCTCAAGGCCCTCATTGATGAGGCCCACAGCCGCGGCATGAAGGTCTATTTCGACATCATCACCAACCACACGGCTGATGTCATCAGCTACAAGGACGGCGCACGCCAGGGATACGTTTCCAAGGATGAAGTGCCCTACAAGACCGCGGACGGCGTGGCGTTCGATGACCGCGATTACGCCGGCTCGGACAGCTTCCCGAAACTCGACCCAATGAAATCCTTCCCCTACATTCCCGAACTGACAGCCGAAGAGCAAAACCTGAAGGTCCCCGCCTGGCTGAACGATCCAACGCTGTACCACAACCGCGGTGACACAACCTTCGCGGGTGAGGACGCCTACTACGGCGACTTCTTCGGCTTGGATGACCTGTTCACCGAGCACCCCAGAGTGGTCAGCGGCATGAAGGACATCTACAAGACCTGGATCGGCGACTTCGGCGTGGACGGCTTCCGGATCGACACGATGAAGCACGTCAACAACGAGTTCTGGCAGGAGTTCGGCCCGGACGTCCTCAACTACGCCAAGGCGCAGGGCAAGGACGAGTTCTTTATGTTCGGCGAGGTCTTCGACACCACCAAGAGCTTCACCTCCCAGTTCACCACCCGCAACCAGATGCAGGCTGTCCTGGACTTCCCCTTCCAGGAGGCAGCCCGGAGCTTCGCCTCCAAGGGACAGGACACCCGCACCCTGGAGACGTTCTTCGCCGGCGATGACTGGTACACGGATGCAGATTCGAACGTGTACCAGCTGCCCACCTTCCTGGGAAACCACGACATGGGCCGCATCGGCAGCTTCATCGCCGCGGACAACCCCGGAGCGACGGACGACGAAAAGGTGGCCCGCGACCGGCTGGCCCACGAACTGATGTACTTCTCCCGCGGCAACCCCGTGATCTATTACGGCGACGAGCAGGGCTTCACCGGCCCCGGCGGGGACCAGGACGCACGCCAGACCCTCTTCCCCAGCAAAGTGGAGGCATACCTCGACGACGACCTGCTGGGCACCGAGGCCACGCACGCCGAGGACAACTTCAACCCCGGGCACCCGCTGTACGGCAAGATCAGCGAGCTCGCCGCGCTCACCAAGGAGCACCCGGCCCTGCGCGACGGCGCCCACCAGCACCGCTATGCCTCCGACGGGCCCGGCATCTACGCCTTCTCCCGCACGGATGCGGCGGACCAGCGCGAGTATGTCGTGGCGCTGAACAACAGCGAACAGGCACAGACCGCAGAGGTACCCGCCTACATCGCCAAGCGCACCTACACGCGGATCTACGGCGAAGGCGCGGACGAGGCGAAGACGTCGGCGGACGGCAAGCTGGCCGTCACCGTCCCGCCGCTTTCCGCCGTGGTGTACCAGTCCTCCGGCAGGATCCCGCACTCCAAGGAAGCGCCCGCCGTCGTCCTCCAGGAGCCGGCACCCGCGCAGGGTGACAACGGGCGCCTCAAGGTGACGGCCGACGTCGGCGGTTCCTCGTTCTATGAGGTCACCTTCGAAGCCAAGGCAGCAGGCGGGGACTGGACGCCCATCGGCACTGATGACACGGCTCCGTACCAGGTGTTCCACGACGTGGCGGCCTTCGACGCCGGCACGGCGATGGAGTACCGCGCCACCGTACTGGACAACGGCGGACACACCGCCACGTCACAGTCCCGCACGGCAAACGTTCCCGCACCCGTCATCACGCTGCAGAAGCCGGTGGAAGGCAGCAACGTGAAAGGCTCGGTGGAGCTCAGCGCCACCGTCGATCCCGAGAAGGCAAGCCACGAGGTTACCTTCGAACGCAGCGTGGCCGGCGGCGAGTGGACCACGGTTGCCACCGACGGGTCCTCACCCGTTTACTCGGCAACGGACGACATCTCGAACCTTGAGGACGGCACCAAGGTGGCCTACCGGGCCACAATGACCGGTCCCGGTTTCAGCGTGGCCAGCGCGGCCCGGACGGTCACGGTGGGCGATGCCCCGCAGCCCGGCTCAGTGACCGTGGTTGGGTCCCTGAACCAGGCCATGGGCTGCGCGGCGCCCTGGGAGCCCACGTGTTCACAGGCCAGGATGGCACTGGACCCGGCCGACAAGATCTGGCGGCTCACGGTGGACCTGCCTGCCGGCCAGTACGAGTACAAGGCTGCACTGAACGGCGGCTGGGCGGAGAACTACGGCGCCGGCGGCAAGCTCAACGGGCCGAACATCGCCCTGGACCATCCGGGCGGCCCCGTGACGTTCCGCTATGACAACAGCACGCACGTGATCACGGCCGTGTACGCCTCCCAGCAGCCCGGCGCCGTTGCGGCTGCGGGGAGCATGAACAGCGAACTGGGCTGCATCAAGGACTGGGATCCGGCCTGCGACCAGGCGCAGCTGGTGCTGGACCTGGCCGGCCTCGTCTGGAAGCTGGCCGTGCCGAATCTCGCCGCGGGAACGTACGAGTTCAAGGCCGCCCTTGACCGGTCCTGGGGTGTCAGCTACGGCGCGGGCGGAAGTTCCCCGGGCGGCAACATCGTGTTCAAGCACGACGGCGGCCCGGTCACTTTCCGCTATGACCACTTCAGCCACCTGATCACGGCCGGCTAGCGGAGCCCCGCGAAAACCGAAATCGCGGGGTCACTTCGCGCCCCATCCGGAGCATTGGATGGGCGCGAAGTGGCCCTCCCCACCCGCACCCTAGCCTGGCGAGCTCGGCCAGGGAACCCTGCGGGTGTGGGCCCACGTGGCGTTTAGTTGCGCAGGGCACCGTCCACCGCTGCCAGCAGCGAGTTGAACCGCGCGTTGGCGGGAAGGTCGTCAAGGAACACCGGCCTGCCGTCCGGCCCGGCCAGCGGGACCTGCCAGTTCGGGTACAGGGCCTCGGTGGTGCCGGGCTGGTTCTGGACGCGGCGCTCCCCCACCGCGTCCACGAGGGCAACGCCCAGCAGGACCGACGGCGTCTGGGTGAGCAGGAGGTGGAGCGCCTCGATGGTCTGTTCCTCGGTCCCCGCCAGTGAGCCAGGGTCCCCCTGCAGGTAGCCGCGCTCGCGCAGCAGGGCCAGCATTTTCTCCAGCGAGGCGTTGTGCTCGGCCCGTTCCTCTTCCTCGGACCGTTCCAGGAGTTCGAGCCGACTGCGGAGCGCCACGTGGTCGCCGGCAAGGTAGCCGGCGGTGGGCGGAAGGTCATGGGTGTTGACGCTGGAAAGTGCCTGCGTCCGGTACTTCTCCGGCGCAAGGGGGGAATCGCCGTCGTACTCAAACCAAAGGATGGACGTTCCCAGGATGCCGCGGGCGGCAAGGTAGTCACGCACCCACGGTTCGAAGGTGCCCAGGTCCTCGCCGATCACGACGGCCCCGGCGCGCTGGGCCTCCAGTGCCAGGATGCCGATCAGCGCTTCATGGTCATAGCGGACGTAGGCGCCATCACCCGGGGCGTTCCCGACCGGGATCCACCAGAGCCGGAAAAGCCCAAGGATGTGGTCCACCCGGATGCCGCCGGCGTGCCGCAGAACGGTGGCCAGCATGTTCCGGAACGGGATGTAACCGGCCTCGGCCAGGCGGGCGGGATGCCACGGCGGCTGCCCCCAGTCCTGGCCCTGCTGGTTGTACATGTCCGGCGGTGCGCCCACGCTGGTGCCGGGAGCAAGCACGTGGCGGAGCGTCCAGGCATCGGCGCTGCTGTGGTCCACTCCGACGGCGAGGTCGTGCACCACGCCCAGGCGCATACCGGAGCGCAGGGCTGCCTTCTGGGCCTCCTCGAGCTGCTCATCGCAGATCCACTGCAGCCAGCGGTGGAATCCGATCCTGTCCGCAAGCTTTTCGCGCAGTGCTTCAGCCTGCGGTGTGCCCAGGGAAGTGGCCGGGTCCGTCCACAGGGGATCGTCCGGCGCGACGTCTTCACGGATGGCGGACCAGAGCGCGAAATCGTCCAGCCCGGTCGCGGAGATCCGGCAGAACTCGTCAAACCCGGCCTGCCGGGCCGGGGAGCGGCGGACGTGATAGAGCATTTCCAGGGCCTGGAGTTTGGCGGCATAGACGGCGTTCCGGTCCAGCCGGCCGGCCTCCTTGTTTAGCCCGGCGACTTCCTCCCGAAGCTGTTCAACAGCGGCCCGCCTGCGCGGCCTCAGGTAGGCCAGCTCGGGAATTGCTTCGATGCGGATGTAGAGCGGATTGAAGAACCGGCGCGTGGACGGCGAATACGGGGACGGCTGCACCGGCGGCACCGGCTCGGCCGCATGGAGCGGGTTGACCAGCACGTAGTCGGCCCCGCGCTCACCGCTGATGGCAGCCAGGTCAGCCAGGTCGGCGAAGTCGCCAATGCCCCAGGACCGCTTGGAGCGCACGGAATAGAGCTGCATGGCAAGCCCCCAGCCGCGGCGCTGTTCGAGGGGCTCGGCAGTGGTGAGCTGGCGCGGCGTCACCACCAGGGTTGCCGTGGCAGTGGCGCCGCCGGACTCGGCGGTCAGGGTGTGCCAGCCAAGGGGCAGGTCCTGCGGGAGGGCGAACGTGGCACGGCCGGTGGACACGCCGTCGATATCCTTGGGCTGTTCCCAAACGTCCTGCTGGACGGCGTCCACGGTGCCTGCCCCGTCCTCAAGGGCAATGCCCAGCCGGACGGCGGCACCGTCGGGCACATGGACCGGGACCAGCGCCGGCTCGCCCTGCTGGATGACGACGGCGGGAGGCAGCATCCGCCGCCACGGCGCCAGTTCCGCTTCCGCCAGCGCGGCCTCAATCGCCGGGTTGGTGTCCGCCTTCACGCCAAGGGCAGCCAGGACCTTGATCAGGGTACTTTCTGCCACAGTGTGCGGCAGCCCGTCCCAGCCCTGGAAGGAAGTGCCCACTCCATGGGCGTCCGCGAGCTTCTGGAGCAGGTGGGGGTCTATGGCTCCGCCGGCAGCAGCTTCCCCCGCAGCAGGGAGGGTGCCCGGAGGATCAGTTGGCATCCCTGGACGATATGAGTGCTGCTGGTCTGAAGCCGTCATGCGTGTCCGCCTCGTCTGGTGTGATGTGGCCCGAACTTACAGTGCTGCCTGTTGCTGCCTGTTGTACCGGGGCGCCTGCACCCCCGCGCACAACCGTTGGTTCAGATTATTGCAGGGCGGCGCCGAGACGAAACCGGTTCCGCATCACGGCCCGGTCACAAGGTGGCGATTCCGGCTAGCCAGTTATCCCTTCGCCGAGGAGCCGACGGCTGGGCACAACGCCAAGGGGCGCGGGGCCGGTGGTTTTGCGGACCATCAGAGCCGGCTGCACCAGGGTGGATACGGCCTCAGTTCTGCCGTCGATACGTTCCACCAGCAGCTTCGAGGCCAGCGAGCCCATGTCGAACCCGGACTGGTCCACCGATGTAAGGGCGATCTGGGGAAGTGAAGCCGCGAACGCATTGTCATAACCCACCACCGAGAAAGCCTCCGGCACGCGCACCTCCAGCTCATGCAACCGCGAAAGCACACCAAACCCCGCCATGTCCGTGCCGGCGTGCACTGCAGTTGGCGGAGTCTTGCGCGCCAGCATCAGGTCCACTGCAGTCTCGCCGCCCTGGTGGTTCCACCTGGTTTCGATCACGTCGATCTCGTCCGCCAACCCATGGCGGACCATCGCCTTAACGTAGCCCTCGGCACGGACAATCTGGGGCATGGTTGCCTCGTTCTTTTCCTTCCCCACGTGCTTGAGGTGGGCGATCCGCCGGTGTCCCAAGGAAACCAGATGATCGATGATCAGCGCGCTCCCGGCCATATCGTCACTGGCCACAGTGTCGTAGCTCTGTCCTGGTCCGTGCCGGCCGAGCACAACAGTTGGAGTAATCCGCCCGATTTTTTCCAGTTCTTCGTCCGGACCGAACGGGGCGATGAGAACCAGTCCGTCCATCTTCCGGTCAATCATTGCCTCGATCATCCCCTGCTGCTGCGAAAGCCCCATGTTCGCCTCACCGATGAACACCTGGTATCCCCGGCGTCCAGCCTCAGCGCGGATGCCCTCGATCAGGACTGTAACGAACGTGTTCGAAAGATCCACTACGAAGACCCCCAGGGTGAAGCTCCGGCCCCGCATCCCCCTCGCGAGCGCGGAGGGGCGGTATCCCAGCACCTCCATGGAGGCCTCCACCCGGGCCTTCATGACGTCGCTTACGCCGTACGCTCCCCGGAGCACCTTCGAAACTGCGGCACGCGACACTCCTGCATGCTCCGCGACGTCACTGATCGTCGCCCTCTTCGGATGTCCGTTCACGTCCCAGCCTCCCTGGTAGCCCCACAAGAAATTGTAGACTGATCTACGAAAATCCCTTGCTTACCTCCGTGACTTCGCTTACAGTAAAAACGTAGACCGATCTACAAAAGCCACACTTCCGGACATTCCCCCGGGAAGCATCCGTTTTGAAACGTTCCACAGGACCGGCAGGACCTGCGGCTTTACGAGGAGGTAAAGATGAATATCACCCCCAGACGGCGCTGGCCCGTCCTTGCCGGATGCGTCACCGCAGCGGCGTTGGTGCTTACCGGCTGTTCCGCCAGCGGAGGCGGCAGCACGGATGCAAAGACCATCTCCTGGCTGGTCGACAACACGGAAAACACCATCACCTACGCCGAAAAGCTCGCCGAGGACTTCACTGCGGCCAATCCGGGCATCAAGGTTGAGATAGAGACCCGCCCCCAGGGCGGCGACGGTGACAACATCGTGAAGACCAAGCTCGCCACCGGCGACATGGCGGACCTGTTCTCCTATAACACCGGCTCCCTCTTCCAGCAGATCAACCCGGAGCAGAACCTCGTCCCCCTCACGGCCGAGTCCTACATGGACAACGTCTCGGACTCCTTCAAGCCCGTGGTGACCGCCGGCAAAGAGGTGTACGGCGTTCCTGTCGGCACCGGCTCGGCCGGCGCGGTGCTTTACAACAAGAAGGTCTACGAGAAACTCGGCCTCTCGGTTCCCAAGACCTGGGACCAGTTCATGGAGAACAGCCGCAAGATCAAGGAATCCGGAACAGCGGCCATCATCCAGTCCTACCAGACCACCTGGACTTCCCAGCTCTTCGTCCTGGGCGACTTCGCGAACGTAGCCGCCGTGAATCCCACCTTCGCCGAGGACTACACCGCCAACAAGGTCAAATTCGCGACGGATCCGGCTGCCGTCAAGGGCTTCGAACACCTTGAGGAAGCCTACAAAGCGGGCCTCTTCAACGAGGACTTCGCATCCACTACCTATCCGCAGGCCTTGGAGAAGCTGGCCAACGGCGAGGGCGCCCAGTACCCCATCCTGAGCTTCGCCCTGCCGGAACTGAAAGTGAGTTTCCCGGACCAGCTCAACGACATCGGGCTCTTCCCCCTGCCGGGCGACGATGCCGCCAAGAACCCGCTGACTGTCTGGCTGCCCGGCGGCATCTACCTCCCCAAGTCCACGAAAAACGTCGAAGAGGCCAAGAAGTTCCTGGCATTCGTGGCGAGCAAGGAAGGCTGCGCCTCCCAGACTGCAGCTGTCGGCGCGAACGGCCCCTACCTCGTGGAGGGCTGCGACCTCCCCGCAGACGTCCCCACCGCGGTGAAGGACATGCTTCCGTTCTTCGAGGACAAGTCCAGGAACAGCCCGGCCCTCGAATTCCTGTCCCCCGTCAAGGGCCCTGCCCTCGAACAGATAACCGTTGAGGTGGGCTCCGGAATCCGCTCCGCCAAGGACGGCGCCGCCCTCTACGACGAGGACGTCAAGAAGCAGGCACAGCAGCTCAACCTGCCCGGCTGGAACTAGCCTTCATTACCACCCTTGCCGTCCGGGCCGCGCTCCGGCCCGGACGGCAACCTTGGAGATACTGACATGACCAACACCACAGTGGCCGCTCCGGCCAGGCGGGCCCTTAAACCAGCGGCAGCCAGAAGGAGCAAGGGCAAGTCGCCCTACCCCTACTGGTTCTACCTGCCGGCCGCCCTGATCTACACAACCCTGTTCCTAGTCCCCACCTTCGCCTCGTTCTTCTTCAGCTTCACCCGGTGGAACCTGACCGAGTTTACGTGGATCGGCATGGACAATTTCGTCCAGTTCTTTTCCGAGCCGGCGCTCCTCAAGGGCCTTACGAACACCTTCATCTACGGGCTGGTGACCTCCAGCATCAAGGTGGTCCTCGGGATGCTGCTGGCCGTGCTGCTCACCTCCCAGATCATCGCCCGCGGCTACCTGCGCTCCGTGATCTTCTTCCCTGTCCTCCTCAGCAGTATCGGCGTCGGCATCGTGTTCACCGTGCTCATGGACCCCTCACGGGGAATGATCAACGAAGCGCTGGCCGTTGTGGGTATCGAGGGGCCTAAATGGCTCACTGACCCCGCCTGGGCACTCATGTCTGTTGCCCTTGTGGACGTCTGGAAAGGCGTCGGCCTGGCAACAGTGATTTTCATCGCCGGAATCGTGTCCATCCCGCAGGAATACTTCGAAGCCGCGAAAGTGGACGGCGCAAGCTCGTTCAAGAGCTTCTGGAACATCACCGTTCCGCTGGCCCGCCCGGCTACCGCCACCGTGATCATTCTTTCCCTCATCGGCGGCCTGCGCTCCTTCGACCTGATCTGGGCCATGACCAAGGGTGGCCCCGGCTTCACCTCCGACGTCATCGCCTCCGTCATCTACAAGCAGTACCAGGCCGGTTTCTACGGCCTCTCCACGGCGGGCAACGTGGTGCTCTTCCTGATCGTCACGGCCGTCATCGTGCCCCTGTCAATGTTCCTGAACCGCAAGGAGGTGGAGGCATGACCACCGCACTGAAACGGTACGGCCTCGGAATCCTGGCCATCGCCACCACATTCGTACTTTTCGTCGTCCCCCTGCTCTTTATGGTGTTGACGGCCATGAAGGACCGCCGGGAGGCGAACCGGCTGGAGTTCTCCTGGCCTACCAACTTCGCCCTCGTCGAGAACTTCCAGGAAGTCCTGTCAGCCAGGCGGTTCATGCTGGTCACCGCCTTCGTCAACAGCACCATCCTCACCGTTGCCAGCGTGGCCGTGATGGTTATCCTGGCGGCCATGGTGGCCTGGGTCCTGCAGCGCCGCCGCAGCCGCTGGAACCCGCTCATCAACTTCCTGATCCTTTCCGGGCTGATCATCCCGCCGGCAGTGGTTCCCACGATCTGGGTCCTCCAGGGACTCGGCCTTTTCAAGACCCTCCCAGGGCTGATCCTCATTGAAGTGGCGTTCGGACTGTCCTTCTGCATCATGCTGTTCCGCGCCTTCATCTCCACGATTCCCCGCGAACTGGACGAAGCCGCAGTGATTGACGGCTGCGGGCCGGTAAGGCTGTTCTTCCGGGTGATCTTCCCGCTGCTGCGCTCCGTCATCGTCACGGTGATCGTGGTCCAGTCGGTTGCCGTGTTCAACGATTTCCAGCACCCGCTGTACTTCCTCCCGGGAGATGCCAACGCCACGGTCCAGCTGACCCTGTTCAATTTCCAGAGCCAGTTCACCACTGCTTACAACCTGCTCTTCATGAACATCCTGCTGATCACCATCCCGCCGCTGGTCATGTACCTGTTCTTCAACCGCCAGATCGTGGCGGGCATGACCGCCGGCGCGGTCAAGGGCTAGCTCCCGGCAAACCCAACATCACCAAGTCATCCGCGGGGCTTTCCCACTCCCCGTTCATCACCCCTGCAAGGAAGAGGGCACGCCATGACAGCCGCCGTCCAACCGGTGACCTTCGAGCATCTCCCCGATGCCCTGGGCATTGGAACCGGAACACCCCGCTTCTCCTGGAAAACACGCGCCGCGCCGGGTTGGGCACAGGTTGCCTACGAGGCAGCCATTACCACCGAGGCAGGCCGCTGGACCAGCGGCCGCATCCAGACCGGGGAATCCGTCCTCCAGCCGTGGCCTGCCCCGGCGCTCCGCTCCAGCCAGCGTGCGGAAGTCAGCGTCCGGGTCTGGGGGACGGCAGGGGATGCGCCCAGCGACTGGAGCCGGGCCGCCGCCGTCGAAACGGGCCTCCTCTCCCCCGATGACTGGGAAGCAACCCCCGTCAGCCCCGCCTGGGACGAGGACCGCGACTCAGACCGGCGCCCGCCGCTGCTGCGCCGCGGCTTCGAGCTTCCCCGGCCCGTGGCCTCCGCCCGCCTGTATGTCACCGCCCACGGGCTGTATGAGATGGAACTCAACGGAACCCGGATCGGGACGGACGCCTTTTCGCCCGGCTGGACTGTCTACGGCGAGCGGCTTCGCTACTACACCTACGACGTCACCGACCACCTCGCCGAGGGCCGGAACGCAATGGGGGCGTGGCTCGCTGACGGCTGGTACCGGGGCCGCTTCGGGTTCCAGGGCGGGCACCGCAACCTCTATGGCGACAAGGTGGCGCTGCTTGCCCAGCTGCAGGTAACGCACGACGACGGCTCGGTCACCGTGGTGGGGACGGACGGGCAATGGAAGGCCTCCTTCGGCCCGATTCTCTTCACCGGCCTTTACGAAGGCGAGGAATACGACGCCCGCCTGCTTCCTGCAGGCTGGAGCAAGGCGGAATATGACGACGGCGGGTGGCAGCCCGTCGTCGAGGTCCCCCGCGACCCGGCCACCTTGGTGGCCCCCGAAGGGCCGCCGGTGAGATGCACCGACGAGGTGGTGCCGGTGACGGTGACCACGTCGCCGTCGGGGAAACTCATCCTGGACTTCGGGCAAAACCTTGTGGGGCGGCTGCGAATCAATGTGCAGGGCGAAGCGGGGAACGAAGTGACCCTGCGCCATGCCGAGGTCCTCCAAGGCGGCGAGCTTTACACCCGTCCCCTGCGCGGCGCGGCCGCCACTGACGTTTACAGGTTGGCTGGCGGAGAAACCGAAACGTGGGAGCCGCGCTTCACCATCCACGGCTTCCGCTACGCCGAGATCAGCGGCTGGACAGGCGGAGATGTGGCGGCGAACGTGACGGCCCGGGTGTACCACACGGACATGGCCCGCACCGGCTGGTTTGAGTGCTCCGACCCCAACCTCAACCGGCTGCACGAAAACGTCCGCTGGAGCATGAAGGGCAACTTCGTGGACATTCCCACTGACTGTCCCCAGAGGGATGAGCGTCTTGGCTGGACCGGTGACCTGCAGGTGTTCGCGCCTACTGCCACTTTCCTCTACGACTGCTCCGGCATGCTCTCGTCCTGGCTGAAGGACGTGGCGGCGGAACAAGCGCCGGACGGAACCGTGCCCTGGTACGTGCCCGTCATTCCCGGCGGGGACTACTGGACACCGGTACGCCCGGGCGCCGTCTGGGGGGATGTTGCGGTCCTGACGCCATGGGTGCTCTACGAGCGGTTCAACGATGCGAAGATCCTGGCTGACCAGTACCAGAGCGCCAAGGCCTGGGTGGATCTGCTGGACTCACTGGCTGGCGAGGGCCATCTCTGGAATACGGGGTTCCAGCTTGGCGACTGGCTGGACCCCAGCGCACCCCCGGAGAAACCGAGCGAAGCCAAAACGGACCGCCATCTAGTGGCAAGCGCCTACTTTGCCTGGTCGGCACGGCACCTGGCAAAGATGGCCGGGGTCCTGGGCAAGGCCGACGACGAACTCCGCTACCTGGAGTTGGCAGGTGCGGCCTCGGAGGCGTTCGCAAGGGAATACATCCTCCCTGACGGGCGCATGACCAGTGACGCCCAGACTGCCTACGCCCTGGCCATCGTTTTTGGCCTGTTTCCCAACGGCGAACTCCGTCAGCTGGCCGGCAAACGGCTCGCAGAACTGGTCCGCGAGGCGGGCAACCGCATCGCCACCGGCTTCGCGGGCACCCCGGTCATCGCAGATGCGCTTACCAACGTTGGCGAACTGGAGACGGCGTATGACCTGCTCCTGGAGAAGGAGTGCCCCTCCTGGCTCTACTCCGTGGCTCAGGGCGGAACCACAATCTGGGAACGATGGGACTCGCTGCTTCCCGACGGCACTGTCAATCCCGGGGAAATGACGTCCTTCAACCATTACGCCCTGGGCGCGGTGGCGGACTGGATGCACCGCTCGGTGGCGGGCCTTGCACCCCTGGAGCCCGGATACAAGCGAATTCTTTTCCGCCCCCGGCCTGGCGGCGGGCTAACCTCCGCGGCCGCGGTCCACGAAACGCCCTACGGGCGGGCTTCCATCTCCTGGCAGCGCACCGGAACGGGACACACAGTGGAGATCGAAGTCCCCACCGGAACCACCGCCAGGGTGGAGCTGCCCGGGCGGGCGCCTGCCGACGTCGGGCCCGGCCGGTTCGAATACACCCTGGCGGCCGTTTCGTAACGCAGCGCCCCGGCCGCAGATCAGCCTGCAACGGGCAGCGCCTCCACAGGCTGCCCGTTGCAGGCTTCACCCGTTAAACCTCGCGGGGCTACGGATCAAAGTGCGTGCTGACGGAGCCGGAGCTCACCCGGCTCAGGACTTCCGCGGCGAGGTCCCTCAGTTTCTGGTTCCGGTGGCTGGACGCCTTCGTGAGCAGCGCCATGGCTTCTTCCTGCGAGCAACGGTTCTGGGCCATGATCACCCCGCACGCCAGATCGATGGTGGTGCGGTTCTGCAGGGCGGCCGAGAGGTCGTCTGCCATGTTCCGGGCGTCCGCGATCTGCAGGGCCAGCCGCACGGCCCGTCCCGCCTGGTCGGCAAAACCCTGGGCCCTGCTGATGACAGCGTCGGAGAAGACGCCGGATTCCGAGGCGAAGAAATTCAGGGCCGCTGCCTGGTCCTCATCCAGGGCGAGGGGCACGCCCAGCACACTCCGGCAGCCGTTGGCGGCCAAGATCTTTTGGTACTCCGGCCAGCGGGTATCGGTGTCCACGTCAGCCAGGACAACAGGCTGCATGGTCTCCAGCGAGGCCAGGCACGGGCCTTCACCGAGAGCCTGCTCGAGCCTGTCCAGTTCCCTGGCCCGGTCGCTGCTGCCCGCCACGGTGGCGCTGCGCTTGCGTCGCCGCAATGTCACGCCGCACTCAACCCGCGAACCCGCCGACTCGCTCAGGGCGGATGCAGCCACTTCGGAGAGCTCCGTGAGGAAGTCGTTCACGTTGCTGCTGCTAATAATCAGGTCATGCAACTTGATGAACTGTTCATCATTGCTCGGGGTGCCCATGCACCAATATAAGCGGATCCGCGGGGGAAACGCCCGCCATAATTCGTCACGCCCGGGCTCCTGCGTTACTCCGTGCGAAGAAAAGCGAAGGACTAAGGCGTATGCCTGCCAGCCCCGCGTGAAGCTGTGTAGCCTCATGACGATCGAAGGCATTAGTGGCAAGGCAACGGGAGGAACCGGGGATGAGCCTCAGCGAACTGCGGGTATTCGGTCGGTCGGGGACCCCGGTCAGCCCGCTCACTTTGGGCACCATGAATTTCGGCGAGGGCAGCGGCGGACCGCACGGCGCCCCCACCGGCGCCGATGAGGGCATCCGGATCATCCAGGCTGCGCTGGACGCCGGGATCACCGCCGTCGACACCGCCGATGTCTATTCGCAGGGCGAGTCGGAACAGGTGGTGGGCCAGGCTCTGCGCGGACGGCGCGACGACGTCTTCCTCGCCACCAAGTTCCATGGCCAGATGAGCGCCAACCCGGCCCATTCCGGAAACTCGCGCCGCTGGATCACCCAGGCGGTGGAGGGCAGCCTCCGCCGGCTCCAGACAGACCGGATCGACCTCTACCAGGCACACCGGCCGGACTACAACACCGATGTCCTGGAGACCATCACCACCCTCAACGACCTGATCCGCCAGGGCAAGATCCTCTATTACGGCACGTCCGTCTTCACCCCGGCGCAGCTTGTGGAGGCACAGTGGCTGGCCACCACCAACCACCTCATCCCGCCGCTGGGAAACCAGGTGCCGTACTCCATGCTGGTGCGCGGCAACGAACGCGACGTCCTGCCCATTGCCCAGCAATACGGGCTGGGCGTCCTGGCCTACGGGCCGCTGGCCGGCGGCTGGCTGTCCGGCAGCTTCGTCCTGGAATCCGGCAAGGCACCCACCCGCGTGCATTCACTGCCCGGCCGGTACGACATCTCCGGGCCCGCCAGCGAACGCAAGCTCCTGGCTGCCGATGCACTCGCCAGGCTGGCGGACAAGCTGGAGCTTTCGCTGGTGGACCTTTCCGTCGGGTTCGCCCTCAGCCACCCCGCCATCAGCAGTGTCATCATCGGGCCCCGCAGTGAGGAACACCTGCAGGCGTACCTGCGGGCAGCGGACGTCCATCTCAGCGAATCCGTTCTGGACGCCATCGATGACGTTGTGCCGCCGGGAACCAACTTCGTGGAGCGGGACGCCGGCGCGATCGTCCCGTCGATTGAGTTCGCGGAACTACGACGGCGGTAGCGGCCCTGGCTCCGGGCCGGCGGCCGGCTTGCGCGGCGTCAGGATGAACAGGCTGAAAATCACGACGGCGGCGCCAAGCCAACCATGCGGCGGCAGCCGTTCACCCACCACCAGCACCGCCAGGACCGCAGCCACCACCGTTTCAAGCAGGGAAATGCCGGTGGCAGTGCTGGCCCGGATCCTGGCCAGGCCCCAGCCGAACAGGACGTAGCCGGCAAACATCGGAACCAGTGCCATGTAGGCACCCACCGAGAAATTGGTCCAGGATTCCAGCAGGGGCGCGCCGGTTGCCGCAAGCACGGGCATCAGCAGGAGCCCACCGAGGCCGAAGACAGTTCCCATGGCAGCCCGCGTGGACAGCCCTCCGCCGATAAGGCGGTGGGCTGCCCAGGAATACAGTGCATACGTGGCACCGGCCACCAGGCCCAGGGCTATTCCCGCCAATGGCGTCCATGACTCGCCGGGGGAACCGGCTGCCTGCCCGTGCCCGGCGAAGGACAACACTGCTGCGCCCGTGACACCCAGGAAAGCTCCGGCCATCCACCTGCGGGTGAGCGGCTTTCCGTCCGCGAAGCGCTCGATGAGGGCGGCCGCCACCGGCGCCGAGCCAATGGAAACCACAGTTCCCACTGCTACCCCCGAAAGACGCATCGAGCTGTAGAAGGCGAGGGGATAGACGGCCACCGCCGCTGCACCCAGGGACACCAGTCGCCAGCGGTCCAGCAGGCCCGGCCACTGCCCCGCGATGGCACCGACGGCGTAAAGGGCCTGGAGCAGGCCGCCGATACCCATGGCCACCGCGCCCACGGCCAACGGACTCAACGACGGGGCGAAGGTGGCAGCCGTGCCCGTGGTTCCCCACAGCACGGATGCGACGGCAACGCATAAAGCGCCCCAGAGCGGCACTTTGAAATCTCCGGTTCCCGGGTTCACAGCCCCTCCAACAGCCGGGCAGCGATGGTCCGGCCGTCCTTCAGGCGCTGGTCGTCCCCTTCCAGCCCTGCCCTGGCCATGGCACCCTCAAGCAGGAAAGCCAGGTGCCGGGCCAGCCCCGCGGCACGCTCATCCCCTGGCAGGAGTTCGGCGACATGCCCGGCCAGCAGCTCCTCAACCTCTTCCTTGTGCTTCCGGACCGCCGCCCGCCCGGCCGCCCCCGCGGGCAGTTCCGCTGCTGCATTGAGCAGCCCGCATCCCCTGAACCCGTCCCGGTAGGCGAAATTCGCGTGGTCCATGTACGCGTCAAAGACGGCCAGCACCCGTTCCCGCGGAGTCTTCGCGGTTTCCAGCCGCCGGCGGTAGAGGCCAAGCCACTCCGAATGCCGGGCTTCCAGGTAGGCCGCCACCAGCTCCGCCTTGGAGGAGAAATTGTTGTAGAGGCTCTTCTTGGCCACGCCGGCTTCAGCGGTGATGGCGTCGATGCCGGTGGCCCCCACACCCTGGGCGTAGAAGAGCCGGGCTGCAGCGTCAAGCAGCAGTATTCGGGCCTTACGCCTGGTCGAGCCGGCACGGGCTGGCGCGGCGGCGGCTGCACCGGCGGAAGCAGTGGGAGCGGCGGATCGGGCAATCTCCGGGAGGGACAAAGCGGCTCCTTGGGTCAAAAGTAGTTAGATCAGTCTACCTACTTAACCGTCGGGAATAACGCGGCCCGCCTTCATGTTGTTGCTCTGTTCAGAACGAACTGCTTCCAGCCGACAGGAGAACGCATCAATGTCAGTTGACTATGACGCTCCACGGGTGACGCCCGAGGAAGAGCCGAACGCCGGCTTCGAGGAGCTGAAGACCCAGAAGTCTGGCCGACGGGAGGCTATAGCCGACGTGGACGAGGCCGAGCTCGCGGACAGCTTCGAGTTGCCCGGGGCGGACCTCTCGAACGAGGAACTCCTGATCCAGGTGGTGCCGGTCCAGGCCGACGAATTCACCTGCATGTCCTGCTTCCTGGTGCACCACCGCAGCCAGCTCGCCAGGGAGAAGGACGGCAAGAAGTACTGCCGGGAGTGCGAGTCGTAGGGGGCGGCTTGTCCGGCGGAGGCCGGCGCTGGACCGCCTCCGCCCCGGCCCACGCCAAGGTGGCTTTCATCCATTGGAATCCCAGGTCGTGGGGTGCCGGCCGCCAATGCGCTGCCCGGTGAAGCATTCCCGGCAGGGCCGCCAGGGGCTGAAGGGAGTGGTGGCCAGCGCGGCTGCCCCGCCAATCATGCCGGCAATGCCGCGCCCGGGCACGCCACCTCGTGACCGGGCGCGGTAATAACCGGCCGTCAGCAGCGCGTGGTCACCAGTCGTGGACCGTTCCGTCGATGAGGCGGTTGTAGGGCAGGTAGGCCTGCTGGTAGGGGTAGGCGGC